>JBOHUC010000081.1:0-50194 GCA_050733935.1 Candidatus Eiseniibacteriota bacterium | reverse complement strand
CGATGTCGGCTCATCGCATCCTGGGGCTGGAGAAGGTCCCAAGGGTTCGGCTGTTCGCCGATTAAAGCGGTACGTGAGCTGGGTTCAGAACGTCGTGAGACAGTTCGGTCCCTATCCATCGCGGGCGGAGGAGATTTGAGGGGAGCTGACCCTAGTACGAGAGGACCGGGTCGGACGAACCTCTAGTGTACCGGTTGTCGTGCCAACGGCAGCGCCGGGTAGCTATGTTCGGATGTGATAAGCGCTGAAAGCATCTAAGCGCGAAACACGCCCCAAGATGAGATCTCCCGTGGCGTAAGCCACCTAAAGGCTCCTCGGAGATTACGAGGTCGATAGGCCGGAGGTGTAAGAGGGGTGACCCTTTCAGCCGACCGGTACTAATCAGCCGTGAGGCTTGGCCGGAACCCCCTTCGGAGCTTGCCGCGCGCTTTCCGTTTCTCCTATCGGTTGTCAGACATGCTCGCGCTGACGGGTCCAAGTCCAGCTTACGCTGGCTCAGCGGCTACGTACCCTGGGCCGGCTCTTGGGTCCTAGTCCCTCAGCGCAACTATTTCCGGTGGCTATGGCGGAGGGGTCACACCTCTTCCCATTCCGAACAGAGAAGTTAAGCCCTCCAGCGCCGATGGTACTGCAGCTGAAAGGCTGTGGGAGAGTAGGACGCCGCCGGATTTTTTCGAACGGGGAGCGATCACACGATCGCTCCCCGTTTCGCTTTTGAGGCCCACACATCCGATTCGCCGCGCGGCCCGTACCCCTGATGAGTCCGTCCCCCCGGTCTCCATTCGAAGCACACACCCGAAGACCCACCACACCGGATCCCACGGATCGGGAGGAGACCCGTCATGAGGAGCTTGCTCGAGCGGTTCAGAGCGGCCGTCGCGATGCCCGCGGTTCTCGCTGCCTTTGCAGCGTTCGCGGCCATTGCCGGCACGACCACGGCCCAGGCAGCAGAAGAGCTGTGGGCCCTCAGCACGAACAACAACCTGTACAACTTCAGCAGTACGTCACCCGGCACACTCTCGCTGCGTCCGATCACGGGCCTCATGCCCGGCGAGACGGCGCTCGCGATCGACTTCCGCCCGGCGATGCCGGTCGGCCGCCTCTACGTTCTCGGGAGCACGAACCGCGTGTACCTGATCGCGGACCCGAACAGCGGCGTGGCGACTCCGGTCGGCGGCGCCCCGTTCGCGACAGCGCTCGCAGGCCTCGAGTTCGGCTTCGACTTCAATCCGACCGTGGACCGCATCCGGATCGTGAGCGATGCGGATCAGAACCTGCGCGCGCAGCCCGACCTGGGGACGATCGCCGCCGTCGACAGCATGCTGGCCTTCAACGTCGGGGATCCGAACTTCGGGACGAACCCGCGCGTGACGGGTGCGGCGTACACGAACAGCTTCGCGGGGGCCGCGACGACCGTGCTCTACGACATCGATTCGAACCTCGACGTCCTCGCGACACAGCTTCCGCCGAACAACGGGAAGCTCAACACGGTGGGAAGCCTCGGCGTCGACGCGACCGACGACAACGGGTTCGACATCTCGGGTGCGACGGGAGTCGCCTACGCCGTGTTCGGCTGGGGCCCGACGACCGCCGCGCTCTATACGATCAATCTCTCGACGGGGGGTGCGACCCTGGTCGGGCCGGTGGGATGCAACGAGCGCCTGCGCGGTCTTTCGGTGGGACGCGAGTTCCCAACGCCGACGCTCGACTCCTCGTGGGGGAAGATCAAAGACACGTATCGCTAGGCGCGCGCATCAACCCGATCGCCGCTTCTCGAGCGAACGCCTGAGACCGTCCATGAGAGACGGGATCGTCAGGGCGCGCTCGAGGAGCGCGCGGTCGCGTGTCCGTCCGTTCCCGTAGAGAAGCGCGATCAGCGTCTCGACCGTGATGCCTGCGGCATCCCGCTCTTCGATTGAAACCGGGTCCCCGGCGGCGACCGCTCCGGGCTCGAGCACTCGCAGGTAGAAACCGAGCCGGCCGCTCGCGAGGAATGGCTCGATGATGTCCTCGTCGCCTGTGCGAATGCCGAGCTTGAAGCACGGTGCGCGAGGAGCGGTCACCTGGACCCGCGCTTTCCCGAGGCGCAGGATGTCCCCGATTCCGACATCGCTCTCACGAATCCCAACCAGGGTCAGATTCTCTCCAAACTGGCCGTACGGCAGCTCGCCGCCGCCGAGACGCGGCCGCCAGTGCTCGTAGTGTTCGTGCGGGTACGCGTAGGCCGCGCGATCGGGCCCGCCATGGACCCTTCGGTCGGCCTGACCATCGCCCTCGAAACCTTCACGATCGAGAAACACCGGTCCTGCGACCGGACTCTTGAAGATTCCGGTGCGCACGATGCGGCCGTCGTGTTGCACCTCGCGGGGCCGGCCGACGTTGATGGAAAGCACGGATGCGCTGGACAGGGGGCCTCCGGGTCGGGGACGGTGCGGACGCTTGCGCCGTTTCGATGCGATCGGTTCGCGGGCGGTGCGCGCATTCTCCGGCACGGGTTCTGCTAATCTTCCGAACATGATCTCCGGATGGAAGCGTCCTCGCCAGCCGATCCCCGGTTTCTTCGGATTCTTCGCGCTTCTTGCCGCGGCCGCCGGGCTCTTCCTCGGTGTGTCGCCGGTCGAATCCGGACCGAAAGTGATCGGCAAGACCGAGCCGGGCGTGCGCGTGCTTCGCGGGAGCGGAAGCGGGAACAGCGGGGAAACCGGGGTCCCGCCCTCCCCGGCCCTACCGGCACCGGGAGCCGCCGGAGCGACGACTTCGTCCCCGGCGACCGGCGCGCAGGGCGCCGGCTCTGGCGTCGGCACGAGCCACACGCCGCCGCCGTGGACGGGAATGTCTGCACCGCCGGCAGCGAACAACGACGCGGCCGCGATCGAGCTCGCGCGCCGCCTCGTCCAGGGCTACGGGGGACCGCGCGCACTCGAAGCCTGGGCGGAGAGGGGCGAGCGCACGGGACGGCACACCGTCCTTGCGCCGGCGCGCGTCGAAGCGCGCATTCGTGAGCGCCGGCGGGGCGATCGGATCCGCATGGACGTGTCGACCGGCGGATACGACATCTCGATGGCCGTCGGTCCGGGGGGCGGATGGCAGCAGTTCATCGGCCTCGTCACCGACCTTCCCGATGTGCAGCGCCAGGAGCTCGAGGTCGCGCATGCGCACGACGAGGATCTCCTTCTCGAAGCCGCCGCGAAGCGTGCGCCCGCCACCGTCCTGCGCGACGCGGATCCCGACGCGCTCCTTGTCTGGGGCTCGCGGGGAAGCCCGACTCTGTTCGCGCCGGATGTGTCGGGCCAGCGTCTCGCGCGCGTGGAGTTCCTCGATCGCTCCGCGCTTCGTGGAGAAGATGTCTTCCACACGGTGACGGTCCACGACTGGCGCGAGCTCTCTCCCGACAAGAAAGGCGAGCGCGGACCGACCGGAGCCCGCGTGCCCTTCGGCTCGAAGCACAGCATCGACGGCCAGCTGGTCGAGGAGTCGCAGATCGAGAGCGTGGACCTTCTCGCCACGTTCGAGGACTCGGTCTTCGCGCGTCCGGGCGCCGTGGAGACGGTCGTCGGAGAGTCGAAGCGGTCGGTCGTCCGGCTCGAGCGGCACGGCGGACATCACTTCGTTCCGGTTTCGATCGGCGGCGCGGCGCCACGCACGTTCCTCGTCGACACGGGCGCCGGGCTCACGGCGATCTCCTACGAGCTCGCCGACACGCTCGGGCTCACCCTGGGCGAGCCGATGGGGATCGTCGGCCTGGGCGGCGGCACGAACGCGCGCACGGCCACGTTGCCGCGTATCGGTCTCGGCTCGCTCTCGCGCACGAACGTGCAGTGCCTCGTGATCGACTTTTCGGAGCTGCGCACAGGGCTCGGGATTCCGGTCGAGGGCATCCTCGGTTTCTCGGCCTTGAACCGCTACGCGGTCACGTTCGACTTCGCTCTCGGAACGCTCGAGCTCGCCGAGAATTCCCCCCCGCAGGAGCTCGGGGACGGAAGCGCGCGCGTGCGCTTCGAGATCGTGGGCGGCCTGCCCCAGATCGAAGCGCGCGTGGACGGCGGCGATCCGATTTCGTTCATCGTGGACACGGGGGCCTTCCGCACGTTCGTGCCGCGGACGACCGGTGAGGCAATCGCGACGACGGCCCGCGTTCCCGGGATTCCGTTCGTCGGCGCCGACGGACGGGCCCTCGAGGGCGTTGCCGTGCGCGCGCGGAGCCTCACGGTCGGAACCGCGGAGGTGGCGCGCCCGATCGTGCTCTACGCCTCGTCGCCTGCGACGAACGATCCGGTCGGGATCACGCTCGCATCCGGAGATCGGGGCGTGCTCGGCTCCGACATCCTCCGTCGGTTCCGCGTCACGCTCGACTACCCGCGAAGCGAGCTCGTGCTCGAGCCGCCGGGCAAAGGTGGGGTGACGCGGCTCGACGTCGAGCCCGAGACGGACGGGCTCATCGGGCCGGGGCTCGTTCCCGTACGGGAAGGCACGACGTACCGCGTGCAGGCCGTGATCGCCGGCAGCCCGGCCGAGCGCGCGGGCGTGCGTGTCGGAGACCGCCTGATCGCGATCGACGGCCGCGAGATCGCGGGCCTCTCGACGAGCGACGTGCTCTCGATGCTTTCGGGCGGGAGGGGAACGCGCGTCAAGGTGCGTGTGCGTACCGGCGGGGAAGCCGTGCGCGCAGTCGAGCTCGAGCGCGTCGATCTTCTCTAGAGTTCTAGGGCAGCAGCACGACCTTCCGCGCAGCGCGCACTCCGTCGCAGACGAGCTCTGCGTGATAGACGCCCGGCGCGAGCCGCACGCCGCCGTCGTCGCGACCGTCGAACGGGACCTGCTGCGGACCCGGAGCGAACGGTCCGTCGGAGAGCGTGCGCACCCGCCGTCCGTTCACCGCGTAGAGAGCGAGACTCCCCCGGATCGACGCGCCGCCCCGCACGCCGGGAATCGTGAACGCGACCACGCCCGCATTTCGGAGCGGGTGCGGCCGCGCACCCTCGAGCGCCAGTGTGAACGGTGCGTCGGCGCCCGGCGGCGGCACGTCCACAGCCGCCGACTCGTCCACGAGGTGCGATCCCGCGACCGGCCCGAGCAGGACCGAGCGCTTGCCCGACGGCCAGTCGACGATCAGGGATTCCGCCGCCGCCGCCGCGCCGAGCCCGAACTCCGCCGCGACCGAGTTCTGCGATCCGAATCCCGATCCTCCGCTCACGAGCCGGTGCTGCATCGGCTTCCCCGGGATCCGGGCGCGCACGACCGCGCCGTAGCCGTCGCGATTCGACGTTCGCCCGAGGAGCCTGACCTTGAAACCGTTCGCGCCGGACGTGTTGTTGCGCCACAGCTGATTGGGGGACCCGTTCGCGAGCGAAACGTAGAGATCGACGTCGCCGTCGTCGTCGAAGTCGCCCCAGGCCGCCGAGCGCGTGGGCAGCGCGGCTGAGAGCTGGGACGAGGCCGTGAACTGTCCCGCGACGCTCTCGTACAGGATGTTGAAGCCCGGCAGGCCGGTCTGGCTCAGATTTCCGACGAAGAGATCGAGGTCAGCGTCGTTGTCGTAGTCGCCCCACATCGAGGTCGTGGTCATGAGAGGGCACGCGACGTTGCGCGCGAGGGTCACGTCGTCGAACGAGCCGTCCCCCCGGTTCCGATAGAGCGCGTTCGTGCCGCCTCCGTCCGCAACGTAGAGGTCCATCCAGCCGTCGTTGTCGAAATCACCCCAGTCGCACGCGAACCCGGAGAGCCCGGCCGGGACGCGGGCCGCCGACGTCGCGTTCGTGAACGTGAGCCCTCCCGTTTCGCGCAGCTGGTTCCGGTAGAGGCGGCTCGGACCGCCGTTCATGACCACGTAGAGATCGTCGTCCCCGTCGCGGTCGTAGTCGCACCAGGCCGCGGAGATGGATCCCGCGCCGCCCGAGACGCCCGCCAGGACCGTGATGTCCGCGAACGTGCCGTTGCCCTGATTACGGAAGAGGGCCGGCTCTCCGTCCGCATCGGTGACGAACAGGTCCGCGAACCCGTCGCGATCGGCATCCCCCCAGCTCGCCGAACGGCCGCTGAACGTGCGGTTCAAGCCCGCTGCTGCCGTCACGTTGACGAACACCGAGTCGCCCGAGTCCGCACGCCGGTTCTGGAGGAGCACGGGGAAGCCGATCGTCGTGACGAACAGGTCGAGATCGCCGTCCTTGTCGTAGTCGCAGAATGCGCCGCCCTCGATTTCCCCGCTGACCGCTGCGCCCCACGCCGCGGCTTTGTTGAGGAAGCCGGCCCCCGTGTTCTTGTAGAGCGCGAGCACTCCTCCGACGTTACAGACGAACAGATCGAGCCGGCCGTCGCCGTCCACGTCGCCCCATCCGACGCCCCGGCTGTTGCCCGTGTTCGCGACTCCCTCGCTCGGTCCCACGTCGGTGAACGTCGTGCCCGGGGAGGAGGTCCCGGCCAGGACCCGCACGCTGTAGGAGCCGTAGACGCCGAGATCCGGCTGGTGCTCGACGCGGACGTAGTGGGTGCCGTTCTGCGTGGCCGTGAACTGAACCCGCGACGACGGATCGAACCCGGTCCGATCCGCATTCGTGCCGACGATCGTCGTCTGGTCGGGCCCATAGACCGTGAGCGTCGTGTTCGCATCGGAGAGAAGGTCGGTCGTTTCGACCACGTACGTGATGCCCGCGGTCGTCGTGAACCGCGAAAAGTCCAGGTCGCCGGCCGGGTAGAACGTCTTCGCGTAGCGCAGACCGATGCTCTTCGTCATCGTGGCGGTCGCGAAGCTGCCGTCGTCTTCGAAGGCGTCCGGAGCATAGTCGACTTCGTGAGCGCCGAAGACGGACTGCATCTCGAGCGGGAAGCCGTGGTTGAACGCCGGACGGAACCACCCGTCCCAGAAATCCTCGAGCGACACGTTGTTGGCGGCCGGGAGCGGCAAGTAGTTTCGGAACACCTCCCAGAAGTCGACGATCGGGCGTGCGAGCACCTCGTCGTCCACACCGGGCGTGTCGTCCGGCGTCGAAGGACCGTCGATCACGTCCCACAGCGCGGCGGTGACCGCGACTTCGCTGCCGGCCCCGAGCGCGGGCTCGCTCGGCGTCTCGAATTCGTACGCGAAGTTGAGGTTGCCGGCGCCGGGAGAGCCGTCCGTGTCCACGTAGTAGGAGGGGGACGGCAGCGTCGCGAGCCCCTGGCGGGCGGCTCCCGCAAGGAACGTCGCGTACCCCTCGGACCACGAGAGCCGGATGTCCTGGAAGTTGTCCCCGATGAAATGCGTTCCGCCGGGGCTCTGATCCCGCGAATAGTTGCGGGCGACGAAGTGTCCGTACTCATGTCCGATGACCGTGTCGTCGTAGCCCTTCCCGCCGCGCAGGTGGATCGAATTGTCGCTCGGGCGGAAGAACGTGCCGTCGATCGAGCCCGATTCCCAGAACAGGGTCACGCGGATGGCCGGCCATCCGGACGCGTTCACGGCCGCGAAGAAGTCACTCAGATCGAAGGCCACGTCGAAGATGTTGAACGCTTCGCCGCCCTGGCCGGGAGCGGCCGTCGAGGCTCCGAAATCCTGGTTCACATTCGGATTGTGCACGTTGATCAGCGCGCCGTTCACCATGAAGGGAAGGCGGGCGGACTGGTTGTTGCGCACGTCGATCAGGAGGCCCGCGGTCATGGACGAGAGGCTCACCATGCGCGCGCGGACGTTTCGGACCTGGGTGTCCGTGACCGGAATCGAATAGAAGCCGTTCGCGTCGGTCGCCCCACTCGCGAGGACGTCGCCGGTCGTCGTGTCCACGATCTGGACGTCCACGCGGCGGGCAGGATGATCGGGCTCGGCGCCGGTGAATCCACTCAGGTCCTGCACGCGGTCGCGATACTGGAATTGCCCGGTGGCGATCCAGTCCGCGTGGGCGTCAGGCACGGCGCCGAGCGCGAAGGCTATGAGCGCGAGCGCTGCGAGCGCGAGACCTCCGGCCGCGAGGGTGCCGGCGAACGCGCCGCGCTTCATCGGCCCGCTCCGACCATCGTGCCGCCGGGCGGAGTCGGACCTGTGGGACGTCCGGAGACCGGCACGGGCTGGCCGTCGAACGAAAGCCCGGTGCCGCCCCGTCCGTCGGGAACGGGGCGCGCCTGCGCTTCGGGGAAGAGCGGAACGCCCGCGAGCAGGACGAGATTCTCCCCGCGCGTGTAGACGTGGCCACCGGGCGTTTCGAGCTCGGCGCGCACATACACGTAGCGCTTGAGCCCGGAAGGAATCCGCACGGAATACTCGAGGCGCTCGGTCCGCCCCGGCGAGACATGAGAGCGGTGCGACAGCGTGTCGCCGGTGACGAGAGCGCAATCGCGCGGGGTAACGACGCGAATGCGAAGCCGCTCCGCGTCCACGAGCGGTCGTGCAACGACCGCAAAGCGCACGGGCCGTCCCGGGCGCGGAGATTCCAGGAGTTCGATCGAGAATTCGAGCGGCGGAGACGGCGGCGTCGCAGGCGAGCGGGATACGAGCGTGCCCGCGAGCGCGAGAGCCAGACCCAGGATCGTCGCGGGTTTAAGCCCGCGGGCGCGAAAGACGTTCAAGGCGTCGAGGTCGCTTCCGGAGAAATGCAATGTCAGGCACGGGGGGCGACCGGGCCCGGGGGGAATCAATGGGCGTGAACCGGCAAAAGTATATCAGGCGCCCGCGAGGAGGCCGGTCCTCGAATGTACCGGCTCGTACTCTGCCGGCCGGGTGCTGTCCCCGGGAGTCCAGCCGCTCGAATCGCCCCGGGATCGGGAGACGGCCTTGGCCGGGAACTGCCGCGGTTAGCCATGGCCAAACGGCCGGTTTCAAACGTTTTAGCACAGTCCTCTGAGGTGGAATCGAGAGCCTGCTCGAACAGCTCCGGCTGGCACATGGCGTGCTTGATGCCACAACGAAGACCTCGTCCGGACGGTCCGGCGGGTCGAAACCGACGGAGAGCCATGCCCCTTCGCGCCCCCCTGAAACGGCGTTCCTCGAAGCGCCACCCCTCGTTCGCGGCCGTCGCGATGGCCTGCGCGTTCGCGCTCGGCTCGCTCGGCTCGTTCGCCGGGAGCGGGGTTCCGCAGGCGCACGCACAGGCTGCGGTGGACGTCCAGCGCGCGCTCGACGTGACGCAGGGTGTGATCGACCGCGCGTCGATGACGATCCGGTGCGGCGCGGACGAAGCGCGGCTCGAATGCGTCTACCTGGCGCAGGCGACCGCGCTCCAGCGGTCGGCCGTGAGCTCGTACTCAGGGGGGTTCCTGCGCGATGCGCTCGCCACCACGCTCCGGGCACGCGACCGCGCGTACATGGCCCTGCGTGTGGCACAGGACGCCTCACGCGGCGAGTTCGTGCTGTTCTCGATCGAGCGGACGGACGCCCTGATCGACCGTGTCGCTCCCGTCGTCCGCGCCTCGGGGCAGGAACAGGGGTTGCGTCTGCTCGACGTGGCCGTCGATCTCCAGTCGCGCGCGAAGGCTCTCGCGAAGGCCGGACGGCCGCGGGCCGCCCTGTCCGCGACCACGCAGTCGCGGGAACGTGCGCTCCGTGCGCTCCGGATCTCGGACGGCGCAACGAACGCACATCCCGAGCGTGCCCGCGCGCTCCTCGAGCGCACGCAGGACCTGCTCGCCGAGTCCGCGTGGCTCGCCGCCGGAGGCCCCGCCGCTTCGCTGTACGAGAAGGCGCTCGCGACTCAGGCACGGGCATGGGAGCGGTTCAATTCGCTCGATCCGGCGCGTGCCGTCGACCTGTCGCTCAAGGCCCGCGATCAGCTCTCGGACGCCCTCGCCCGTGCCGACCGCCGGGTGGATCGCGCGACCGTCGAGAACGCGCTCCTTCGAAACGCAGAGGCGCTCGCCGAACTGCGGGCTTCGGTCGCGGGGGATGCGCGGGCCGAGCAGCAGATCGCGGGAGCGGAAGCGCGGCTTGCCCGCGCGCGGGAGCACCTCGAAGCCGGACGGCTCGCCCAGGCCATGTCCGAGCTTCGGGCCGTCGAGGAAATTCGGGCCCGCGTCCGGCCCTGACCCGCGCCGGAGCACGTGCTGCGCCCGCGATACCGACCTCGTCTTCGAGCCCCGATCGCGTGCGCTGCCGTTTCGGCGTTCGCGCTCGTGTTCTCGCTCGAGCTCGGATTCTCGCCCGGGTGGACGAACGTGGCATTCGCCCAGGACCGGGACAGCCTTAGGCTCGTCGCGGACGTCGGCGTCGGCACGGACGTCACGAATCAAATCCTCTACGAGCAGACCTTCGACAGCACCGCGTTCACGGGCCGCCTCACGACGAGCGACGGCGAGACGCGCGTCCTCGCGCTTGCGCGCGCGAACCTGCTCGGGCTTTCGGGTCGCACGTCGTATGCGATCGGCACGGACCTGCGCGCGGGTCCGCTCCTGTTTCGAAACCTCGCGCACGCGGGCGTCGGGCGTGTCGTGAATCGCAGGTTGCGCGTCTCGCTCGACGCCGAGCACGACTACCGGCGCGATTCGTCGTTCGATCAAAAGCGCGAGGACACGCGGTTCGGAACGCTCCTCGCCGGCCGCTGGTCGGACGTCGTCACGGGGTGGGGGGGTCGCGCGTTCCATCGCTTCGAGACTCAGCGGAGTGCTGCCGACGGCGTCCAGCTCTTTCCCGATTTCGACTACCAGGCGTTCGGCGTCGACGTGGACCGGCTTCTCGGTGTCGCGGGCTCCGCGAGCCTCTCTTACGCGCTCGCGTTCCGGTCCTTCCCCGACAGCGCCGTGCGCGACTACCACGAGCACTCGTTCGGACTGAACGGGCTCGTTCGTCTCTCGGATGAGTTCACGCTCGACGTCTGGAGCGACGGCTCGCGGCGGAGCGCGCGCGAGGCCGCCGCGGTCGGGGACCGGTTCTGGCAGGGCGATCTCGAGGCGCGCCTCACCGGACAGGGAGGAGGCCCGATCGAGGCGGGAGCCCGCGCGCGGATCCGCGCGACCGGATACGACGAGCCGACGACGAGCTTCTTCGACTCGCGCTTCTTTCGCTACGCGGCGTTCGCCCGCTACCGGCCGTCGCCCGAAGTCGCGATCGAAGTGCGGCCCGAAGTCGAGTTCGCGCGCACGCCCGACTTCGGCGGACTTCCGGAGACGTCCTCGAACGAGGATCGGATCACGGTCGCAGGCGAGGAGTTCGACCAGGTGAGCCTGCGGACCGAATACGAGCGCTTCGCGCGCGCGTCCTGGCTCACGCTCGGCGTCGCCGCCGGGACGCGCAACTATCTCGTCGGGACCCGATCGCCGGACAACCTGTCCGCCCGGTCCGACTACTGGTTCGCCGAGCTCGTCGGGTTCTACGACCTCCGCATCTCATCGCGTCATCGCTTCGTGGTCTCGGCGGACTGGCTCTCGGAGTTCCACGACCTCTCCTCGGACGACGTCCACAGCCTGTTCCTGAGCGCCGAGGTGCGCACCCGCCTGTAGCCTCCGGATGCGTTATAGTGCGCCCGTGCGGTTGCTGCTCCGCCCCGCCGCCGGGACCCCGCCGGAGCCTGCCCGCCGCTGTTTTGCGTCCGAATCGTTCCGCATCCGCTGGAGGTGTCGCCCGTGCGCAAGGGTTGGATCGTCGCGCTTCTCGTGGTGTTCGGGCTCGCCGGAATCGGGCTCGTCGGACTCGGGTTTCTCCTGACCGAACGACGCGTGCAGGTTCCGCAGGCCAGCACGCTCGTCCTTCGCTTCGACGAGCCGGTCCTCGAAGATCCGCCGGCCGGCGCACGGAGCCGCCTGTTCTACCGCGAGTCGCCGTCGCTCTGGGACCATCTCCGGGCCCTCGATCGCGCCGCCGAGGATCCCCGGGTCGAGGCGGTTCTCCTCCAGATCGACGGCATCGACATGGGCTGGGCCAAGACCGAGGAGCTGCGCGAAAAGCTCCTCGAGATCCAGGAGCGCGGCAAGAAGGTGATCGCGTACATCGAGGGCGGCGAGGACCAGGACTACGTGCTCGCAAGCTCGGCCGACGAGATCTACATGGCGCCGAACACGGACCTCCGCCTCGACGGGCTCGCGTCGTACGAAGTGTTCCTGAAGGGCACTCTCGACAAGATCGGTGTGAAGGCCGACCTCGAACACGTCGGCGAGTACAAGAGCGCGGCCGAGCCGTTCACCCACACGACCATGTCGGCACCGGCGCGCGAAGCCGCGAACTCACTTCTCGACGAGACGTTCGCCGACATCCAGCGCGCCGTGGCCGAAAGCCGCGGACTCGACAGCGCAGCCGTCCTGCGCGTGCTCGATCAGGGCCCGTACACGTCACGCCAGGCGCTCGCGGCCGGACTGGTCGACAGCCTGCTCTACCCGGACGAGCTCGAGGAGCTCCTTCCCGGTGGCGCCGGAGGAACACGGATCGAGCTCGAGGATTACCTGGCGTCGAGCACCATTCCGGTCGGGCCGCCGGGCGCTCCGGTGATCGCGGTCGTTCACGCGACCGGGACCATTGTCTACGGGAAGAGCGGCACCGATCCCCTGTGGGGACGGACGATCGGATCGGACTCGTTCATCGACGCGCTCGAGGAAGCGACCGCGACCAGGGGCATCCGCGCGATCGTCGTGCGCGTCGACAGCCCGGGCGGGGAGGTCTACGCGTCCCATCTCATGTGGCGCGCCGTCAAGCACGCGGCCGAGGAAGTCCCGGTCGTCGCCTCGTTCTCGGACCTCGCGGCCTCCGGTGGCTACTACCTCGCGATGGGTGCGGACACGCTCGTCTCCGACGCGGCGACCCTCACAGGCTCGATCGGCGTCGTGGGAGGGAAGTTCAACTTCAAGGGCCTGTACGACAAGCTCGGGATGTCGGTGGACGTGCTTTCGCGCGGCCAGAACTCCCTCATGCTGTCGTCCATCCGTGACTTCACGCCGGCCGAACGCGAGCGCTACCTGAACGACATGTTCGAGGAGTACCGGACGTTCGTCGGGATCGTCGCCGAGAATCGCGGCACGTCAGACGAGGAGATCGACCGGCTCGCGCGCGGGCGCGTGTGGACGGGGGGACAGGCGTACGAGAACGGGCTCGTGGACGAAATCGGCGGGATCGAGAAGTCGATCGAGGTCGCACGCCAGATGGCCGGCCTCCCGGCGGACGCGAAGGTCCGGGTCGAGACGTTCCCGCGCATTCGAAAGACGTTTCTCCAGGAAGTGGTTTCGAACCTGATCGAAGAGGAGACGCTCGACGAGCTGTCGAGCGACACGCGGGTTCTTGCCGGCTTATCCCGCGCGTGGGGTCTCGAGTTCCGCGGCCCCGCGCAGCTCGTCGCTTCGCTCTCGAGGCTTGCGCGCCAGCGGACGCTCGCGCTCATGCCGTTCTCGATTCACGTGCGGTAGGCCGCCGCACTCGACGCGGTTATTTCGCGCGGACGAGCCGGACGACGCGGCGGGCACCGCCGTGTTCGAGCACCCCGAAGTACACGCCCGCCGGAACGATCCGACCGTGAGCGTCGAGGCCGTCCCACGTGGCCCGGTGGGGGCCGGCCTCCGGGGCCGTGTCCGTGGCGAGCGAGCGCACCCGGCGCCCCGCCGGATCGAAGATCGTGACGCTCGCCTCGCGAGGAGCGGGGAGCGTCCATTCGAGCACGATGCCGTTCGTGAACGGATTCGCTCCGCGCACGGCGAGCTCGAGCAGCGCGCCGGCTGCGGCATCGCCCACGCCCGGCACGTCGACCGTCGATCCCTTCACGATTGCGAAGCTGTCCCGCACCGCCCCGAGGTCGTCCAGGAACACTCCGTCGAGCTCGTTTCCGCGGATGTCGAGCACGAGAGAACCGAGGACGTTGAGCGAGCGCACCATGATCGCGTGGTCGAGCGTTCCACCGCTCGTGTGCGCCGAGCTCCCGGCCACCGCGTAGACCGCGCCTTCGTGCGGAGCCGCGCCGGGCGTCGGCTTCTCGTACGCGCCGTCCCCGGACCGAGCGCCGTCGCCGGCATCGAGCACCATCGAAGGCACGAGCGTTCCCGACGTGCCGTAGTGCCCGTCGAGCAGGAACGAGCGCTCGTACGAGTGGCTGTGCCCGCACAGGACGAGATCGACTCCGAATTGCTCGAGGATCGGGAGCGCGTTCTCGCGCATGTCGCGCATGCGCCCGCCGCTGTCCCCGACGTTGTCGGAATCATGGGAGCCCTTCGTGTACGGCGGGTGATGCCAGAACGCGATGATCCAGCTCTTCGTGGTCGCGATGAGATCGTTCTCGAGCCACGTCAGCATGGCTCCGGCCGGCGAGCGGTCGCTGCCTTCCGAATCCAGGCAGACGAAGTGCACGTCGGCGTAGTCGAACGAGTACCAGGCTTCGCTGCCGGACGGGAACCCGCCGGCCTCGGCGGCGGCCGGCATCGTGAACAGGTCGTAGTAGTCATTTCCGCCGCCCGAGTAGACGAAGTCATGATTCCCGCGCGTCGGCCACAGCACGTGCGTGCGCAGGAACGCGGGGTACTGGTCGAACACGGCCGCCTGATACTCGGCGTCGGTCCCGCTGCCGTAGGCGTTGTCCCCGAGCATGAGCCACACGTTCGTCGCCAGATCCTCCGTGAAATCGTCGTACGCGTCGCGCACGCGCGAGGCCGGCGCGCCCGGAAGCCCCGAATCGCCGAGCGCCCAGATCCGGACCGGGCGCGTCTGGCCCGCAGGCGGAGCGGTCTCGAACCACGTCGCGGCGTCGTCGCCCGAGAGCACCTCGGTCGTGCTCCCCACGGCGTAGAAGTAGCGCGTCTCGGGCGAGAGGCCGGTCAGTCGCACCTCGTGCTCGGTCGTCGGGGCCAGGTCGTCCACGCTCGTCGTGAGGTTGCCCGGAGAGCTTCCGAAGAGAACGCGGCTCGACGTCGGGACGCTCGTGCGCCAGCGGACCGTGATTGCGTCCGGCGTTCCGTTCTGGAGATACGGTCCGCGCGTGACGCTCGCGGCCGAGGTCGAGTAGCGAAGCTCTCCGTCCCACACGAGGTCGGTACTCGTCGCGGACGTCTGGTGGACTTCGACGGCGAGCACGTTGGGACCGCTCGCGATCAGGGGTGCTGACGCGCTCACATCGATCGTCACGTACGTTCCGCCCTCGTGTGAGTCGGCGCGGGTCAGGTAGTTCACCGGTCCCGTGCCGAGGCCGCGGCGCGTGATCTCCTGCCCGTTGAGATAGGCGACGAAACCGTCGTCGTAGTTCGCGCCGAGCGTGAGGAGATTGATCTCCGCGGGATCGTCCGGGACGTCGAACGCGATCCGGAAATACGTCGTCGTCCGCACGTTGCTCGGGCTCGGTCCCACGGGGAGCACGGTCGTGATGTAGCTCTCCCCGAAGCCCAGGATCGCAGCACCCGTGGGCCACGACGAATCGTCGTGCCCCGGAGCGCGCCACGCGGTTCCAAGGTCAGCGCCTGAGACGTCGTAGCGCCAGACCGAAAGCCGGGGGACGACTGTTCGGTCGACCGCCCGGGCCTCGGTCGCTCCGAGGAGGACAAACGCGAGGAGCGCGAGAACGAGCGTGGCGGCGGCGGGTCGCTTCATCGAGCGGAGACCCGGCCCGAGAGTCGGGCTTCGAGGCGTGTCACGAGTGCGCGCATCGCCGGGGAGCGGCGGGCTTCGGGAAGGGCCGTCGCGGTGGCGAGCGCTTCCGTGTAGGCGGCGTCGGCCTCGAGGCTTCGTCCGGCCTCGCGCAGGAGGTCGCCCCGAAGCGCGAGCGTCGACGTGCGCGGCGCTTCGTTCGGAAGCGCCCGCTCGAAACGCTCGAGGCGCTCGAGCGCGGCGTCGGTCCGGCCGAGCGAGCGCTCGGCGTCGATCGTCTTGAGCAGGAGAACCGGATGCTCCCCGTCGCGCGCGAGAGCGCGTTCGAGCCCGGCGAGTGCGGCTTCGTCTCCGTCGAGCCCGCGCACGAGACGCCCGCGCTCGAGGATCCAGTCGGCCGGCGCGCGACGACCGCTGGCCCACGTCGTCTCGAGCGCGCGATCGTAGTCGGCGATCGCACCGCGCCCGTCTCCGCGGCGGGATCGGATCGTGGCGCGGAGCACCCAGGCGCGGGGAGTCCCGGGCTCGAGCTCGAGCCCGCGCGCGACGAGCCGTTCGGCGGAAGCCGGGTCACCCTCGTCGAGCGCGAGAGCCCCGCGGCAGAAGAGGAGCGCGGGCCGCTCCGGCTTGAGGTTAGCGGACGCATCGAAGTCGGCGTGCGCGCCTTTGAAGTCACCAGCGAGGCGCTTGAGCTCTCCGCGTTCGAGCAAGGCTTGCGCCGCATCGCCGCCACCGGAAGGATCGGTTGGAGGAAGCGCGCTCTGGACGCGCTCGATCGTGTCGTGCAGCGTGCCGTGCGCACGCGCGGTCGCAACGAACGAGGTCGTCGCGACGAGGAGCGCAAGGAGAAGGGCTCGGGCCCCGGACCGGAAGGGAGCGAGGGGGGCGGCGGACATGGTCGAAAAATTCTAGCACGCGCGCCGGATGCGGGCGCCGGGCATGTTGCATGGTTCGGCCGGGCGCCTTCGGTCCGAAGCGTGCCCGTTACTTGTCCTTGCTGTCCGACGCGCCTGGGGTCTTCGGGGCGGCCGGTTTGGCGTCCGCGGGCGCGGCTTTGGCGTCTGCGGGGGCCGCCTTCGGGAACGTCTTGATGAACGCCATCACGTCTTCGATTTCCTGCGGCTTGAGGATTCCCTTCCACGCGATCATCCCCGACTTCGCGACACCCTTGTTGATCGTCATGCGGATCTGGTCGTCCGTGCGCTCGGACCAGAACTTGGCATCCCGGAAATCGCGCGAGGGGTTTCCGTTCGGCGTGAGCTTCTTCCCGCCCGACCCGTCCGCGTTGTGGCACACGACGCAGTTCTTGGAAAAGATCGCCTTGCCCTTCGCGGGATCCCCCTTCCCCGGGGCGCCCGAGGCCTCGGGCCCGTGGAAGAATCCGAGCGCGGCGCACGCTCCGGAAAGCAGGATGAGAAAGAGCGCGGCGGTGCGGTGTCGTCGAGGCATGAACGGATCTCCCGTGTGGCGCCCGGTCGCGCCAGCGCACTCTGAAAGGGTTCAGCTCAAGGCGGGAGTCGAGGGGGACGTACTCGTGCATGAGGCTAACAGCGGCCCGGACCCAAGGACAACCCCGCGATTCGTTGACAGAGCGCGTCGAGGGGTGTTAGGTTACGTTGCTACCGCAGTTTAGGCGGTTCACCACGTTGCCAGTCGACTCCCCGTGCGTGCCGGTCCGGGAGGTACCCATTGAAGGAATACACGACCAGCCAGATCCGAAACATCGCGCTCTTTTCCCATGGCGGAGCGGGGAAAACCTCGCTCGCTGAGGCGATGTTGTTCGCGGCCCGCGCCACCAACCGGCTGGGCCGGATCGAGGATGGAACGACCGCCCTCGATTACGGCCCCGACGAAGTCCATCGCAAGATCACGATCAACCTGGGCTTGGCACAGTTCGAGTGGAAGAACACGAAAATCAACCTGCTCGACACTCCAGGGTATGCGGACTTCGTGGGCGAAGTGTATTCCGCCCTGCGCGCGGTCGATGCCGCGGTCCTCGTCCTCCGGGCGGCCGCCGGCGTGGAAGTGGGGACCGAGCTAGTGTGGGAGCGCATCCACGAGCATCACATCCCCACGCTTCTCGTCGTCAACATGATGGACAAGGAGCATGCGGACTTCGCGAAGTGCGTGAAGAGCGCGCACGATCGCCTCGGCGCGAACGTCGTTCCCGTCCAGCTTCCGATCGGATCGGCCGAGACGTTCAAGGGCGTGATCGATCTCCTCCACATGAAGGCGTACCTCACGCAGGGACGCGGCGTGGACGCGAAGGATGTCGAGGAGGAGATCCCGGCCGACATGAAGGACGAGGCCGAGAAGGCGCGCGCGGTCCTCGTCGAAGAGGCGGCCTCGAACGACGAGACCCTCATGCAGAAGTTCTTCGACGGCGAGGCGCTGACCGAGGACGAAGTCATCCACGGGCTCGAGAAGGGAGTGGCGAGCGGGAAGCTCATCCCGGCGTTCGCCGCCTCCGCCACCACGATGATCGGCGTGCGCGACGTCCTCGACGACATGGTCGGTCTCATTCCGCCGCCCGACGAGCATCCGGAGGAGGTGGGCGTTCGTCCCGGCACCGATCAGCCGGTCGCCCGCCACCCGGACGAGAAGGAGCCGTTCTCCGCGGTCGTGTTCAAGACCGTCTCGGAAGCGCACCTGGGCGAGCTGTCCCTGTTCCGCGTGTTCTCGGGTTCGGTGCAGGCCGGTGCCGAGGTCCTGAACGCGAATACCGGCAAGCCCGAGCGCGTGGGCACGCTCTACAACCTGGTCGGGAAGGAGCGGAAGGAAACCGGCCGGGTGGTCGCAGGCGACATCGCCGGAGCCGTGAAGCTCAAGGAGACCCACACCGGGAATACGCTCTGCGACAGGGGCCAGCCGGTGCTGCTCCCCGGGGTCGATTTCCCGCAGCATCTCGTGACGGAAGGCATCCGCCCGAAGGCGAAGGGCGATGAGGAGAAGATCGGCGTCGCGTTCCAGCGCCTCCACGAGGAGGATCCCACGGTCCGGATCGAAGTCGACCCCGGGAACAAGCAGACGCTGATTCGCGGGCTCGGCGACCTTCAGCTCGACGTGGTCGTCGACCGGCTCAAGTCGCGCTTCCACGTCGAGGTCGAGCTCTTCAAGCCGCGCGTGCCGTACCGCGAGACGATCAAGCGCACCGCCCAGGGCGAATACCGCCACAAGAAGCAGACCGGGGGACGCGGGCAGTTCGGCGAGGTGCACCTGCGGCTCGAGCCGAACCACGGCAAGGGGTACGAATTCCTGGACGAGATCAAGGGCGGCGTCGTCCCGAACCAGTACATCCCCGCGGTCGACAAGGGGCTCAAGGAGGCGATGGACAGCGGCGTCATGGCCGGCTATCCGGTCGTCGACGTGAAAGCCGCGCTCTTCTTCGGCAAGTACCACGACGTCGACTCGTCCGAAATGGCGTTCAAGATCGCGGCCATCCAGTGCTTCAAGGAGGTCGCGGAGAAAGCCGGGCCGGTCCTGCTCGAGCCGATCGACGAGGTCGAGGTCAGGGTGCCCGAGGAGTTCATGGGCGACGTGATGGGGGACCTGTCCTCGAAGCGCGGGAAGATCCTCGGCATGGATTCGCAGGGCCACTACCAGCTCATTCGGGCGCTCGTGCCCGAGGCGGAAATGTACAAGTACGCGAGCCACCTGCGATCGATCACGCAGGGTCGTGGCACGTACCGCATGAAGTTCGATCACTACGAAGAGGTGCCGCGCGACCAGTCGGAGAAGATCGTCGCAGCCGCGCGCGCCGAGAAGGAGGCGGAAGCGCGGGCCTGATCCCGGCTCGCGCTCCCCGCGGAGAGACGACACATGTCCGGCCATTCCAAATGGGCCACGATCAAGCGCAAGAAGGCGGCGACCGACCAGGCGCGCGGCAAGGTCTTCTCGCGGGTCATCAAGGAGATCACGCTCGCCGCGCGTTCGGGCGGCGGGAACCCCGACGCGAACATCCGCCTGCGTCAGGCGGTCGACGCGGCGAAGGCGGCGAACATGCCCGCGGCCAACATCGAGCGGGCGATCCAGCGCGGGACCGGTGAGCTCGAGGGCGTCTCGATCGAGGAGATCACCTACGAGGGCTACGCTCCCGGCGGCGTCGCGATCCTCGTGGATGCGGCGACCGACAACCGG
The DNA here is from genome assembly GCA_050733935.1 of Candidatus Eiseniibacteriota bacterium. Lineage (GTDB taxonomy): Bacteria > Eisenbacteria > RBG-16-71-46 > RBG-16-71-46 > DASYSL01 > JBOHUC01. Next base: position 30,612 of record JBOHUC010000081.1, on the reverse strand, counting down.
AACCGCACGGCCGGCGAGATCCGGAACGTGTTCTCGAAGTTCGGCGGGAACATGGGCGAGGCCGGCTGCGTGAGCTGGATGTTCGAGCCGCGCGGCGTGATCGAAGTCGAGCGCGGCAAGGCCACGGACGACCAGATCCTCGACTGGGCGCTCGAAGCGGGCGCCGAGGACGTGGACTTCTCCGGGGAGACGGTCGAGGTGCGCACGGCGGTTCCCGCGTTCGATGCGGTGAAGAAGGGCCTCTCCGCGCGGGGCCTCACGATCGCGAACGCGGAGCTCACGAAGGCGCCGTCGAGCACGATCGAGCTCGACGAGAAGGGTGCCGCCGGAGTGCTCAAGCTGTTCGACGCGCTCGAGAACCACGACGACGTGCAGAAGGTGTACGCAAACTTCCAGATCCACGACGAGGTGCTGAGCCGGCTCATGCAGTAGAAGGTTCCACGCCGACCCGGAGGTCCAGCGCGTGAATCCGCTTGTGGTGCTCGGCATCGATCCCGGCAGCCGCCGCACGGGATTCGGCCTCATCCGCGTCACGGGCCGGACGGTCGAGCCGATCGCGTACGGGGCCTGGTCGGCGGGAGACGGTGGCCTCGCCTCGCGGCTCGTGGTCCTCGGCCGTGCCCTCGAAGACCTCCTCCAGAAACACGAACCCGACCACGTGAGCGTCGAGCAGGCGTTCCACGCCCGGAACGCGCGCTCGACGCTCGTGCTCGGTCATGCCCGGGGCGTTCTCATGTGGATTGCCGCCGTGCGCGGCGTTCCCGTGCACGAGTTCGCACCGCGTGCCGTCAAGCTCTCGGTCACGGGGCGCGGTGCGGCGTCGAAGCCGCAGGTCGCGGGGATGGTGCAGCGGATCCTGGGGCTTACGCGCCGCCCGGTAGCCGATGCGGCCGATGCTCTCGCGATCGCGCTCTGCTGCGCACGGAGGCTCGGGCTCGATCACGCGGGAGCGACGCGAGTCGCGCCCGAAGCTCAGGGTGCGGGGACGGACCACACGGCGCGCACGGCACGCACGGCCCGCACGCAGACCGGCGAAGTGATCGACCTCGCGCGCGCGTTCGGGCGCGTGCGGAAGGCCGACGAGGCGCGGGCGCTCGAGTCGCTCGTGCGCACGCGCGGCCCCGCCCGGCGGGGGGCACGATGATCGCGCGCCTCAAGGGAACGCTGGTCGAGAAGTCGGTCGCGGGATCGATCGTGGACGTGGGGGGCGTCGGCTACGCGATCGCGCACTCGCTCCACACGTTCGAAGTCCTGCCCGCGGTCGGATCGGCCGTCACGCTCCTCACGCACCTTCACGTGCGGGAAGACGTGCTCCAGCTCTACGGCTTCTCGGGCGTCGAGGAGCGGCGCCTGTTCGAGCTCCTGCTCTCGGTCTCGGGCGTGGGGCCCAAGGTCGCGCTCGCCGTGCTCTCGGGCCTCTCGCCGAAGTCGCTCGCGCGTGCGATCGCCGACGGGAATCTCGCCGCGCTCACGCGCGTCGCGGGAGTCGGTCGAAAGACCGCCGAGCGCATCGTGATCGACCTGCGCGATCGCGTGCCCGCGGTGCCCCGCGGCGCGGAGGCAGGCGCAGGTCGAGGTGCGGAAGACGCGGGGGCGGTCGTCGCGCCGGACGAGAGTGGAGCCCCGGGAACGGGCGTGGCCGGCGGCAAGGCACGCGGCAAGGGGCGGAAACGCGAAGCCGCGGCCGAGCTTCCCGGACGCTCGTTCGAGGACGCGGTCGCGGCCCTCACGGCCCTCGGGCTCAACCGCTCGGGTGCGATCGAGCACGTCGAGCGCGCACTCCAGCAGGGACCGGCCACGAGCATCGAGGATCTCGTGCGGCGGGCTCTCGCGCTTTCCGTTCCGCGCGGCTCGACCGCGGGCCGCTCTCCTTCGGGGCGCTCACCCGCGGGCCGGCCCGGCGGCCGTGTCCGGGCGGGCGTGTAGGTTTCCGCCATGGCGCGCAAGTCCCCCGAACCCGTCGAGACCGCGGCAAAGAGCGAGGAGACGCGTCTCTCCGATCCCGAGCTCCACGCAGGAGAAGCCGGGCTCGAGTCGAGTCTCCGTCCGCTCACGCTCTCCGATTTCGTCGGACAGCCGAACGTGCGCGAGTCGCTCGGGGTCTTCCTCACGGCCGCGCGCGAACGGAAGGAAGCCGCCGACCACGTGCTGCTCGTCGGTCCGCCGGGGCTCGGCAAGACGACGCTCGCCGGCATCCTCGCGCACGAGCTCGGCGTCGGGATCACGCACACGTCGGGTCCGGTGATCGAGCGGCCCGCCGACCTCGCGGGTCTCCTCACGAACCTCTCCGAGCGCGACATTCTCTTCATCGACGAGATCCATCGCCTGAATCCGGTGGTCGAGGAGTATCTCTACCCGGCGATGGAGGACTTCGCGCTCGACATCCTGCTCGATCGCGGACCTTCGGCGCGATCCGTGCGGCTTTCCCTGCCCAAGTTCACGCTCGCGGGAGCCACGACGCGTGCGGGTCTCATCACGTCCCCGCTGCGGGCGCGCTTCGGACTCACGCTCCGGCTCGACTACTACGGGGTCGAGGACCTGGCTCGCATCGTCCGGCGTTCGGCTTCGATCCTGGGTGTGGCCATCGACGCGGACGGTGCGGTCGAGCTCGCGCGCCGGTCGCGGGGCACGCCTCGCGTCGCAAACCGCCTCCTCCGCCGCGTGCGCGACTTCGCGCAGGTGCGAAACCAGGGACGGCTCGACGCGGCCGCCGTCTCGGGAGCGCTTCGCCTGCTCGACGTGGACGAGCGCGGCCTCGACGACATGGACCGGCGGCTCCTCCTCGCGTTGATCGAGAAGTACGACGGCGGCCCCGTCGGCCTCAACTCGCTCGCGGTCGTCGTGGGCGAGGAGGCCGAAACCCTCGAGGACGTGTACGAGCCGTTCCTCATCATGGAGGGATTCCTCAAGCGAACGCGGCGCGGCCGCGAAGCCACGCGGCTCGCGTACACGCATCTCGGAATTCCCGGCGGACCGCCTTCACGGGTCCGTGACCAGGGTTTCTCTCCGCCCGGGGACGAAGGCGCCGGCGCGCCGCCGGAGGCCGATCAGGGACGCCTGTTCTGATCCACTTCGGACCCACGTGCTCAAAGTCTCGGACTTCGATTTCGAGCTGCCGCCGCGCCTCATCGCTCAGCGCCCTCCGGTCACGCGTGATGCCGCGCGGCTCCTCGTGTTGCATCGCGAGACGGGCGAGGTCTCGTTCGGGCGCTTTCCGGATCTCCTGACGTATCTCAACGCGGGCGACGTGCTCGTGCTCAACGAGACCCGCGTGCTCGCGGCGCGCATGTTCGCGCAGCGCGCGGACACGGGGGGGAAGGTCGAGATCCTGCTCGTCCGTCCCGGCGAGCCCGGACAGTGGTGGGCGATGGCGCGTCCCGGGCGGCAGCTTCGTCCGGGCCGAAGGCTGCGCGTGCGGGAGGCGACGATCGAGGTGCTCGGCTCCGAGCACGGGCTCTACGCGCTCGCGAGCGACGCCGACTGGACCGCACTCATGGAGCACGCGGGCCACGTGCCGCTCCCGCCCTACATCCGACGCCCCGACGAGGAGCAGGACCGCGAGCGCTACCAGACCGTCTACGCGCGCGTGCCCGGCGCGATCGCCGCCCCGACCGCGGGGCTTCACTTCACGACCGAGATTCTCGAGGAGGCGCGGCGGCGCGGAATCAGCACGGTGCCGATCGTGCTCCACGTGGGGACCGGGACGTTCAAGCCGGTCACGGTGGACGACCCGCACGCACACGTCCTCGACGCCGAGTACTACGAGATTCCGGACGCGACCGCCGCGGCGCTCGCGCAGGCTCGCGCTTCCGGACGACGGGTCGTCGCGGTGGGAACGACGGTCGCGCGCACGCTCGAGACCGGAGCGCTGCTCCTGCCGGAGGAGCGGCGCGCCGCGGGCGAGGTCGTGCGCGCGGGCACCGGCTGGACGCGCCACCTGATCGCGCCGCCGTACCGGTTCCTGGCGCTCGATGCGCTCGTCACGAACTTCCACCTGCCGCGCTCGTCGCTCCTCTTTCTCGTGAGCGCGCTCGCGGGCCGGGAGCGTGTGCTCGAAGCGTACGGGCGTGCGATCGCCGCCGGCTTCCGCTTCTATTCGTATGGAGACGCAATGCTCGTGATTTGATTGCGCGTGAAACGATGTGCTAGGCTCCTTTCGCCCTCGGAAAGGAAAGTTTTCATGGGCCGGCACATCGCCGCCATCGTCTTGATCTTTTTCCTCGCGTCCGTTGCATGGCTCGTACTCGGAGCCACGATCTTCCTCCGAACCGAAAACTCTGACCGACAACTCAAGAGCCAGGTCGTTTCCACGTGGGGCTCCATGCAGGAGCAGCGCACCCCGCGGGCGACGTACTGGGGCCCTGAAACTCCGCAGAGCCTCGAGGCCGCGGCCGCAGCTGCTGCCGCCGCCCAGTCGAGCGGGAACCGGCAGGTGTCGGGCGTGATTCCGTACTCGTCGACCACACCGGTTCCGGACGCCACGAACACGCGGATCGTCGCTCCCGGCAAGCGCGAGGCGAAGCGGGCGCTCCCGCTCGACCAGACGCGCGTTCAGGCGACGATCGATCTCGAGCACCGCCAGAAGGGACTCCTCTGGTACAGCACCTATGCCGTGGCGTTCAACGGAGAGTGGACGTTCCGGAACGACTCGGGCGCCGCTCAGGACGTCACGCTCGCGTTCCAGCTGCCCGCGGAGCGCGCGATCTACGACGGCCTCGAGATCACGGCCGACGGACAACCGCTCGCGACCCAGCCGCTCGGGGATCACCTGTTCGCGACCGTGCGCATGCCGGCGGGGGCGAATACCCGGCTCGGTGCGCGCTACCGGTCGCAGGGACTCGACCGGTGGACGTATCACATGGGAGGCGTCGCAACGCCGGTGCGCGACTTCGACATGAAGCTGCGCACGAACTTCAAGCGCGTCGACTTCCCGATGAACTCCCTCTCTCCGACGACGCGGACCCGGCAGGGGAACGGCTGGGAGCTCGCGTGGAAGTACCAGAACCTCGTCTCCGGCTATCCGATCGCGCTCGCGATGCCCGCACGCCTTCAGCCGGGGCCGGTCGCGGGTCGGATCAGCCTGTTCGCGCCGGTGGCCCTCCTGTTCTTCTTCTTCCTCATGTTCATCATCACGACGCTGCGCGGGATCGATCTGCATCCGATGAACTATTTCTTCCTCGCGGCGGCCTTCTTCGCGTTCCACCTCCTGCTCGCGTACCTCGTCGACTGGATTCCGCTCGGCGGGGCGTTCGCGATCGCCTCGGCCGTTTCGGTGTTCCTGGTCGTGAGCTATCTCCGGCTCGTGGTCGGAATGCGGTTTGCCGCCGTGGAGGCGGGACTCACCCAGCTCGTCTACCTGGTGGGGTTCTCGGCGGCGTTCTTCCTCGAAGGCATGACCGGGCTTGCGATCACGATCGGCTCGGTGCTCACGCTCTTCATCGTGATGCAGCTCACGGGACGGATCCGCTGGGGCGAGCGTTTCGCGCGCGGTCGCGAGAGGGGGCCCGCGGGGGCCGTAATCCCGGAAAGGACCTGACGGGCTCGTGAGATCGAGCGGGCCGCTCAGCCAGGGCCCGCGTAAAGCTAGAGCGGCGGGTTCCCGTGTTTCTTCTGCGGGAGGCTCTGGCGCTTGTTCGCGAGCATCGCGAGCGCGGCAATGAGGCGCGGCCGCGTGTCCTCGGGATCGATGACGTCGTCGAGAAACCCGAGGGCCGCGGCCGCCCACGGATTGGCGAAGCGCTCGTTGTACTCGTCGATCAAGGTCTTTCGCTCCTTGACCGGATCCTTGGCGCGCGCGAGCCGGTCGCGCTGAAGGATGTTGACCGCACCCTCGGCTCCCATGACCGCGAGCTCGGCGGTCGGCCACGCCACGTTGTAGTCGCCCCGGATGTGCTTCGAGGACATGACGTCGTACGCGCCGCCGTAAGCCTTCCGCACGATGACCGTGAGCTTGGGCACGGTCGCCTCGCAATACGCGTACAGGAGCTTGGCCCCGTGGCGGATGATCCCGCCGTGCTCCTGCGCGGTGCCCGGGAGGAATCCCGGGACGTCCTCGAACGTGACGAGCGGGATGTTGAAGCAGTCGCAGAAGCGCACGAACCGGGCCGCCTTGACCGAGGCGTCGATGTCGAGCACGCCCGCGAGCACGCTCGGCTGGTTTCCGACGATGCCGACCGGGCGACCGGCAAGACGCGCGAAGCCGACCACGATGTTCCTGGCCCAGTGCGCGTGCACCTCGAAGAAGTCGTCGTCGTCGACCACGCGGCGGATCACGTCCTTCATGTCGTAGGGCTTGTTCGCCTGCTCGGGAACGACGGTCGCGAGCGCCGGATCGCGGCGATCGACCGGGTCCGTGGTGGGGCGTAGCGGCGGATCCTCGAGGTTGTGGAGCGGCAGGAACGAGAGCAGGCGCTTGATCTTCTGGAGACAGTCCGCGTCGTCCTCGGCCGCGAAATGCGCAACCCCGCTCTTCGCGTTGTGCGTCATGGCGCCGCCCAGGTCCTCGAACGTGACCTCCTCCTGCGTCACGGCGCGGATCACGTCCGGTCCGGTCACGAACATGTGGCTCGTGCCCTTGACCATGAGCGTGAAGTCGGTGATGGCGGGGGAGTAGACGGCGCCGCCTGCGCACGGACCGAGCACGGCCGAGATCTGCGGCACGACGCCCGAGGCGAGCGTGTTGCGGAGGAAGATGTCCGCGTAGCCGCCGAGCGAAGCGACGCCCTCCTGGATGCGCGCTCCGCCCGAGTCGTTCAAGCCCACGATCGGCGCGCCATTCTGGAGGGCGAGATCCATGACCTGGCAGATCTTCCGCGCGTTCGCCTCGCTCATCGTGCCGCCGAAGACCGTGAAGTCCTGCGCGAACACGTAGACGAGCCGCCCGTCGACCGCTCCCCATCCCGCGATCACGCCGTCGCCGACGTAGCGGCGATCGGCGATCGCCGGATCGTCGCTCCGATGCGTGACAAACACGCCGAGCTCCTGGAACGTGCCGGGATCGAGCAGGAGCTGGAGCCGCTCGCGCGCCGAGAGACGACCCTGCGCGTGGAGTTTTGCGACGCGCTCCGCGCCGCCGCCCTCCTGGGCTTGCGCGCGGCGCTTCGCGAGTTCGGCGCGGCGGGACTCTTGCGTGCTCAAGGAGCCTCCGTTCGGGGCGTTCGAAGGGGTCGGGAAATGGACGCCGGGATGCTAGGGATGCGCCCCGGGAGCGTCAACGCTTTCTTGCCCGCCGCTCGGATCGAGGCCGCGACCGTGGTATGGTTCGGCCGTCCATTGGTCCATCCCGTGCCCAGGAGGAGTGCCGTGTCGAACGTCGAAACCGCCCCGAACACGTACAAGCACATGCAGGTCGAGCGCCGCGACAACGTGACGATCGTCACGATCTCGCGCCCGGAAAAGTACAACGCGCTCAACCGCGCGGTACTCACCGAGCTCGACTCCGTGTTCCGCTCGCTCACGGCGGACGCGAGCGTGCGCGCGATCGTGCTCACGGGGGCGGGGGACAAGGCGTTCGTCTCGGGGGCGGACATCGGGGAGCTGGCACCGCTCGACACGCGCGGCGCGGAGGAGGCGTCGCGCTTCGGATCGGACATCTTCCGCCGCATCGAGCTCTCGGCGGCCCCCGTGATCGCGGCCGTGAACGGCTTTGCGCTCGGCGGCGGCTGCGAGCTCGCGCTCGCCTGCCACATCCGCTACGCGTCGGATAACGCGAAGTTCGGGCTGCCCGAGGTCGGGCTCGGCATCATCCCGGGATACGGCGGAACGCAGCGGCTCCCGCGGATCGTCGGCTTGGGGAGGGCGAACGAGCTCATCGCGACCGGTCGCATGATCGACGCCGAGGATGCGCTTCGGATCGGGCTCGTGAACAAGGTCGTCCCGCAGGCGCACCTGCTCGACGAGGCGTATGCGGTCGCGCTCGCGATCGCGAACAACGCGCCGCTCGCGGTTGCCGCCGCGCTCGATGCGGCGCGCCGCGGGCTCGACGCGGGGATCGACAACGGGCTTCGCCTCGAGTCCACGTTCTTCGGCATCCTCGGCTCGACCGAGGACATGCACGCCGGACTCTCGGCGTTCCTCGAAAAGAAGAAGGCCCCGTTCAAGGGGAAGTAGTCGGGAACGGCAGGATTCCTGCAGTTCCCGGCGCTTCCGGACGCGCGTCGTGCGGGCCCTTCGGTCCGCCGCGGCGCGCCTTCGCGGACGCGGCCTCGATCCGCACTTCCACGGTCGCAGTCGCATCGAGGTGCGCGGCCGGCGCTTCCGCGTAATCGCGCCCGCTCGCCCGCCCCGGGAAGTAGCGCGCGATCATCCCCGCGAACACCCTGGCCTTTTCGTCCCGATCCGTCACTGCGAACGCCCTTCCGTAGACGACCGCTGAGCGATAGTTCATGGAGTGATACTTCGCGGTCTTCGAGTAGACGAGCCCCTCGACGAGCGTGACTGCCACGCAAACGGCTCCGCCACCCACGAGATGCCCGAGGAGCCGGCTCGACGGCGCCCCGTGCAGGAACAGCCTTCCCGGGTCCGCGGGATCGAAGTGATACGACATGGGGATGATGTAAGGCTCTCCGCCGATGCCGAACCCGACGTGGGCGACCGTGCCGGCCCCCAGGATGTCCGAGACTTCCTCCGGAACGGAGCGCTCGGCGTGCTGGCGGATCGTGGTTTCGGGATACATGGTGGTTCCCTCCTTCACGCTCCAGAATGCCTCCAAAATGGTCTGGTCAAAAGGGCCACATCGTGGCAGTTTTATGGAGCCAATTGGGAGGGGCCGACCCGGGCATCTGCGGTCCCCCGAATCGCAGCGCTCGCAGGGAGAGACTCATGGCGACACCCACCACGCGGGGCCCCGCATCGCAGACGTTCATCGCGAACGCGCTCGACGCGAGCCGCGCGATGCCCCTGACCCGTCAGCTGTACGAGGAGATCCGCTCCGCGATCCTCGAGGGCCGCCTCGTTCCGGGAGCGCGCCTCCCGTCCACGCGGACGCTCGCCGCCGAGCTCGGCCTCGCGCGCAACACGGTCCTTGACGCCTACGAACAGCTGACCGCGGAGGGCTATCTCAGTGGGCTCGTCGGCTCCGGAACGCGCGTTGCGGACGCGAGCCCCGAGGACGTGCTCGGGCTTCCGGGCGGGAAGGGCGCGCCGGCGCCCGCGGGAGCTCGTGCCGGGAACGCTCGAGGGGACGCGCGATCGTCCCGCCCGGCCCGGCTCTCCGAACGCGGCAGGATGCTTTCGACCACCTCGGTGCGTCTCGCGCGCGATGCCGGAAGTGCGAAGCCGTTTCGCCTGGGTGTGCCGGCGCTCGAGCTCTTCCCGTTCGAGATCTGGAAGAAGCTCACGGGCCGCTTCTGGGACCGGCCGTCGGAGCGGACGCTCGGCTACGACGAGCCGGCCGGTCTGCCGCGCCTGCGCGAAGCAATTGCGCTCCACCTGCGCGCGTCGCGCGCCGTGCGCTGCGAGCCCGAGCAGGTGATCGTGGTCTCCGGATCACAGCAGGCGCTCGATCTGGTCGGACGGCTCGTGCTCGATCCGGACGATCCGGTGTGGATCGAGGATCCGGGCTACCTCGGCGCGCGCGCCGCGTTCACGGCGGCCGGTGCGAGGCTCGTGCCCGTGCCGGTGGACGATGAGGGTCTCGACGTGGGGCGTGCGCTCCGCACGGAGCCGAACGCGCGGCTTGCGTACGTCACGCCGTCCCATCATTTCCCGACGGGAGTCGTTCTGAGCCGCGCCCGGCGTCTTGCACTCCTCGAATGGGCGCGCGCGCGGGGCGCGTGGATCGTCGAAGACGACTACGACAGCGAGTACCGCTACGAGGGTTGGCCGCTCGAATCCCTGCAGGGCATCGACGGCGGGGAGCGCGTGCTGTACGTCGGCACATTCAGCAAGGTTCTCTTTCCCGCGCTCCGTTTGGGCTATCTGGTCGTCCCGCGCGCTCTCGTCGGCGCGTTCGCCAACGCGCGCGCTCTCTCCGACCGCCAGCCGCCGGGCCCCGACCAGGCCGTGCTGGCCGAGTTCATCGCGCGCGGACACTTTGCCCGGCATCTTCGCCGCATGCGCGTCCTCTACGGCGGACGTCAGGGGGCGCTCCTTGCCGCCGTCCGGCGCGAGCTTGCCGATCGAGTCGAGATCGGAGCATCGCCCATGGGGATGCATCTCCTCGCGCGGGTCCCCGAAGGAGTCGACGACCGTGTGGCCTCGCACGCGGCCCAGGCGCACGGCGTCGAAGCCTCGCCGCTTTCGGGCTACGCTCTCAAGCCGCTCGCGCGCGGCGGGCTCGTGCTCGGCTATGCGCCGTTCGACGAGGCGGCGATCGAAGCCGGTGTTACGGCTCTCGCCCGCGCGCTTCGGGACGTGGTGCCCGTGCGCGGCGACCGGCCCGCGCGGCCTCCGCGAAGAGCACGCGCTTGACACATTCCGCCGCCAGTGATTCCGTGCGTGCGCGAAGGAAGTGTCGAAGGAGGCGGGCATGATCATCGATCCTCAAGTCGGAAAGCTTCTCCTCTCGGTGGTGCTCGGCGCGGTCATCGGGTTCGAGCGCTTCATGGACGGGAAGGCGGCGGGGCTTCGCACCCACACGCTCGTTTGTCTGGGCTCGGCCGCGTTCGTCGTGGCGTCCGAAAACGTGCGTCAGCGGCTCGGGGTGCCCGATCTCGATCCCATGCGCGTGGCCGCGGGCGTCGTGACCGGCATCGGGTTTCTCGGAGCGGGCTCGATCATTCGATCGGGAGGCTCGGTCCACGGCCTCACGACTGCGGCGACGATCTGGGTCGTCTCCGCGATCGGTGTCGCGGTGGGCGTCGGGAGCACGGAGCTTGCGCTCTGGCTCACCGGGCTTGCGTTCGTCGTGCTCCAGGGGTTTCGCTGGATCGAAGTCTGGTTCGGAAGGAAGACTCCGCGCACCGAGCTCGAGCGGAAGATGGCCGAGATTCCGGGCCCGCGGCGGCGCGCGACCGACAAGCCCGGAGCGGGGGCCGAGGGAGGCTCCGAGGACGTCTAGGCCGGCACCGCCGTCTTCTCGAGCGTCTCGCAAACGAGGTCGCCCGTCGCCGTCGTCGAAAGCCCGGCGCCGGTCGTGAGCGAAGGGATCGCCCGCGTCCGGAGGAGATCGGCGAGCGTCGCTTCGATGCGCTGCGCCGCTCGGGTCTCGCCGACGTGGTCCATCATCATCTGGACGGCCGCGATCGTGGCGACAGGGGAGCTCACGTTCTTCCCCGCGTGCTTCGGCGCCGAGCCGTGGATCGGCTCGAACATCGAGACGCGACCGGGGTGGATGTTCCCCGACGCCGCCGCACCCATGCCGCCCTGAATCATCGCCCCCAGGTCCGTGATGATGTCGCCGAACATGTTGGCGACGACCGCGACGTCGAACCACTCCGGGTTCTTCACCATCCACATGCAGGCCGCGTCGATGTAGGCGTGCTCGCGGGTCACGTCCGGATACTCGGCGCCGACCTCCTCGAACGTGCGGGTCCACAGGTCCATGGCGCGAATCGCGTTCGCCTTGTCGATCATCAGGAGCTTCTTCTGGCGGTTCCGCTTGCGGGCGAGCTCGAACGCGTAGCGGATCACGCGCTCCGTGCCCTTTCTCGTGAAGATCATCTCCTGGATGGCGACCTCGTCGGGCGTGCCCTTCTTGAAGATTCCACCGATGCCCGTATAGACGTCCTCGGTGTTCTCCCGCACGAAGACCATGTCCACGTCCTCGGGCCCCTTGTCCTTGAGCGGGCAGAGGTGCTCGGCGTGGAGCTTGACCGGGCGCAGGTTCACGTACAGGTCGAGCCCGAAGCGAAGTCCCGAGATGATCGCCCGCTCGAGGAACCCGACCTCGATGCGCGGATCGCCGATCGCGCCGAGCAGGATCGCGTGCATGCCCTTCACTTCGTCGAGCGCGGAGGCCGGCAGCGTCTCCTTGGTCGTGAGGTAGTGCTCGGCGCCGAACGGATAGCGCACCGTGTCGTACGTGAACCCCTCGAGCTGCGACACCCGCTCGAGGACCTTCAGCGCTTCGGCGACGACTTCGGGACCGATGCCGTCTCCGGGGAGCACGGCGAACGTGTAATGGCGTGGGGGCATGGAGCGTCCGGTTTCCTTGGGAAGAGAGAGAGTGAGACCGCCGTGGCGAACGAGTTCTAGGCGCCGACGGCCGCGTGTTTCGCGATTCCGTGCACTTCTTCGTCCGTGAGCACGCGCGGCGAGGCCTTCGCGGCCTTGAACACCGCCTGGACGACGGGCTCCGCGGCCTCGTATCCATGGTGCTCGAGCCAGTAGACGACGTTCGAGAGTCCGCACATGGGGCCGACTTCGATCTCCTGCTCGCGTCCGACCATGCTTGCGGGCACGCCCGAATAGACGCGGTCGGCGAGCCACGCGTCGCCCTTCCGGTACGCCTTGATCACGGCGGCGGCATGGACGCCCGTGCCCGTTCGAAACGCGTCGCGCCCGACGACCGGATAGTTGATCGGGATCGGCACCTCGCACGACTCGGAGACGACGGAGCAGTACTCGGGGAGCGCCGAGAGATCGTTCTCGATCCAGCCCATGAGACGGAGATTGACGAGGAGCTGGTCCATCGGGGTGTTGCCGACGCGCTCGCCGATCCCGATCGCACAGCCGTGCACGCGATCGGCACCGGCCGCGAAGGCTGCGATCGAGTTGATGACCCCGAGCCCGCGATCGGAGTGGCCGTGCCAGTCGATCTTGACCGTGGGATCGATCGTGTCGAGGTAGCTCCGCGTCCAGCGCACGAGGTTCGTGGCCCCGTCCGGCGTCGCATGGCCGCACGTGTCGCACACGCAGATGCGCCTGGCACCCGCGCGGATCGCGGTCGCGAAGAGTTGCTTCAACGTGTCGGGGTGCGCGCGCGTCGTGTCCTCGGTCACGTACATGACCGGGAGGCCCTCCTTGACCGCAAACGTGACCGCGTTCTCCGTGTGCTTGAGCATCGTCTCGACCGGCCAGTCCTCCGCGTACTGGCGGATGGGGGAGGAGCCGATGAACGTGCAGACCTCGATCGGGATGCCGGCCTTTTGCGAGATCTCGGCGACCGGACGGATGTCGGCCTCGAGAGTGCGCGCCGCGCAGTTCGCCGTGACCTTGAGCCGCGCGCTCTTGATCTCCTGCGCGAGCCTGAGCGTCTGCTCGACGACGTGCGGGCCGGCGCCCGGGAGCCCGATGTCGGCGGTATGGATCCCGAGGCGGTCGATCAGGTGCAGGATCTCGAGCTTCTTCTCGATCGACGGGCTCGTGACGCTCGGGGACTGGAGGCCATCGCGCAGCGTCTCGTCGTCGAATTCGATCGCGCGCGCGGGCTTCCCCGCTCCGGGGCCCTGCGTGTTCCAGTCGTAGATCAGGTCCTGTTCGGCCGGTCGCATGGAGTGTCGATCACCTCGCCCCAACGGGTGGGAAAACGTGCAGGACAACGGCTTTCGGGCCCAAGGTTCGCCCGCCGGGGAGCGGGTGTCAAGCCGCGCTCCGAGGGTCAAGGCCGCGCCCGATCGTGCCGATAACCGCGGGGATGATTCGTGCCATTCTGCAGAGGCTCGGACGCAAGGCGATCGCATGGGTCATCGCGATCGTGCTCGCGCTCGCCTGGAAGGGCGGCACGTACGTCTTCAACCTGATCACCGGGCAGTCGAACACGGAACAGACGGCCGACGGGACCGCGGTCGAGGACGACGACGACGGCGACAAAAGCGAGAGCCCGGACGACGATGGCGAGGGCACGGGCTCGAGTGCGATCCGTCCGGTCTCCGTACCCGAGTCCGGCGCTCCCGCCCGCTCCTCGCTCCCGCCGGGCGGAACGAACCCTGGAACCGTTCCTGCCTCGACCGGCGCGGGAGAGGTCGCGGACGACTCCGTGGCGCCGCCTCCCTCGCGGCCCCGCACCGCCGATCCGAACGCGCTTCACTTCAGCGACGCTGCACCGCCCGACAAGCAGCTCTCGTCAGAGCTCCAGCGCGATCTCCGTGGCCCGCTCGAATCGTGGGTGTTCGCGTGGCGGATCGGGCTCGGAACGTTCCGCCTCGATCAGCTCGAGCAGAAGAGCGTGACGAAGCTCACGAACGACGAAGTCGCCCCGTGGGATGGCAACGCGGAGGGGGAGGACCTCAGGCTCCTTCACCTCGCGATCCCGTCGCCCGAGGCCACACGCGTCGTGGACGCGCACATGGATCTCGAGCTCGTCCCGCGCGGGGAGCTCGTCCGCGCGCGGCGCGTCCGTCCGGCGGGCGTGGCTCTGATCGATCTCAAGCGGCGCTTCATCCACCGGGTCCTGTGGGGCGAGGAGGACACGCGCTACGACGGGGCCCAGTGGATCGACGGCGACCGGTTCGTGGTCATGGCCGCCGAGCGCAAAGAAGCGCGCCTCTTCGAAGGAGGCCCCGTTCTCTACTTGATCGATCTCAGGGAGGAGACGATCACCCGCTACCAAGGACCACTCGGCGACCGCAACGCGTGGGACAAGGTGCAGAGCGAGGTCGAACGCCGCTTCCGCCAGGAACGCCAGACGCTCGCGTTCGGCTAGCCGGCCCGCCGCCTCGCCTCGCCGGTCAGGCGGCCCTCACCACCATCGCGATCCCCTGTCCGCCACCGATACAGGCGGACGCCACCCCGATCGACTTTCCGCGCTTCCGAAGCTCGAGCAGCAGGGTGTAGAGGAGCCGCGTGCCGGTGGCCCCGAGCGGGTGGCCGAGCGCGATCGCGCCGCCGTTCACGTTCACCTTCGCACGATCGAGTCCGAGCTCCTTCTCGACCGCGAGGTACTGTCCGGCGAACGCCTCGTTGATCTCGAAGAGATCGATCTGATCGATCGAAAGCCCCGCGTTCGAAAGCGCCGCCCGGATCGCGGGTGCCGGACCGATTCCCATTTCGCTCGGCTCGACCCCGACGTACGCCCAAGAGACGATCGATCCGAGCGGGGAAAGCCCGCGCGCCTTCGCTTCGTCCGCGGTCGTCACGACGACGGCGGCCGCCCCGTCCACCACACCCGACGCGTTGCCGGCCGTGACCGTCGACTCGGGCCCGAAGTGGGCCGGGAGCTTCGCGAGCGCCTCGCGCGACGGCGCGACCTGGAAATGGTCGTCGGCCGTGACCCTGACCGGATCCCCGCGCTTCTGTGGAATCTCGACCGGGACGATCTCCTCGGCGAAGCGGCCGGACTTCGTGGCCTCCGTGCCCGCCGTGTGCGAGCGCATCGCGTAATCGTCCTGCGCCTCGCGCTTGATGCCGTACTTGGTCGCGAGCCGGTCGGACGTCTGCGCCATGAGAAGTCCGCACAGGCTGTCGGTGAGCGCCACCGCGAGCGAGTCTTCGAGCACGGGCTGCTGTCCGAGCCTCAAGCCTGAGCGCAGGCCGCGCGCCACGTGCGGAGCCTGCGACATGTTCTCCATCCCGCCTGCGAGCACGATCTTCGCCTCGTCGAGGAGGAGGAGGTGTGCGGCGTTCACGACCGATTGAATGCCGGAGCCGCACAGTCGGTTCACGGTGAGCGCGGGCACGGGCTTCGGAACTCCGGCCTTGAGGCCGACGTGGCGCGCGCCGTAGAGCGCGTCGCCCGAGGTCTGCATCGCGTTCCCCATGATGACGTGCCCGACGTCGCTCGCGGGGACACCCGAGCGCTCGAGCGCACCCTTCGCCGCGATCGCCCCGAGGTCGATCGCCGACACGGACGCGAGCGCGCCGCCGGGCTTCCCGTCGCCGCGTTTTCCCCCGATCCACTCGGCCATCGGCGTGCGCGCGCCGTTCACGATGACGACCGTCTTTCCGTTGCCTGCCAACGCATTCTCCTTTCGTGCGGACCCCCGTCGCACCTTGGATGCGGAGGGGGCTGTAAACGGTGCCGGTGGGGCCGGCCTACCTGGGCGTGCCCCCCGAATAGTCGTAGAAGCCGCGGCCGCTCTTCCGGCCGTGCCAGCCGGCCAGGACCATGCGCTTCAAGAGCACGGGCGGGGCGAAGCGCGGCTCCTTGAACTCGTCGAACATGATGTTCGCGATGTAGTAGGTGGTATCGAGGCCGACGAAGTCGAGCAGGGTGAGCGGGCCCATCGGGTGGCCGCATCCGAGCTTCATCCCGTTGTCGATGTCCTCCTTCGAGGCGAGGCCCGACTCGAGCACGCGGATGGCATCGAGGAGGTAGGGGACGAGCAGGCGGTTCACGACGAAGCCCGGCGTGTCCTGCGCCTTGACCACGGTCTTCGGGAGCTTCTTCGCGAACTCCTCGACCTCGGCCACGACCGAGGCGTCCACCATCGGAGTCTGCACGACCTCGACGAGCGGCATGAGCGGGACCGGGTTGAAGAAGTGGAGGCCGACGAAGCGCGACGGGCGCTTCGTGACCGCAGCCATCTCGGTGATCGAGAGCGAGGAGGTGTTCGAGGCGAAGATCGTTCCCGCGGAGACGACGGCGTCGAGCGCCTGGAAGACCTCGCGCTTCGCGTCGAGGCTTTCGATCGCTGCTTCGATCACGAGATCGCAGTCGGCGAAGTCCTCGAGCCGGGTCGTGCCCACGATGCGGGAGAGGATCGCGGCCTTGTCCTCGGCCTTCATCTTTCCCTTGTCCACGCCGCCCTGGAGGAACTTGTCGATCCGGCCGAGGCCCTTCTTGAGTGCATCGTCCGAGACTTCGCGCACGCGTGTCGCGTAGCCGGCCTGTGCCGCGACCTGCACGATTCCGGAGCCCATGAGACCACACCCGACCACGCCGACCTTCTGAATCGCCATGCGAACGTTCTCCTTGGAACGGATGCGTTGGGAGTGCTGCGAAGGAACGGGTAGCGGTGTGTGCGACAGGCACCCGAACACGGAGAGAGGTACCGCGAGAACCGCGGTTTCGGCGGGCAGTCTAGTCGGCCGCGTTTTCGGCTGTCAAGACGGCGGCCCGGGCGGGAGGGGCGACGTGCGGACGTGCGAAAGCTTGCCGCCGGGAAGAGGTGCGTTCGGGCGCGCGAGGGCGGTTTCACGTTACAAGGGGATGCAAAGAAACAAACTACTCTCGCCTTCGTAGTTGTCAACCCACGACTGCCCGACGCCTGTGGTAGAGTGGGTGTCCCAGTGGGTGGACCACGCGCGGTCCGGGATCCGCGACTCGTGAGAGCCACGACGTTCGTACTCTTCGAGGAGGATTTCATGATCGCGTCACCCGAGCGCGTTCATTTCTATCTTTCCCCCACTGCCGAGCCCGAATCCCAACCCTCCCCTGATTCGATCCATCCGATTCTGCGTGCCCGATCGCGCCCGGCTTTGTGCGGCCTCCTCGTGACGCTCCTGCTCGCTTCGCCGGTTCGCGCCCAGGACGGGCCCGGGACCGTGCGCTCCGACTACGCCGATCGCCGCTGGACGCCGGTCACAGCCGCCGACGGCGCGCTCGCGGGCGCGGGCCTTGCGACCGATCCCGCCTCGAGCGTGTATGCGAATCCGGCCCTGCTTCTCGCGGGGCCCGAGGGATTGCGGCTCTCCGGTTTCGTGATGAACCCGAATCGCGACGATCTCCGGGCCGAGACGGTCGACTACGAGGACGCGAACGGATTCCTGGGACTCGGGGAGGCGGCCGTGCGCTTTCGCGCGCGCGGCCTCGGAGTCGGCGCGTACTTCTCGCAGCCGGTCTACGAACACGGGGAGTCGCGCTTCATCGGGTTCAATCCCGAAACGGGCGGCGGCGGTGATCCGTTCCCGCGCACGAACTCGTTCACGAGTGCGGTCCGCTACGGCGGTGCGGGTGTTTCGCTCCGGCTTCAGTCGGGGATCCTGGTCGGCGGCGCCGCCGAGGTCGTGCTGATGGAGGAGAAGTACGAGTCGGTCCCGCAGTCCTCGGGGATTCCCGCGGACACGATCGACACCGATCGCTCGTTCACGACCTTCGGCGGCGCGCTCGGAGTCGCCGTTCCGTTCGCAGGGAAGTTTCTCGCCGCCGGATCGTTCCGCGTCGGCGGCACGGCGAGCGACGGTGACGCCAGCGACGAGGCCCCGATGGTCGGGCTCGTAGGCCTTCGCTACGGGCGCACGGCGGGATCCCAGGGCTACGCCGGCTATCGCTACATCGGCGCCCGGGACGTCGATCTCGCCGAGACCGGCGCCGGGCCCGTGCACGCGAACGCACGGAACGAATTCTCGGGCGGCTACGCGTATCTCGAGCCGGCCGGGACCTGGTCGTTCCGGATCGGCGGCTCGTACTCGCCCCGGCCCGACGGGGCGGACGTGAAGCTCACGCGCTTCGGCGTGGGAGCCGGTTACGGGAGCGAGGGGCTGCGCGGCACTCTCGCCTACTCCCGCGATTCGGAGTCGCGCGCAGACGGGCACAATTCGTCCCGAAACCTGGTGCTGCTGACGGTCGAACTCGAGCGTTGAACGAGGGACTCCACCTGGCGTCGCATCCGAGGAGGCGCATCCATGGCAGGATGGAGACTGGAAATCGCTGTGATGCCCGAACGCTATGCGCTTTGCCGGCTCGATCCGGACACGCCACCCCCGACCTGGGCGCTTCGAGGTTCGCTGAGCACGATCACGCGCTCGCCGCGCGAGGTGAGCATTGTCTGCCTCGAACGCGACGTCCCCTCGAAGGTGAGGAAGATCGGAGGCTGGCGCGCGCTCCGGCTCGAGGGACCGATCGACCACGTTGCTGAATCGGGAGTGCTGGTCGCGGTTGCCGAGCCGCTCGCCCGCGCGGGAATCTCGATCTTTCCCGTGAGCACGTTCGCATCGGGATACCTGTTCGTCGGCGCGGAGAACCTGGACCGCGCCGTTGCGACGCTCGTGGCCTGGGGCCATCGGATTCGGGACGGTCGAGCGGCCTGAGCGCAAACCGACCTTCGCACGCACGGCGCACACGCCTCCGCGCACGCTCCTCCCTCCGCGCGGGCCTTCCGGCGGTCCCCCCGCCGTGCTAGAATTCGGCCTGCCAATTCCTTCCCTTTGCAGCAATTGACGCGAGAGTGGCGGAACTGGCAGACGCGCCGGATTTAGGATCCGGTGGGGAAACTCATGGGGGTTCAAATCCCCCCTCTCGCATCCACAGGAGATCCGCGTCCGGTGAACGTTCAGGTCCTCGAAGAATCCGTCACGCGCCGCGTGCTCGACATCGAAGTGAGCCCCGAGGAGATCGGGGAGGAGCTCGAACGCGTCGTGGCCGACTACTCCCGCCGCATTTCGCTGCCCGGCTTCCGTCAGGGGAAGGTGCCCCGCTCGATGCTCGAGGCCCGCTTCGGAACCTCGTTCGAGCAGGAGACGCTCGAGCGCTCGATCGAGCGCGCCTGCCGGCAGGCCTTCACGGACCGGAACATCGCGCCGCTCATGCCGGCCGAGGTCGAGGATCTCAAGTTTGCGCCCGGCGGACCGCTCACGTTCAAGGCGGTCGTCGAGATTCGCCCCGAGGTCGAAGCGAAGGATTACAAGGGGATCGCGGTGACGCGACGGACGCCCGAGATCGAGGACGCGGACGTCGAGCGCGAGCTCGAGACGCTGTTCCAGAGCACGATCGAGTGGCAGGACGTGGAGCGTCCCGCAAAGGACGGCGAGCAGGTGGTCGTGGACCACGTGCGACTCGACGCGAAGGGTCAGGTCCTCAAGGGAAGCCGGCGCCGCGATGTTCCGATCGAGCTCGGCGCCGAGGGGCTCCTGCCCGCGTTCCAGACCGGTCTCCAGGGTGCGCAGGCGGGCGAGAGCCGGACGATCCACGTCGATTACCCGGCCGATTTCGCGAACGAGGAGCTCGCCGGGAAAACCGTGCTTTTTCACGTGAAAGTGCGCAAAATCCGGGAGAAGAAAGCGCGCGAACGGGACGATAACTGGGCCAGAGAGGCTCTCGGCGTCGAGAGCCTGGACGAGCTCAAGGCCCGGATCCGGCTCAACCTCGAAGGGGAGGCCCGGCTCGGGGCGCGGCGCGAGGCCGAGGAAGCGATTCTCGAGCAGGTGGTCGATCGGAATCCGATTCCGATTCCGGAGCGTTGGGCGGAACATCGGGTTGCCGAGCAGATCGCCGACCTCGAGCGCCGGGCGGGACAGCCGCTGCCGGAGGGCGAAGCCGACGGGCTCAAGGCGCGGATCCGGACCTCGCTCGAGCGGCAGGTGAGGCGCGAGTTCCTGCTCGACGCGATCGCCCGGCAGGAGACGATCGCGGTGACCGACCCGGAGATCGGCGAGGAGATGTCCCGCCTCCTCCAGGCCGGCGGACGGATCGCGCAGGAGTTTCGGGCGCTCCCGGCCGAGCAGCGGCGCGAGCGCGTAAAAGATGTGCTGGAGCGGAGAAAGGTGTTCGACTTCCTCCTCGAGCATGCACAGGTGACCGAGGAGAAAGCATCCAATCCTTCGAAGCTGGTCGTCTCTTCCTGAGAGGCGGCCGAACGCGTAAACGGGATTCGCAAGACGGGGAGCCCCACATCATGGCCCTGGTGCCGATCGTCGTCGAACAGACCAGTCGCGGTGAGCGCGCGTACGACATCTACTCGCGTCTGCTCAAGGACCGGATCGTCTTCATCGGGACACCGATCGACGATCAGATCGCGAACCTGGTGATCGCGCAGCTCCTGTTCCTCGAGGCGGAGGACCCGGACCGCGACATCTGGCTCTACATCAATTCCCCCGGAGGCGTGGTCTCGGCCGGGCTTGCGATCTACGACACGATGCAGTTCATCAAGCCCGACGTTGCGACCTACTGCATGGGTCAGGCCGCGTCGATGGGAGCGGTGCTGCTCGCGGGTGGCGCGGCCGGCAAGCGCTCGGCTTTGCCCAATGCGCGGATCATGATCCACCAGCCGCTCGGCGGCACGCAGGGACAGGCGACCGACATCGAGATCTACACCAAGGAAATGATCAAGATGCGCGAGCAGTTGAACCGGATCCTCGCGCAGCACACCCGCCAGCCGCTCGAGCGCCTCGAGCGCGACACGGACCGGAACTTCTTCATGTCGGCCGAGGAGGCGCAGGGCTACGGCATCGTGGACCACGTCATCAACAAGCGCCTCGAGGGGGCCGCGGCGGCTCCGGCGCCCCTGGCGGTCAACAAATGAAGAAACGCATCGCGTCTCCCCACCCGATCCGGTGCTCGTTCTGCGGGCGCGGTCAGGACGAGGTGGCGCGCCTCGTCTCGGGTCCGTCGGTCTACATCTGCAGCGAGTGCGTGAAGCTGTGCAACGACATCCTCGAAGGGGAGATCGAACGCGATCAGCCGCAGGCCTCGGGCAGCCTGCCGAAGCCGTCGGAGATCAAGCGCATCCTCGACGACTACGTGGTCGGACAGGACCGGGCGAAGAAGACGCTCTCGGTCGCGGTTTACAACCACTACAAGCGCATCTACTCGCAGTCGACGACCAACGAGGTCGAGCTCGAGAAGTCGAACATCCTGCTCATCGGGCCGACCGGCACCGGCAAGACGCTGCTCGCGCGCACGCTCGCGCGCTTCCTCAAGGTGCCGTTCGCGATCGTGGACGCGACCTGCCTGACCGAGGCGGGTTACGTCGGCGAGGACGTCGAGAACATCCTCGTGCGTCTCCTGCAGGCGGCCGACTTCAACCTGGTCAATGCCGAGCACGGCATCGTCTATGTGGACGAGATCGACAAGATTTCGAGGAAGAGCGAGAACCCCTCGATCACCCGCGACGTGTCGGGCGAGGGTGTTCAGCAGGCGCTGCTCAAGATCATCGAAGGGACGGTCGCGAACGTGCCGCCGCAGGGCGGACGCAAGCACCCCCAGCAGAAGTACATCGAGGTCAACACGAAGGACATCCTGTTCATCTGCGGCGGCGCGTTCGAGGGTCTCGACAAGATCATCGAGCGGCGCGTTGGCCAGAAGACGATGGGCTTCGGGGCCTCGATCCAGTCGAAGAAGGAGAGGAACACCGGAGAGATGCTGTCGCAGGTCGAGCCCGAGGATCTGCTCAAGTACGGGCTCATTCCCGAGCTCGTCGGGCGTCTTCCGATCGTCGGCACGCTCGACTCGCTCGACGATGCGGCCCTCATCTCGATCCTGACCGAGCCCAAGAACGCGCTCACGAAGCAGTACCAGAAGTTCTTCGAGATGGAGGGCGTGAAGCTCGACTTCACCGAGGACGCGCTCCGGACGATCGCCAAGACCGCCATGAAGCGCGGCACGGGAGCGCGCGGCCTCAGAGCCGTGCTCGAAGAGTGCATGCTCGACGTGATGTACGACATTCCCTCGCGCCTCGACGTCATCGGCTGCACGATCTCGACCGAGACCGTCGAGGGCCAGTCCGCGCCGCTGCTCACGTTCCGCGGCGAGCGCGAGAAGCGGAAGAAGGAAGCTTAGACAGGAGAGCCCGTGGCTGAATCGAAGGACCCGAAGAAGCAGTTGAACGACGATCTACCGATGGACGAGCTCGACCCCAAGGCCGATGAGGAAGCGGCCGAGGGGTCGAAGGCCACCGGGCGGAAGGCCCAGCGGCTGTCGGCCAGGCGGGGAGACGAGACGTTCACGTTCCAGGACCGGCTTCCGCTCCTGCCGCTCCGGGACGTCGTCGTCTTTCCCTACATGACGATTCCTCTCCTGGTCGGGCGCGTGCCCTCGATCAACGCGGTCGAGCGTGCTGTGGCCCGGGACCGGATCCTGTTCGTCACGGCCCAGAAGCGCTCCGAGGTCGCGGACCCCTCGCACGAGGAGCTCCATCGCGTCGGCACGGTCGTGCGCGTGCTCCAGCTCTTCCGGCTTCCGGACGGCACGCTGCGCGTGCTGGTCGAGGGAATCGTTCGCGGGTTCGCGCACAAGATCCAGTGGGCGGGGGACTCGCACACGGCACAGATCTCGGTTCTCTCAGAGTCGGAGACGGCCACGCCCGAGACCGAAGCGCTCATGCGGAACGTCCTCGGCGCGTTCAACGAGTACGTGCACCTGAATCGCCGGATTCCGGACGAGGTCCTGATGACGGCGAACAACATCAACGAGCCGTCCTGCCTCGCGCACACGGTGGGGGCCCAGCTCCTCGTCAAGGCGCAGACCAAGCAGAAGCTGCTCGAGACCGGCCCCGCGGCCGAGCGCCTGAAGCAGCTCTCGACGCTGCTCGCCTCGGAGCTCGAGATCGTCAAGCTCGAGCGGAAGATCGAAGGCCAGGTGCGCTCGCAGGTCCACAAGAACCAGAAGGAGTTCTATCTCAACGAGCAGCTCAAGGCGATCCGCAAGGAGCTCGGCTACCAGAACGAGTTCTCGAACGAGCTCGAGGAGCTGGCGCAGCAGATCCGCCGCGCCCGCATGCCCAAGGACGTGCATGCGAAGGCGATGAAGGAGCTCGACCGCCTGACCAAGATGTCGTTCATGTCGCCCGAGGCGACGGTCGTCCGGAACTACGTGGACTGGCTCGTGAGCCTGCCCTGGAGCAAGTCGACCAAGGACTCGGACGACTTGAAGGCGGTCCAGCGGGTGCTCGACGAGGACCACTTCGGCCTGAAGAAGGTGAAGGAGCGCATCCTCGAGCACATCTCGGTGCTCAAGCTCACGGGCGAGAACAAGGGCCCGATCCTGTGCTTCGTGGGGCCCCCGGGCGTCGGGAAGACCTCGCTCGGGAAGTCGATTGCGCGCGCGCTCGGCCGGAAGTTCGTCCGGGTCTCGCTCGGCGGCGTACACGACGAGGCCGAGATCCGCGGCCACCGACGGACCTACATCGGGTCGCTGCCGGGGCGGGTCATCCAGAGCCTGAAGAAGGCGGGGGCGAAGAACCCGCTCTTCCTGCTCGACGAGGTCGACAAGCTCGGGTCGGACTTCCGCGGCGATCCCGCGTCGGCCCTCCTCGAGGTGCTCGATCCGGAGCAGAACCATTCGTTCACGGACCACTACCTCGAGGTCGAGTTCGACCTCTCCCAGGTCATGTTCGTGTGCACCGCGAACACGCTCTATACGATTCCGCCGGCGCTCCAGGACCGGATGGAGACCATTCGCCTCCCGGGCTACCTCGACCAGGACAAGCTCGCGATCGGGCAGAAGTTCCTGCTGCCGAAGGCGAAGAAGGCGGCCGGGCTGGCGGAGAAGGATCTCAAGGTCTCCCCCGAGGCGATCCTTGCGATCGTGCGCGGCTACACGCGCGAGGCGGGTGTGCGAAATCTCGAGCGCGAGCTCAACGTGATCTGCCGGAAGGTCGCGAAGAAGAAGGCGTCGAACGAGCTTTCGTCTCCGGCCAAGGTGACGCCCGAGGTCCTGAACGAGTATCTCGGGCCGGCCAAGTTCCTGGAGCAGCTGGTCGAGAAGAAAGCCCGGGTCGGAATCGCGACCGGGCTCGCCTGGACCGAGACCGGTGGGGACATCATGACCTTCGAGGTCACGATCCTGCCGGGGAAGGGCGACCTCATGCTCACGGGCCAGCTCGGGGAGGTCATGCGGGAGTCGGCGCACGCAGCCATGAGCTACACCCGCTCGCGGGCGGCCAAGCTCGGCCTCGACAAGACCTTCCACCGGGAGATCGACATTCACGTGCACGTGCCGGAGGGGGCGATCCCGAAGGACGGTCCGTCGGCCGGGATCACGATGGCGACGGCCCTCGTCTCGGCCCTCACGGGAGTCCCGACGCGCCACGACGTGGCCATGACCGGGGAAATCACGCTCCGCGGGCGGGTCCTGCCGATCGGCGGCCTCAACGAGAAGGCCGTGGCGGCCCGCCGGCTCGGGATTCAACATGTCGTGCTTCCCCGCGGCAACGCGAAGGATCTGGCCGAGCTCCCGGAGGACGTGAGGGAGGGCCTCGATTTCGTGTTCGTGGACAGCATGGATGAAGTGCTTGACATCGCCCTCGAGCGGGGAATAAAAACAAAGGCGGAACGGAGGGAGGGCGATCGCGCGAGCTACGCGCATTGAGGCGCCTGCTCGAGCGGTAACGTCCAACGGAGGGATCCGACCTCCACGAGTGTCGGCTGCAGGACCAGCCGGCAGCCGGGCCCCGAGAGGTGCCCGGGTCGTGCGAAGCGAAGCGGCCCCCGCTGAGGCCACGGCAAGACGCCGTGGCCTCGCGCTTTTGGTTGTGCTCCGAAGAATGAGGATGGCACGGAGAGTGCGTTACGCGAGGGCATGACGCCCACGGCGCCCCCGTGGACGCCTCCCTTCTGTCCCAACCCTTCCTGCCGTTTCCATCACCGGGACAGGCACTTCTGGCGCTTCGTCCGAAACGGCTTCTACCTGAGGCAGGCTTTCCCGCAACGCATCCAGCGTTGGCAATGCGTCACATGTCGTCGACAGTTCAGCACCCAGACCTTTGACCTAACCTACTGGCTCAAGCGTCCCGAGCTCTTGCTTCCCGTCTTTCACCGACTCGTCGCCTGTTCGGGCTATCGCCAGGTCGCCCGCGAACACCGGATCTCGCCCCAGACGGTGCTCACGCACGCCGAGCGCCTCGGGCGCCACTGCCTTCTGTTTCACGAGCGAGTACGTCCGCGAGAGATCAAGGGCCCGGCCGCGCTCGATAGCTTCGAGAGCTTCGAATGGAGCCAGGACTGCCCCACGGGCTTTCACCTCCTCTTAGGCCAGCAGAGCCACTTCACGCACGGCTTTACCGACACCGAGCGCAGGCGAAGTGGTCGGATGACCAGGGCCCAAAAGAGACGGCGTGTGCTCCTCGAGGCGAAATACGGCCGTCCCGATCCACGCTCGATGGAAAAGGAAGTCGCCGAGCTCTTAGAGATCGTGGCTCCCCGCCCTCAGAGCCTCGTCCTTCACACGGACGAGCATCCGGCCTATCCGAGAGCGCTGAGGCGTGTTCCCCACCTTTCGGTCGTCCACCGAACGATCTCCTCGCGTGCCGCCCGGAATCCTCAGAACCCGCTCTTTTCCCTAAACCTCATCGATCTCTTGATTCGCCACAGCGGGTCCAATCACAAGCGCGAGACGATCGCCTTCTCGAAGAGGCGACAAAGTGCAATCGAGCGGCTCTGGGTCTTTACCGTATGGCGGAACTACGTCAAAGCGTTCTCGGAGCGAAAGCAGGGAGAGACGCCGGCCATGAAGGAGGGGGTCCTCGAACGGAAGCTCACGGTCGAAGAGGTGCTGGAGAAGAGGCTTTTTCCGAGCCGGATTCCACTTCCTCGAAGGTGGCAGAAGTACTACCGGCGGGAGATTGAGACGCGGAGAATCGCCAACAACCGGAGGCACAGGAAAGTCTACGCGTTCTGAAGTGGTCCCCCGATGAAAAAGGGCCCAGGCTGAAGCCGCACCCATCCTCAATCTTCGGAGCACAACGGAAAAAACTGAAGGCGGACCCTCGCGGATCCGCCCCCGTGGCCGCGACGTCACGCGCCCGGTCCAGCCGTGAGCGCCGCGGACTTTCTAGCCTCGACTCCCTGCCGCCTCCGACTCCCCAGCCTCCGTCCTACAAACTCAGATACCAGGTCAGCTTCGCGAGGAAGATGTTGTCCCCGTCCGTCCCCGTGAGGTCGTCGAACGAATTGCCGAAGTCGTTCCGGTTGTTCTCGACGTCGTTGTTCACCCGGTTGTGGTTCCACACCAGGTAGAACGTCGAGCCGGGGCGGTACTCCCAGCGGAAAATCGCGTTTCCGCGCATCGACTTGAAGTTGAAGTCGTCCGATCCGTCCGCGATCGGCACGGGCTCGAACTCGTACGAGCGCGGCCGGGCGAGCGCCTTGTAACCGTTGTACACGCCGATCGAGATGAGCGGCTGGCCGTAGAACTGGAGGCTCATCTTGGGCGACATCGCCCAGTTGAGCCGGATCCCGGCCGAGAACTCACGGTTGTCGAGTCGCGCGAAGACGTACCGGTTTCCGTACGTCTCGGTGGCGGTCGGATCCGCATACGTCGTGATGTACTGCGCGTTCTCCTCGGTCCGCGAATACCCCGGGCTGAAGCGGAAGATCACGTTCGAGACCGGTTTCAGCTCGATGCCGGGGAAGAACCAGTAGTTGAACGAGTCCTCCGACGGCTGGAAGTAGCCGCCCACGTCGACCCACCAGAAGAGCTTCGCCTTTCCGTCCGTGTCGAAGTACGTCCCGACCTCATAGCCGGGATTCACCCTCATGACCGGACCGCCGCGGGTCCGCCGGTAGTTGTAGCTGTACGGGTTGTACGCGAGCCGGTACTCCCAGGAATTGTTGTTCTGGAACTCCGTGTAGCCCTTGGTCCAGATACCCGTCGAGCCCCGGTTCCCGTCGAAGTCGAACGACGTCCACACGGCGCCGATCACGTCCTGGTACTTCCGGTTTTTGGTCGCGTCGGTCCACTTGTATCCGCCGCCCACGTGCGTGTTGATCACGTCGGCGCGGGTCATGAAACCGATGTCGTTGGCATCGAACGCGGGGCTCATGTAGCCGGCGGCCGCGTTCATGATGACGTTCCCCGTCTGCTTGTTGAGCCAGAGCCGCGTGCCCGTTCCGGTCATCGACGTCCGGGTCGGGTCGTAGCGGAACTCCTTGGCGTCGGGCCGCTGGAAGTAGTGCTGGCTGTTCGTCTGGACGTCCGAGATCCGCTGTTCGGTCCCCCGGATGTGCGACAGGGCGCTCCAGCCGGAGACGACCCACTTCTTTTTCCCGTCGAGGAAGACCCAGCCGTCGAGGCCGGTGACCGCGCTCCCCTCGTTGTAGGCATCGCGGGTGCTCCCGTCGTCGAAGCTCCGGGCGGCGCCGTTCAACAGGAAGCCGAGACCGTAGCGACGGTCCTTGATCTCCTTCAAGAGCCGGACGTCGCCCCAGGCCGTGACCGGCTCGAACTCGTCGTTCGTGACCGCGAGCGCCGATCCCAGGTTCATGCTCCGCGCGAGCTTGCCGGTGACCTTGGTCGCGCCCAGGATCGTCTCGCCGTTTCCGCCGATCCGGCGGCTGTAGAAGAACACGGGCTCCGGCCAGTTGAAGCCCCAGTAATCGCTCGCGCCCTCGTTGCCGAAGCGGAAGTTGGCCGAGCCCTCGACGAAGAACGGGCGCTTCTCCGGATAGAACGTCTCGACGTCGCTCAGGTTGACGACCGCCGGATCCACTTCGACCTGGCCGAAGTCGGGATTCACGGTGGCGTTCATCGTGAGCGCGTTTCCGATGTTGGTCCGCATGTCGAAGCCCGCGTTCGGGTCCAACTCCGTTTCGTCGAACGTCGGGTCGGTCGAGGGCGCGTAGAACGCGGCCTTGCCGGTCACGTACGGCAGGAACTCGAGCGAGCGCTTCGGCTTCACGTTCTCCATGCCGACGAGGTCCGGGAAGCGCGAGACGAAGCCACTCTCCTTCTTCGGCTGGTAGACGACGAACAGCTCCTCGCTCCGGCGCTCGATGCGCCGCCGGAAGTTGATGCCCCATTTCGAATCGTTTCCCTGGTTCGCGAAGCGGAGCTGCGAAAACGGGATCTTCATCTCGCACGTCCAGCCGAGGCTGTCGATCCGGGCTTTCGCGTCCCAGACGGCGTCCCAGGAGTTGTCCTCCCAGCCGTCGTTCGAGAGCGTTCCGTCGAACAGGGTCCCTGCGGCGTTCACGAGGAAGTAGTAGCCGCTGCGCCGGTCGTAGAGTGGATCGAGATAGACCGAGAAGCGGTCCGCCGGAACGGATTCGTCGCGCCGCGAGAGACGTGCGAGAATCGAGTCCGGAGAGGAGTCGTACAGGCGCGCCCCCACGTAGACCGCATCATCGTCGTACGCGATGCGAACCTCCGTGCGCTGAGACGGGGACGCGCCTTCGTTGGGATCGCGCTGGATGAACTGCGTGATCGCATTTCCGTTCTGCCAGACGGGCTCGTCGAGTTGGCCGTCCACCGCGACGTTCTCGGCGAGGCGGGCGGCCTTGAACGGGCCACACACGCGGTGGCGCTTCGTCGTGTCGGGCGGTGTCGATGTCGTCGTGTCGGACGGGGTAGTTCCCTGAGCGCGTGCTCCGGATGCCGGCGCCGGGGACAGCGCCAGGAGAGCCGGCAGAGCGGGCAGGAGAAGCAGTGCAAGCGACGAGCGCATGAGGAGCGACGCCTTCATGGAACCCTCGCGGGTAGTGGAGCGACTCGGCGTGTGGGGCCCGTGCCTCGGACCGACGGCTGAGACGGATGCATACATCAAAAGGTTTGAATGGCCGCTCGAGCCGCAGCGGCCAGCCTAGGTTCCTGTGGCGGAGCGTGTGTTAAGGTCGCGTCATGAACCCCGAAACGTCCTCTAAATCCACGTCAAATGAACGACCCCGGCTCGCGCCCGCGGAGCGGCGCGCGCTCGCATCCGAGCTTGCGCGGATCGTCGGACCGGGGGGCGTCCTCGCGGCCGACGACGAGCTCATCGTGTACGACGTGGACGGCTTCACGCTCGAGAAGTTTCCACCGGATCTGGTGGTGCTGCCGCGCACGACCGAGGAGGTTTCCGCGATTCTCTCGCTCGCCCACGCGCGGGGGGTCCCGGTCGTGGCCCGCGGTGCGGGGACGGGCCTCGCCGGCGGGGCGCTCGCGGAGGAGGGAGGCATCGTCCTCACGACCGCCCGCATGGACCGGCTCCTCGAGCTCGACCCGGTCGACCGGCTCGCGGTCGTTCAGCCGGGGCTTGTGAATCTCCACCTCACCCAGGCGGCGGCCCCGCACGAGCTCTACTACGCTCCGGACCCCTCGAGCCAGATGGCCTCGACCCTCGGCGGAAACGTCGCGACGAACGCGGGCGGCCCGCACTGCCTCAAATACGGCCAGACCCACCAGCACGTGCGCGGCCTCACGTTCGTCCTCGTGGACGGGACGATCGTGCGCGCGGGCGGAGCGTCGCTCGACCCGCCCGGATTGAACCTGGTCGGAACGATGGTCGGATCGGAGGGAACGTTCGGGGTCGTGACCGAGATCGTCGTCGGTCTTCTTCCGCGGCCGGAGGCCGTGCGCACGTTTCTCGCGATCTTCGAGTCCGTCGAGGCGGCCGGCGAAGCCGTGACCACGATCATCGCGCGCGGGATCGTCCCGGCCGCGCTCGAGATGCTCGATCACCTGACGATCGTGGCCGTCGAGCCAGGCGTGAAGCTCGGGCTTCCACTCGACGCGGGAGCGGCGCTCCTCGTCGAGCTCGACGGGATCGCCGCGGGCATGGACCGGAGGGCCGCCGAGATTCACGAGCTCTGCCGTGCGGCGGGGGCGCGCGAGATCCGCGAAGCGAAGGACGAAGCGGAGCGGGCGCTCCTGTGGAAGGCACGGAAGGGCGCGTTCGGCGCCATGGGGCGCATCGCAAACGGCTTCTACATCATGGACGGGGTCGTGCCCCGTACGAAGCTGCCCGAGATCCTCAGGCGGATCGATGCGATCGCGCGCCGCTTCGACCTTCGGATCGCGAACGTGTTCCACGCCGGGGACGGGAATCTGCATCCGAACGTGCTCTACGACGTGGACGATCCGGACAGCGTCGCGCGCGCGCTGCACGCTTCGCACGCGATTCTCGAAGCCTGCGTCGAGCTCGGCGGGAGCCTCTCGGGCGAGCACGGGATCGGAAACGAGAAACGCGAACTCATGGGCCTCTGCTTCTCGGCCGAGGATCTCGAGACGTTCGCGCGTCTGAGGCGCGCGTTCGATCCGAGCGGACGCTTGAACCCGCGGAAGATCCTTCCCATGCGTCCCGGATGCGGCGAAGTCGGCGCCCTGAACGCGCGGAGGCGCGCGGCGGGAAGTGCCGTTGCCGGCTCCGCGATCGGCAACGGGAGCGACGAGGAGATGTGGATCTGACATGACCCGACCTCCGGTGCACAGGGATGACCTGGTGG
>JBOHUC010000080.1:0-2057 GCA_050733935.1 Candidatus Eiseniibacteriota bacterium | reverse complement strand
CCGCGGCCGCAGATGGTTGCGACGGACTTGCGCCGCGTGCGAGCCCGACCAACGGAGCGTCGACCTGGCCCTCGAGCTTTGGAAGCTGCGTGTCTCCACCCGGAATTTGATCACGAGCGCGGCTCGTGACGTTGCTCAGGAAGTCCGCCTTCTCCGGTGCCGCGCCCACTCGATCGGAAGGCAGCTCGGAGAACATGTGCGGCTCGTCACTCGCGCGAGGTTCGGGTGCAGGTTTTGTGAAGACGAGCTGGATCGGTTCGGGCTCGCGCGGCTTCGCAGGAGCCGCCTGGAGCGGCGGAAGCTTCTGGAAGACGAGGACCAGGCCCGCATGCAGCACCAGGGTCAGAACCCAGGCGAGGATCCAGACGCGACCATCCGCGCCGCGATTGAGCAGGCTGTTCCTATCTCGGGGTCCATCCACGGAGGGATCATACAAGGGGGCGACCCGGAACCACAGCGGGCGACGCTCCGTCGAATCAGCCCGGTCCTCGCCGATCACGTCCCCCTGAACGCTGCGGTTCAGCGGCCGCTCACGGCGTCATTGGTAGCTCGCGTCAGGCCGCTCGTCTGACCTTGATGTCGGCCTCGAGTCCGGCCGCCTCGAGAAGCCGGAGCACTCGGTCGATGGTTACCTTCTGCAGGCTCCCGGACAGGATGCCGGTAACCGCACTGCGAGGTAGTCCGGAACGCGCGGCAAGTTCCGCGTGAGTGAAACCTCGCCGGTCTACCTCCTGGAAGATCGCAGCGATCAGCCGGGCCTTCACGACCGCCTCGAGCCCTCGTCCTTTCGAAATCCCGAGCTGCCTTGCCAGCCGTGTGGCAGACGTCCGCCTCTTCATGACAAGACCTCCTTCAGTCGCGCCCTTGCCAATGCCAGGTTCCTGGCAGGCGTTGCGCGCGTCGTCTTCTTGAAGGCGTGGAGCACGTGAACCGCGTCACGCCGGACGAACGCGTACACGATCCGATACTGCCCTGAGCGGTCCCTGATGCGCAACTCATGCACACCGCGACCAATACTCGGCATCGGGCGCGAGAGAGGCATGGAAAGCGCCAAGCCCGCATCGAGCCGTGCCAACGCGTCGGCAAGGTCGCCCCGGATCTCTTCAGGGAAGGTCGCGATCTCCCGCTGGCACGCCTTCAGGATGACGATCACGACGTATTGTCTCACTTACAAGACATGCAGTCCACTGCCGCCCACCGTCAGGAAGCCGACCTCCGCGAAGGCGGTCCAGTCTCTGTTCCGTGGACTACCCGCGGCATCGAAGGCTTCGGCGCCCACAGCCGGCTCCACACCGCAAAGATCCTCCGGCTTTCGGAAGACCTGCCGATCGTGGTCGAGATCGTCGACTCGCTCGAGAAGATCGAGTCTTTCATGCCGGTCGTCGATCAGGCGATCGGGGAAGGTCTGGCCACGCTCGAGCGCGTGAAGGTGCGTTTCTACCGGAGCGGCGTACCCAGGGCGACGGACTGATCCTGCCGGACCTCCCAGGGACCGCTGGCGCCCCCTGCGGCCGCGTCAAGGAATTGCGCGCGACGGACCCGCCGCCACGCACGCATTGACAGCGGGACGGAGCAGGGCGAGGGCCCGCTAGCTGTTCGCCGACGCGAGGATCACGACGAGGTCGTTGACGTTGGTTCCGCTCGGACCGGTGACGCGGAGGTCGCCGAGCGCGCGGAAGAACGGGGCGGTGTCGCTCGTGGCGAGTGCGGCGTGCGGCGAGAGACCGAGGGCCCGCGCGGGCGCGACGGTGTCCCCCGTCGCGATCGCGCCCGCGGCGCCGCTCGATCCATCCATCCCGTCGGTCGCGAAACTGAGCACCGCGACTCCCGCGCAACCGTCGAGCGCGAGCGCGGCGCCGAGCGCGAGCTCGAGATTGCGCCCGCCGATCCCGCTCCCGCGCACGGTCACCGTGGTCTCCCCGCCCAGCACGATGCAGCACGGCGGCGCGAGCGGGAGCGCCGACTCGACGACGCCGCGCGCGAGCCCGCCGACCAGGCGCCCGACCTCGCGCGCCTCGCCCTGGAGTCGATCGGTGAGCAACAGCGCCTGGTAGCCC
>JBOHUC010000079.1:0-2072 GCA_050733935.1 Candidatus Eiseniibacteriota bacterium | reverse complement strand
GGCCGGGGCGGCGGGCGCGGGCGCGGGCGGGCGCGGGGGCGGGGCGACCGGGGGCGCAGGAAGGGACGCCGCAGCCGCATTCAGCGGAAGGAACTTCATGACACGGCGGGCGTTCGAGCGCACGCGGAACGAGCTCGAGCAGCTCGAGACCGCACTCCGGACGACGATTCCGCAGGCGATCCAGAAAGCGCGCGAGCTCGGCGACCTGAGCGAGAACGCCGAGTACCACTCGGCGAAGCTCAAGCAGGCGCAGGCCGAGGCCCGCATTCTCCTGCTCGCCGGACGGCTGCGCGAGGTCGTCCTGATCGACGACACGGTGCCGGATCCCGGCGTGGTCGGCCCGGGAACCGAAGTCGAAGTCGAGATCGAAGGCGCGGGGACGGCGCGCTACTGGATTCTCGGTGAAGGCGACGGAGAGATGAGCCCGGAAGTCGTGAGCTACCGGGCGCCGATCGGGCTCGCCCTGCTCGGGCGAAGACCCGGGGACGCTACGCAGTGGTCGGCGGAGGGCCGGGAGGTGCGCGCCGTCGTGCGCGCGATTCGCACGCGCCTGCCGGATGCGCCAGCGTCGTCAGGGAGGACGTCATGACCGGATCGGACGGCTTCGTTCGGGCCGCACGGGCGCTTGTCGCGGTCACGGTCGCGGTTGCGGCCGTCGTCGCGCTGTGCGCTCTCGGCCCCGCCCCCGCCTCCGCCGGAGGAGCCTCGCTCTACGAGATCGGCACGCCCGACCTGGGACTCGCGGCCGCCGGCTACGCCGCGCGCGCGCAGGATCCCGGCACGGTGTTCACGAATCCGGCCGGCATGACGCGGCTCGACGGCTCGCAACTCCAGGTGGGTCTCCAGGCGCTCTACGGGGACGTCGCGTTCACGCCGAACTCGAACACGACCGTGAGCGGGCCGGACGGCGGGAACCCGGTCGGATTCTTTCCCGGGGGAAGCGCGTTCTTCGTCCACCGCGCCTCGCCCCGATTTGCGTACGGCGTCGGAACCTTCGGCAACTTCGGGCTCGGTCTCGACTACGAGGATGACTGGGCGGGGCGTTACTACGTGCAGGACGCGACCATGCTCGGGATTTCGTTCATGCCCGCGGTCGCGTATCGGGTGAGCGAGCGATTCTCGCTCGGGGCCGGGGTCAACGTCATGTACGGCATCTTCGACTTCAAGGGCGCCGTCAACAATCTCGGCGCGATCGCGCCCGACGGCTCGCTCGCGCTCGAGGACAAGGACGTCGGATTCGGCGGTCAGCTGGGCGCTCTTTACGAGATCTCCGAGCGGACTCGCCTCGGCGCGACCTACACCTCCCCGCTCAAGCTCGACTTCGAGGACACTCCGGAGTTCTCGGGATTGTCGCCCGGATTCCAGGCGGTTCTCGACGGCGCGGGCATCACGAGCACGCCGATCACGCTCGGCATCACGGTGCCGCAGGGCGTGATGGGAAGCTTCTTCCACTCGTTCGGCGGGAAGCTCGCGCTGCTCGGGAACGTCGGATGGCAGCAGTGGTCGCGCTTCGGCAAGGTCCAGATCACCGCCGATTCCACGACCCTCGTGCAGGATCGGAAGTACAAGGACACGTGGCACGGCGCGCTCGGCGCGCAGATCCAGTCCTCCTCCGCGTGGCGGTGGTCGGTCGGGTTCGCGTACGACAGCAACGTGGTCGAGGATGCGGATCGCACTCCCGATCTTCCGCTCGGCCCGGCGACGCGGATCGCGTTCGGCGTGCAGCATCCGGTGAGCGAGAAGTTCGAGATCGGAGCCGGCTACACGGGGGCGCTCGCCGGAACACTCCCGCTCGACCAGGAGCGCGGCCCGCTCACGGGACGCCTTGCCGGCGCCTACGAGAGCGCGGCCCTCCACTTCTTTGGAGTCAACGGCCGCTGGAAGTTGTAGCTCAGAGACCGGGGAGGCCGTCCCCACCCGGGCTCAACGAGCGGAGAAGCGCGCTCGGAGTGCCGGGCTCGCACAGAATGGCGCGGAACCGGCGCCGGGCGGCATCGCGGGCTGCCGAGTTGCCGCCGCCCCCCGCCGCACTCCCGTCCTCCGCGGCCGCGCTCGAAGCGGCGCCGTCGCAG
>JBOHUC010000078.1:0-23094 GCA_050733935.1 Candidatus Eiseniibacteriota bacterium | reverse complement strand
TCGGCGCCGTGGCCCCTGGCGAGGGATCGAGGACGTCGAGTTCGCGACGCTCACCTGGGTCGCGTGGTACAACACCAGCCGTCTGCTCGAGCGCATCGGGTATGTTCCACCGGCGGAGTTCGAGCAGGCCTACTACGAGAGCCAATCGTCTCCAGTCGAGACGGCGGCACTCAGATAACCGAGTCTCCGAAGAACCCGGCGCGGTTCATTCCTGCTGATACCCGGGGTTGCGTGATTGTCCATGTCGCGCCAGCGTCCCAAGAGCGGCAGACGAGCGGGCCTGGGCTTGGCTCTCCTTCGGACGGGCCGTAGAGTCCAGTGCCAACCGCGCAGAGGAATTGCGAGCCTGGGGCGCGCGAGATCGCTAGCAGATTGTTGCTCAGGGCGCGATTGCGCTGATTCTGCCAGGTATAGGAGCCTCGCCACGCGCCACCGTTGCCGCGAGAAGAAAGCTTGCACCAAGGACCGCGAACGCGATTCCACGAACAACATCCCAGTGAAGGTGCATCTCGCTCCCGTCTTCCTCGCAATCTTCTCCCGCGCGTGCTAAAGCGTTCCGCCTGAGGGTTGTCCCAACTGAGCCCTTGCAAGGTCATAATCCTAGCAGAGTGCGCGGAAGGGTGCAGTCCAGGCCGGCAAGCCTTTCACCAGCGGAAAAGGCGCTTGACAGAGCCAGTGGCCGGGTCGAAAATTTATACCTTCCCGGACGCAGGACCATAAATGGCGTGCAGATCGACGCGGGCGGAACGTTTGTGTCCTGCTCTGGAACTCGCTCGCGGGCTACGGTTGCGAGGAGGCATGAAATGGCGAAGCACCGCGTGGTTCCGCTCGTGGCCTCTCTTCTTGCCAGTACGCTAGTTACTGCGTTGCATCCCTCCGCCCGGGCGGTTCCCCACGTGAATCACCCTGCCTGCGACTCGATCATCGTCGGCGGCACGCTGCTGACGCGGGTGACGTTTGAGGTTGGAAGCCTTCCGATGGATCCACCTGTTTGCCTGTTTGCCGTTGAGCCCCTCAACCCAGGCCCAGGCGACTCGTGCCGCGTCCTGCACGCAGCGGCGCCTCCAGCATGGGCATTCTTTATCCGCCCTGAGGACGGGGGGGTTGTCTGGGAGGGGATTGAGGACTGTGTTCTTCCTGGCGAGGTTCAATCTGGGTTCCAGATCGCGCTTGACGCCTCTGGATGCTGCTACCGGGTGCTCTACTTCGACGCGACATCAAAGCCCTTTGCCCAGGAAACAGTTTGCTTTGACTGCTCGCGAGCTGTTCCAACGACTCCCCAAACTTGGGGGAGGATCAAGTCACGGTACCGATGACCTTCACCCGCACTAACTAACTGAAGGTTAGTTTCTACCGCTGAATAGCAACAAGGGCAGTGCAGAAGCGCACCCTCGACAAGGAGGTCTGCGATGCCGAGCAAGGGAGTACTCGCGGTCGGAGTCATTCTTGCCCTCAGTACCTCAATCGCCTCTCGTTCGTCAGCTAGCGATCCGGAGTACGCGCCGGACGAGGTGCTCGTGAAGGTAGCGTCGGGTACCTCCTCTTCGCAGAAACAGAACATCTACGCAAAGATCACCGGAACCGTCCTTCAGAGCTTCGCCCGTATCGGTTGGGAGTACGTCAAGCTTGATAGCATGAGCGTGGAGGCTGCCCTGGACACGCTGGAGAACGATCCGTACGTCGATGACGCCCAGCCGAACTATTACGGTGGCAACCCCCTGTTGTCACAGCCGAACGATCCGTATTTCTCGTCCAGCTACCATCTGAAGAATACTGGCCAGAGTGGTGGCACCGCTGGTGCTGACATCGATGCTGTCCTGGGCTGGGATTACGTTTCGGGATCGCCCAACGTTCTGATCGCGGTCTTGGACAGTGGCGTCGACTACGAACACGAAGACCTCGCAGACAACATGTGGACCAACGCGACGGAGGCTTCTGGAACGACTGGCGTTGATGACGACGGTAATGGCTACGTTGACGACATTCATGGCTACAATTTTGCCGACGGCAACGGCGATCCAATGGATACGCGACCGCACGGAACCCATGTTGCGAGCGTGGTCGCCGCCAAGGGCAACAACAGCCTCGGCGTCACCGGCGTGACCTGGCAGGCGAAGATGGCCGCGGTGAAGATCGTCAAGGATTCGGGCTTCCAATCGACCGGCCGATTGAGTCAGGCGATTGCATGGACGGACACTGGTGACGACGGGAACTCGGGCAAGGCCCAGAGCTATCACTTCAAATACTCAACGTCGCCAATCACGAACGATGCACAGTTTACTGCAGCGTCATATGTTCCAGTGGACATTGGGCCGATCGGGGCAAATGGAGCACCCCACTGCATAGAGATTGATGATCTGGCTCCATGCACGACGTATTACTGGGCGCTGAAACTTGAAGATAACGCCTTCAACATTTCAACGCTAGGGCAAGGTAGCACCGCGAGCGCCTCGACTACTTGCTCTGGGCCGGCCTATGTGCTTTGCGAGGGGGGTGGATGGCTTCAGGGTGGAGGCGGCGGCGGTGGCGGTGGTGGAGAATCCGCAAACGTGCTTCCTGCTGAGGTCGCTGCATCCGCGCTCGGTGTTCAGGCGCAGGCTCAACTAGATCTACAGGCTGGAGTGAGCGATGAGCCGCGCTGGGTTGCTGAAAACGAGCTTCGAACCGAATCGGAAGAAGCTGGTGCGGCTGACCTTGTGGCCATCCGACATGTCAGGCAGAACGAAGCCGGGGAGTATGTCTTACGAATCATGGCCGCGCGTGATGCTCTCGCAGTGTCAAGCGCTGAGCTCGGAGTGGTCGACCAGGTAAGTGGACCTTTCGTGCTAGGCACGACTGAGGGGATCTATTCTGGGCGGAGAGCGGAGATTAGACGATGTGTGACTGAGTCCGGTGTGGATAGGACGAGGTTGTATACATCGGGGGAGGGCGGCGCGAGCAGCAAGGTAGGCGAGGCGCTTGTGGTCACGCTTCCGGAAGAGGAAGGAAGGATTCTCCTCGGTCTTGAGATTGCGTCGCTCGCGAGGGAGATTGGCACTACTGGCGAGGGAGTGTCCATTCAGGCGCGCGTGGAAGGTGATTGGCGCACGCTCGAACATGTCGCAACGCGGCGGCAGTTCGAAGAGATCGGTGTCGACGTGGGGAGTGCCCGTGAGGTGCGACTCGTTGCTTCGAGGCCAGTGCATATCCGGTCGATATTTGGCATCGCGGAAGCTCTGCGCGTCGAACCTGATTGGATGGAGCTCAGCCGAGCAGAGACTCTTGAAGGGGATCAACACGCTACGCTCACTGCAGGGAATGAGCCCGTGGCCGTAATGCCCTCTGACGCGTTGGTATTGGCGTTCCGGGGCAATGGGCAAGCCGGGGACGGTATGGAGAGGAAGTTATTCTTTAAGTCTGCCATGGAGAGAGTGCCGGGACCTGCTGGCATGAGTCGACACGGTACCGTAGCCCCTGCTTCGAGCTTCGTTCTCGGCCCGGCTTCTCCAAACCCGACGACCGGGCGGGTAAAATTCATATATTCCCTGGCAACCGAAACTGAGGCGCACATGCAGATCTACAATGCCGCCGGCCGCCTCATCCGGAATATTGTGGGCGGATCGCAGACCGCGGGTCCCCATGAGATGACTTGGGATGGTCGCACGAACACCGGGGACAAGGTATCCCCGGGTGTCTATTTCTACCGCCTTGAGGCGGGAGGCTGGCACAGCGAGAGGAAGTTGATCGTTATCACACGCTGACCCAGGGCACCGCGCGTGACGACGAACCTGCGACTACGCTTGCGTGATGGTCTCTCGGAGGTGCGCGTGGCCCGGGGCGCGCTCTCCCGGCTGGGCGTGCTGATGCGTCGCGCGGGCATCGCGCCCGGCGCGTGCGCGATCGTGAGCGACACGAAGGTCGCACGCCTCTACGGAGCCAAAGCGCGGACCACACTCGCGCGCGCTGGCTATCGTCCCGTCGCACTCCTCACGGTTCCCTCGGGCGAGCGCTCGAAGTCGCTCGCGCGCGCCGCCTCCCTCTATCGCGCCTTCGCGAAACTCGGTCTCGAGCGCGGCCGTCCGGTCGTGGCATTGGGCGGCGGCGTGGTCGGCGATCTTGCGGGCTTCGTGGCCTCGACCTGGCTTCGCGGCGTGCCGCTCGTCATGGTTCCGACCACCGTACTCGCCCAGGTCGACTCGAGCGTCGGCGGGAAGACCGGCGTGAATCTCCCCGAAGGGAAAAATCTCGTCGGCACGTTCCACCAGCCCCGTCTCGTGGTGATCGATCCCAACGTTCTTGCGACTCTGCCCGTCCGACACGTGCGGGCGGGGCTCGCGGAAGCGGCGAAGATGGGCTTTGCGGTCGACCGCGGGCTCGTTCCGCTGCTCGAACGCGACGCCTCCGCCCTGAGGAAGGGCGGGAGGGATGCCGTGCCCGCTCTCGCACGCGCGATCGCGCGTGCCGTGCGTGCAAAGGCGAAGATCGTGACGCAGGACGAGCGTGAGGACGGACTCCGGCAACTCCTGAACTACGGACACACGGCCGGCCACGCGCTCGAAACGCTCGGCGACTACCGGCGCTGGCTGCATGGCGAAGCGGTGGCCATCGGAATGACGGTCGCAGCCGGTGCGGCCGTGCGGCGGGGGATCCTGTCGAAGGCGGTTGCCGCGCGGCAAGTGGCCCTCCTCGAGGCCCTCGGGCTTCCGAGCCGGCTCCCGGCGGGGGTGTCCGCCCGCAAGTTGTTCGATATCATGAAGTTGGACAAGAAGTCCCGTGCCGGATCGCCGCGTTTTGTATTGACACGCGGGGTGGGGGTTGCTAGCTTCGGTCAGCCGTTGAATCGCTCCGAAGTTCTTGTGGCCCTGCAAGATGCAGGGGCCGAGCGATGAGGAGGTCCCGCTGCGCGTCCTGGTCCTGAACGGCCCGAACTTGAACCTCCTCGGCACTCGCGAGCCCGAGGTCTACGGGCATGCCACGCTCGCCGATATCGAGCACGGGATCGAGCAGGTCGCGAACGAGCTCGGCGTTCAGGTCGACTTCTTTCAATCGAATCACGAAGGCGGACTGATCGACGCGATCCAGGGAGCGGTGGGGCGTTATCAGGGAATCCTCATCAATCCCGGCGCGTTCACGCACACGAGTCTGGCACTCCGGGATTGCCTGCTCGGCGTCGGACTCCCCGCGGTCGAAGTGCACCTCTCGAACCTGCACCGCCGCGAAGCTTTCCGTCAGACTTCCTACACCGCGGCCGCGGCCCAGGGCGTGATCCAGGGCTTCGGGCCGTTGAGCTACGAGCTGGGCTTAAGGGCCCTCGTGCGTCACCTCGAAGGGGCGGGGCGGGCCGCCGAAGCCTTCCCGGCCCGCTCATGATCAAGACCCTCCCCCCGCGGCGGCGCTCAAGTCGCGCCCCGGACCGGCCGATACCGGACCCGGGTGAGTCGAAAGGGAGCGCGATGGATCTCAAGGAGATCAAGCGCCTCATCCAGCTGGTCCAGAAGAGCGGGATCGGCGAGCTCGAGGTCACCGAGGGCGGTCGCACGATCCGCATTGCGACCCAGTCTTCGGTGCAGGCGCACGGGCCGGTGTCGTACGTCGTGGGGAGTCCCGCGGTCGCACCGCTACCCGCGCCCTCGGCCGGAGCCACAGCCGCGCCGGGCACAACGGCCGGCGAAGCGCCGGGACGAGCCGCCGAGTCGCATCTGGTACCCATCGTCTCGCCCATGGTCGGCACGTTCTATCGGTCGCCCGCGCCCGACGCCGACCCGTACGTCGAACTGAACTCCCAGGTGGAGATCGGGCAGACGGTTTGCATCATCGAGGCGATGAAGCTGATGAACGAGATCGAATCCGAGTCCCGGGGACGAATCGTTCGCATTCTCGTCGAGAACGCCCAGCCTGTGGAGTACGGCCAGACCCTGTTCCTGGTCGACCCGAGCTAACCCGCCCGACGCGATTCCTGCCCGTGCGGCGCCGCCCGGTACGACGGGCGGGGTCGCAACGTCCGGAACCCTTCCGGATCGGAGGCAGGGGCGCATGGACATCCGCGAGGTCCTCGAAGCAATGACGGGGGCGAAGGCCTCCGACCTGCACGTCAAGGTCGGCACGGCGCCGCTTATCCGCGTGGACGGCGAGCTCTACGCGCTCGGCAATCCGCCGCCGTCCGCACAGGACCTGGAAGTGGTCGTCGATTCGCTCCTCACGCCGGCCCAGCGGGCGAAATTCGACGCGGAGAAGGAGATCGACTTCGCGTTCGGCCTGCCCGGGCTCGGACGTTTCCGCTGCAACATCTTCCATCAGCGCGGCACGATCGCGATCGCGATCCGCACGATTCCCATCTCGATTCCGACCCTCGAGGACCTGGGGCTGCCCGAGGTCATCCACAGGTTCGCGCTCCTGTCGCGCGGACTCGTGCTCGTGACCGGTGCCACGGGATCGGGCAAGTCCACGACGCTCGCGTCCCTGATCGACCAGGCGAACCGCGAGATCAACCGGAACGTGATCACGATCGAGGACCCGATCGAGTTCCTGCACCGCGACAAGATGTCGGCCATCCACCAGCGTGAAGTCGGCGTCGACGTCCACTCGTTCGCGGAAGGACTGCGGCGGATCCTCCGCCAGGACCCGGACATCATTCTCGTGGGCGAAATCCGCGACCGCGAGACGATGGAGACCGTGCTCATGGCGGCCGACACCGGGCACCTCGTGTTCTCGACACTCCACACGACCGACGCCGCCATGACCATGCAGCGCGTGCTCTCGTTCTTCGAGCCGCACCAGCAGGAGGAGACCCGGCACTCGCTCGCGGCGAACCTCCAGGCCGTCGTGTCGCAGCGGCTCATCCCGCGGCGCGGCGGCTCGGGCCGCATTCCCGCGGTCGAGATCCTGATCAACACGCCGACGATCAAGGAGATGCTCCAGCTCAACAAGCCGCTCGAGAATCTCCGCTCGATCATCGAAGAAGGTGTGACCCAGTACGGCATGCAGACGTTCGACCAGTCGCTCATGCGGCTCCTCAAGGATCAGCACATCACCGAGGAGGAGGCGCTCAAGGCCTGCACCAATCCGAACGAGTTCGAGCTGCACCTGAGGGGTATCAACTCGAGCTCGGATCGCACGTGGGCCGCGGTCGAGCAGGGAAGCCTGCCGGGCGCGTCGCGTCCCGCAGGCTACGGCGTCACCTCGGGCGAGCCGCCGCGCCAGGCCGCGCCGGCCGGGCCCGCCGGACGCGGGACTCTCCCGGACTGGATGACGAAAGACTGAGGCGCGCATGCCCTCGGTCTCGCTCTACCTCGATCGCGCCGACGCCCCGATTCTCCTCGAATGGCTGAACGGGCAGCCGGATCTCGCGTTCATCCGTCGCTCGGACGACGATCGGCCGCGCGCTGTGAAGCGCATCGTCTCGCTCCGTGAAGGCCGCCACTTGCTGTGGCACCGGCCCTCCGGCCCGGTTCCGCTCCTGGTCTCTC
This sequence comes from Candidatus Eiseniibacteriota bacterium, assembly GCA_050733935.1. GTDB lineage: Bacteria > Eisenbacteria > RBG-16-71-46 > RBG-16-71-46 > DASYSL01 > JBOHUC01. The sequence continues at coordinate 15,649 of JBOHUC010000078.1, read as the reverse complement.
CCAACTCGCACGAAGTTGCGATGGCCCTCTGGCTCGCCGCCGAAGTCGGCGCCACGGTGCCCGAGCACATGGGCATCGATGAGAACCATCCGGGAGTGATCACGCTCCAGGTGCAGTACCTGCGCGAAGGACCGGAGGGCGAGGTCCTCGGACTTTCGACGTTCGCGTGGGTGGGTGATCGCTACGCGCCGATCGGTTGGGCGGCGCACCCGGCCACGCTCCGCTTCTGGAAGCGCCTCCACGCGTTCGTCAAGCGACACGCGACGCGCGTGCCGCGCTCCGGCCCCGTGAGCCGCGCGCGGCCCGGGCTTTCTGCGTATGCGTTTCCCGCAGCCTTCGCGCAGATCCTCGAGGGACGGGCCCGGGCCGCAAACCCGCTTTAAGCGCGCTTGTTCCGCGCTCTCGCATCGCTTACCCTGCTTGCACTCCGATCGCGCGGCTCCTTCGGGAGACCGCGCGCTTCGTTCCGGGCCCCGGAAACCATTCCATGTTCAAGAAGGTCCTGATCGCGAATCGTGGCGAGATCGCGCTCCGCATCGTGCGTGCGTGCCGCGAGCTCCACGTCCAGACGGTCGCCGTCTTCTCCGAGGCCGACCGCGACTCGCTCCACGTGCGCCTCGCGGACGAGGCGGTGTGCATCGGCCCGCCGCCGTCGGCCCAGAGCTACCGGAGCATTCCGCGCATCCTCGCGGCCGCCGAAGTCACGAACGCGGACGCCGTCCATCCGGGCTACGGGTTCCTTGCCGAGAACGCGCAGTTCGCCGAAGCGGTCACGGCGGCGGGCTTCACGTTCATCGGTCCGACCGCCGAGATGATCCGCCAGATGGGCGACAAGGCCGAGGCGCGGAAGCTCATGAAGCGCGCGGGGCTTCCGACCATTCCGGGATCGAAGGACATCCTCACCGACGTCGAGGAGGCGCACGGACTCGCGAACGAGATCGGCTACCCGGTGATCATCAAGGCCGCGGCCGGGGGCGGCGGGCGCGGCATGCGCGTCGCGATGGACGAGAAGAGTCTTCGGAACGGGTTCATGATCGCGCAGGCCGAAGCCGAGGCCGCGTTCGGAAACGGCGCCGTGTATCTCGAGAAGTTCCTCGTCAAGCCGCGCCACATCGAGTTCCAGATCCTGGGCGACCAGCACGGGAACATCATTCATCTGGGCGAACGGGAGTGCTCGGTCCAGCGCAACAACCAGAAGCTGATCGAGGAGTCGCCGTCGGCCGCCGTGACGCCGGAGGTGCGCGCGCGCATCGGCGCGCTCGCGGTCAAGGGCGCAGCTTCGATCGGCTACAACTCGGCGGGCACGATCGAGTTCCTCATGGACTCGGACGGCTCGTTCTATTTCATGGAGATGAACACCCGCATCCAGGTCGAGCATCCGGTGACCGAGGAGGTGACGGGGCTCGATCTCATGAAGGAACAGATCCGCGTCGCGGCCGGCGGCGAGCTTCCGATCCGGCAGGAAGAGGTCGAGATCCGCGGCCACGCGATCGAGTGCCGCATCAACGCGGAGGACCCGGCGCACAACTTCCGTCCGGCGCCCGGCCACATCGCGTACTGGTACAAGCCGGGGGGTCCCGGCATCCGGGTCGACAGCCACGCGTACGCGGGTTACACGGTGCCGTCGCACTACGATTCGCTCCTCGCCAAGATGATCGCGCGCGGGAAGGATCGAGCCGAGGCGATCCAGCGCATGATCCTCGGGCTCGAGGAGATGATCATCGAGGGCATCCCGACGACCATTCCCTTTCACCTCCAGGCGCTCCGGCACCCGCGCTTCGTCGCAGGCGACCTCGACACGCGTTTCGTCGAGACGATGTTCGCCGAGCAGCGCGCCGAGGAGGCGCGGCAGGGGACCGCGGCCGGCGCCGCGCGCGCCGACGCCGCGACGTGAGCGCCGGCGGCGACCCCGACGCCCCGCGCGACTCGTCGCTCTCCATTCGCCTCTTTCTCTCGGGCCGAGAGCTCACGGCTTACCTGGCCCGAACCGACTCTCTTCCACCTGACATCGCCATCGTGATCGATGTCCTGCGCGCGTCGACCACGCTCGTCTACGCGTTCGAAAACGGGGCGGCGCGAGCGCGCGCATTCGGGACGCCGGAGGAAGCGGTGGCGGCGCGCGAAGGCGATCCCGATGCGCTCCTGTGCGGCGAACGCGGCGGGCTCAAGATTCCCGGATACGATCTCGGGAATTCACCGTCGGAGTACACGCGGGACGTTGTGGCCGGCCGGACGCTTTTCATGACGACGACGAACGGAACGCTCGCGCTTGCGCGCACAGCGGCAGCGGGACTGCAGCTGCTTGCGGCCTACGTGAACCTGCGGGCGGTTGCGCGGCGCGTGGCGACACTCGCGGCCGCCGGCGCGCGCGCGGGCCGAAGCCCGGAAATCTGGATCGTGGCTGCGGGCAAGGAGGACGAGGAATCAGAAGAGGACACCGCGTGCGCGCGCGAGCTCGAGCGGCGCCTGATGACGGGGGAGGTTGCGGCCGAAGCCGGATCCGCCGACCCCGCCCTCGAGGCCTTCCTGGCGCACACGGAGCACGGCCGAATGCTGCTCGCGCTCGAGCCGCGCTTCGCCGCCGACCTGCGTGCGGCCGCCCGGCGGGACGCGCTTTCAGCCGTGCCGGAGGGGCGCGGCGGCGTGCTCTCGCGGGCTAGCGGCGTTGTGCCTGAATGAGGAGGACCGTGGCGACCGCGCCGAACAGCGCGTTCGCGAACCAGGCCGCCGCGATCGGCGAAACGGTACCCGCCTGGCCGAGCGCCTGTCCGGCCCGCATGAGCCCGTAGTAGAAGAAAGCGGTGAACACCGAGATGCCGAAGCCGAGCGCCGCGTTCGCGTTGCGCATGCGCGACGCGAGTGCGGCTCCCATCACGACCACGATCAGGTTGATGAACGGGAACGCGATCTTGAGGTGAAGATCGACGACGTACTTCTCGACGCGAAGGCCGCTCTGCCGGAGGCGCTTCACGTACTCGGAGAGCGCGGCGAACCCCATCTCGTCCGGATCCTCCGATTCCTTCTCGAAGTCCGCGGGGCGCTCGGGCAAGTCGGGAATCCGAAGGGTCGCGAAGGGACGGGCGATCTCGCGATCTCCCTCGAACGTGCGATCCACGCCGTCGCGGAACGTCCATTCGTGCCCGTCCCAGCGCGCCGTCCGCGCGTCGATCCGGCGCGCGATCGCATTCTCCTTGAACTCCGTGATGGTCACGTCGTGGAGCGTTTGCTCGGCGACGTGGTAGAGCTTGGCCGTGTAGACGCGCCCCTCGTGGCCGAGCACGGTGAGGTTCGCGTACGTGGGCGGCTTTCCGGGCACGCGTCGCCGCACCTCGGTGTCGAGGATCGCGTCGCGCTTCCTCGTGGCGTCCGGCACGATCGACTCGTTGAGCAGGAACGACAGTCCCACGCACAGGAGCCCCACGGCGAGCATGGGCAGGATGATGCGACCCGTCGAGAGCCCGGCGGTCACCATCGCCGTGAGCTCGTTGAACTTGCTCATCTGTCCGAGCGTCAGGAACGTGGACATGAGAAGCGCCACCGGCAGCACCTGCACGATGACCCACGGAATCTTGTAGGCGTAATAGCGCGCGATGATCCAGGCCGACGCGTGACCGTCCATGAAGTCCTGAATCTTCTCGAACAGGTCGACGATCGCAAAGATCACGATGAAGGCGCACAGGGAGAGCGCGAGCAAGGTCAGGAATTCGCGCAACAGATAACGGTCGAGCAGGCGAAGGATCACCCGGCCGCGCTCCCGCCGGCCGCGAGGCCGGGCGTGCCGGAGCCCGTTGAGCCGGCCTGGGCCTCAAGCGGAAGGCGGCGGACGCGCCGTCGGATCCGCACCTCGCACGCGCGCAGCGTGGCCCACAGTCCCCACGCGCCGAGCACGAAGTTCGCGAGCCACATCGCAAGCGACGGCGGAAGCAGGAGCCGGTCCGCGAACGATTCGCCGAACTGGAGGCACAGGTAGTAGAACGCGAAGAACACGATCGAGAGGAAGCCGATCGCGATCCCACCCCGCCGCACACGCATGCCGAGCGGCGCTCCCACGAGCACGAACACGACGCACGCGAACGCGAGCGCGAACTTCTTGTGGAGCTCGACCTCGAGTGAGGCCTTGCGCCGCGACAGCGTGTCGAACTCGAGGCGCAGGATCTGAAGCTCGGAGAGAAGGGACGGCGGCAGGGACGAAAGGTCGTACTGCTGCCCGCGCACGAACGCGGCCATCGCCGCGACCCAGGCCGCGGGGGTGCCGGTCCCGGTCCCGTCGCCGCGCGGAACGAGGAGGAGCGAAGGGATGCCCGTGCGCGCGAGCGTCTCGTTCGCGCGCTCGCGCCCGGCCTGGAGCTGCTCGTCGGCGAGACGGATCTCGGCGCGCAGCTGCCCCAGGTTCATCTCCCGGTCCGAGCGCATGTCGCGCATGGACCTCCGGAGAGCCGATCCGACTCCGGGCACGTAGATCCGGTGGACGTCGAAGCGGAGCTGGCGGTACTTCCGCGCCCCGGGGACGTCGCCCGGCACCTCGTGCAGGACGCCGTCCCTGAGCTCGAGGAGGGCCGTGTCCCCGTCCGGCAGGTAACTGAGGTGGCCCCGCTCGGCCACGATGATGTTGGGGGAGGGGTTCGTCCCGAACTCGAAGACGGTCACCCCCCGCATCTCGTTCGTGGTCCCGACGACCCGCCGGATGAGGAGGCTGTAGCCCGGGAAGTCGTTGATGAAGACCCCCTCGGCGAGCCGGACGGTCGGGCGCTTCTGGGAGACGTCCACCATGAGGTTCGCGAGCCGGTGGTTGGTCTCCGGGAGGACCCACGAATTGAAGGCGGAGAGGCCCAGGAACAGGACGAAGGCCGCCGTGAGGGGGGCGAGGATCACCCGGAAGACGTTGATGCCGCTGGCTTTGAGCGCCGTGATCTCGTTGTCCTGGGCCATCCGGCCGAAGGTCATGAGGCTTGCGACCAGGACCCCGCACGGGACCGAGAGGGCGACCATCCAGCCCAGGGAGAGGACGAAGAGCTCGAGGACCGCCCCGAACGGGATCCCGCGGCCGATCAAGAGGTCCATGATGTCGACCAGGAAATCGAGCTGGAGGAGGTACGTCACCACGCCGAAACCCAACAGCCAGGGAACCGCGTGGAGCCGCAGGACGTACATCCGTAAGGTCCGCATGGACGCGACCTTACCCCGGGTTGGGGGTCCGGCCAAGCGGGACCTGCCGGCCTCCCTTGGTCACCACCGACCGGAGCCCCACGAGCCGAACTTGCGATCTCGTTTTACCCATCCCCCGCGTCGCTCGAAGCCCTCGGGGACCCCCTCCGTCACAGGGCGTGTCCTCGGCCTCGTCGCGGCCATCTTCGTTGCTCTAAGGCTCGCGGGCGCTGCCGGCGCTCAAGCGGGCGATCCGGCTGCCCGCGACAGCGCGACGGCCGGCGCATCGTCCGCGCGCGCGGAGAGCGCCCGCGTTGCCGACAGCCTCCGGAACCGCACGACCGATAGCCTCCGCGCGCTCGCACGCGCGAGTGCCGTGGACACGACACGCACGACCGACAGCACGCTCTTCTCCGACAGCACGCTTGCGCGCGCACTCGCTCCCCCGCCCGACACGATCGCGACGGTTCCCGAATGGCGGGGGCCGTTCGTCCCCGAGACTCCCGTGGTCACCGCCAACGGCGGAGCACCGTTCGTGGCGGGGGCCAACGGCGGGGCGCCGTTCGCGGTGGCACCGGGAGCTGGGGGACGGACGGCTCCGTTCGGCTCGTCGCTCGATCGCACGGCCTGGGTCTCGTGGACACCGCGCGTGCGCACGCTCGCGCTGCCACGCTTCCAGTACGCAGGCGAGCTCTTCACCGACGAAGAGGCTTCGCCGCTTCGCTACCCGGTCGATGCGCGCGCGGTTGCAGTGTCGGTCGATCCCGAAGCCGGCACGGTGCAAACGTCGCTCTCGGCCGCGGACGTTCCGCTTTCGCCGGCCCGCTCCGTCACGTTCGAGGACTACGCGCGCGAGCTCACGGCGTCGGGGCTCCGCCGCACGTGGGTCCGGGAGTCGCGCACTCGCATCGACAACAAGCCGGCCGACGTCGACGCGATGGCCCGGCAGAGCGGGTACAAGATCAACCTGCCGTTCGAGCTCCCGACCGCCGCCACGGGTGTGCTCGGCCGCGGCGGTCCGTCGCTCAATGTCTCGGGCTCGGAGCGCATCTCGATCGCGGGCACGTCGAACTGGGACAACCGGATTTCGGGAACCGGCGTCCGGCGATCGCTCTTCCCGCAGCTCGACATGCGGCAGGACCTCGACATCCGCCTCGACGGAAGCCTGGGCGACAAGGTGCGCGTCGACGTCGCGCAGAACTCGGCGAACACGGTGCCGCTCTCGAACCGGATCGGCATTCACTACACAGGCTACGACGACGAGATCCTCAAGAGCGTGGATCTCGGGAACACGAACCTCTCGCTTCCCGGCACGCAGTACGTCTCCTACAGCGGCCGGAACGAAGGACTCTTCGGTGCCAAGGCCGCCGCACGCCTGGGCGGCACCGACGTCGCTCTCATCGCCTCGAAGCAGGAAGGCCGGTCGGAGAGAAAGTCCTTCCAGGGAACGGCCCAGGAGGTCATTCGCCAGATCGACGACCTGAACTACATCAAGGGCAAGTACTTCTTCCTGCAGCGTCCGACGGCGCAGCTCCAGACGAACAGCCGGATCGAGATCGGAACGGTCAAGGTGTTCGTCGACGACAAGAACGGCAACAACAACCAGGGCGTGCGGGCGGGCTTCGCGGAGATCGATCCCGCGGGCGCCCCCGGATCGTCGCCGCGGATCCCAGGCGAGTTCGACGGTCTGCGCGAGCTCACCGACTACGAAATCACGTTCACGTTCTACGGCGAGCGCTTCCCGGTGCTCGTGCTCAAGAGCGCGCTTTCGAACGCGCAGGTGCTGGGAGTGAGCTACGTCGAGGTCCTGGCCGACGGGACCCGCCGCACCGTGGGAAGCGCCCCGGACTGCTCGAACGATCCGTCCGTGCCGTGCGACTCGCTCCGCCTCCAGATCCTGCAGGCGCCGCGCGACCTCCTGCCGGCCGCCGCCAGTTCGGACTTCTTCGAGACCGACTCCACGGTCGCACCGTTCATCGTGACGCGCGATTACGAGATCAAGAGCTTCTACGACCTCCAGACGACGAACATCGATCCCAAGTCGCTCACGTTCGAAATCCGCCGCTACGACGCGGCGCTCGAGGAGGCGACCGACGCCTACAAGGAAGGGACGGATCTCTTCACGTACCTCCAGATCACGGGCATCGATTTGTTCAAGGACAACGGATCGGGCTCACCGCTCGAAGGACAGGATCAAACGGTCGACAAGTTCACCAACGCCGATTTCCTGGACGTGGACCGCGGCATTCTGTTCTTCCCGGACCTGCGACCGTTCGACCCGCGCGTCGGTCCCCGGCCGGACTCGAGCCCGGTCGAGGAGTTCTTCTTCCGGCCGCGCGTCACGGGCACGGACCAGACGATTCCGGGACTCCGCAAACGCATCTACTGGCCGCCCGGTCTTGCGAATCCTCCCGGCATCCCGGGCGGCGGGATCACGCCGGTCGGGCTCGAGTCGAACCGGAACGTGTACGACAAGCGGAACATCCTGCTGATCAACGACCGGAAGTACTACATCTACGCCAAGTTCACGGGCAGCGACTTCTCGGGAACGATCAGCCTCGGACAGACGGGCCTTCTCGAAGGCTCCGAGGTGATCGCGATCGAGGGCGTGCCGCTCGAGCGCAACAAGGACTACACGATCGACTACGACGCCGGGATCGTGACGCTCCTCACTGCCCGCGCGCGGGAGAATCGCGCCCGGCTCACGATCGACTACTCGTTCGCGCCGCTCTTCTCGCAGGCAGGCCGCACGCTCGTCGGCGGCGCGTTCGGCTACCGCGGGATCGAGAAGTCGCTCGGCGGCGCGTTCATCTACGAATCGAAGGGCCAGCAGGAGCTCAGGCCGCGGCTCGGCGAGGAGCCGACTCGCACGATGATCGGCGACGTTTACACGCAGTTCTCGCTCAAGCCTTACGCCCTGACCCGCCTCGCGGATCGCCTGCCGGGCTATTCGACGACCGAGCCGTCGCGCATCGACGTGAACGCCGAGGTCGGCTTCTCGATGCCGAACCCGAACACGAAGAACACGATCTACATCGACGATTTCGAAGGGAACCGCGACTCGTATACGGCAGCCATGTCCCGGCTCGCGTGGAAGTGGCCCTCGCCGCCGCTCTCCATTGACGGCGCACTCACCGATACGGTCGACGCCGATTACACGGAGCTCATCTGGTACAACCCGGTCAACACGGTTCAGGCTGCCGACCTCAACCCCCGGCTGTCGGAGAACGAGGGGGCGCAGAACTTCGTGAACGTGCTCGACCTGTACATCCCGAAGGCGCCCGCGGTGCGGATTCATCCCGAGCTCTGGACCGGGATCACGACCACCGTCGAGCCGGACGGCGCGGACTTCTCGCGCATGCAGTACCTCGAGCTGTGGATCAACGACTGGCGGTCCCTGGACGTGCGCGGGAATCCGAACCTCAAGCTCCATGTCGATCTCGGGATCGTGTCGGAGGACGCGCAGCGGGCCCCCGGCGTGTCCCCGAACGAGCTCCTCGACTCCGAGGACAAGAACCGGGACGGCAAGTACGACCCGAGCGACAACCCGGACATCCGCGAGGACACGGGAGCGGACGGGATCGCGGACGAGCGGGAGGCCGACCTCTACGACCTGTCGACCGCGACCGACGTGGACAAGCACGGGGACAACTTCCAGACGTCGCCGGTCAACCTGAGCGACGAGACGCAGCAGATCCAGCGCTACGATCCGCTCAACTACATCGGCCCGACGCTGAGCGAGAAGAGCAAGGGAACGTACGAGAGCGGGTCGCGCCTGTTCACCGAGGACCTGAACAGCGACCAGTCGCTCGATCGGTTGAACAGCTACGTCCGCTACTCGCTCGCGCTCGGGGACGAGGCGGCCCTCGCGCCGTACCTGATCTTCGCCGCGGAGTCGACGCTCACGTTGAGCGGTCAGCCGGTCGCGCCCAACAACGGCTGGAAGCGCTACCGAATCCCGCTCGACGTGAACGACTCGAACGTCCGGAGCGTGATCGGGAACGGAAGCCTCGCGACTGTGAAGCACATGCGCGTGTGGCTCGAGGGCATCGAGTCGTTCCAGGGCGACGCCGCGGCGCCCAAGGGGTCCGAGTTCTCGGACGGCCGCCAGCCCCTGATCGAGATCGCGGCCGTCGACGTCGTCGGAAATCGCTGGCGCATCAATGCTCTCGACGATGCGACCGTGCAGGCAAACGGCAGCGTGGTGGCGCGCAACGTGAACAACCAGGAGGACCGGAACATCTACACGCCGCCACCCGGCACGGTCCAGGGCGAAGGGAACCTGGGCGGGGCGGAGGACAGCCAGCGCGAGCAGTCGATCGCGCTCGAAGTCACGCGACTCGCGGTGGGCGCGAACGCGCTCATCTTCAAGGACCAGCTCCTGCCCGAGGACTACACGCGTTATTCGAGCCTGGGTTTCTATCTCGCGCAGTTCGAGTTCCAGGATCAGGACTCCGCGCGCTTCTACCTCCGGATGGGCTACGACGAGCGGAACTACTACGAGTATTCGCGTCCGGTGCGGAACGCGCCCGCCGCGCCCTCCGTGCCGACGCCGTGGCAGCAGATCGTGCTCAACCTCACGGACTTCACGAGCCTCAAGCTGGATCGCCCCGCGGGCTCGGTCGCGGACACCGTCGATCGCGGCGACGAGCGCTTCGTGGTCGTCGGGTCGCCGACCTTCACGCGCATCCAGCGGCTTTCGATCGGCGTCTCGAGCGACCGGGCGGTCGTGGACACGTCGACCGCCTGGCGCTCCATGAACACGATCTCGGGGACGGTCTGGATCGACGATCTGCGCGCGCTCAACGTCGAGCGGACCCCGGGCATCGCGAACCGTGTCACGGTGAACGCGAAGGTCGCCGACTTGTTCATGTTCACGACCAACTGGGACCGCACGGACGAGAACTTCCAGCGCCTCGGGCAGACGACCGGCAGCAACATCAATTCGGACCGGATCGCCTTCTCGGGGACGTTCCAGCCGCACCGGTTCGTCACCACGACCGGAGTCGCGCTCCCGATTTCGTTCAGCTACGCGCGCGCGTCGAGCACGCCCCGCCTGCGCACCGGGACCGACATCTTCCTCTCGGGGTCCGATGCGGAAGCCGAGCGCAGCACGTCGGTCGACCGGAGCTTCGGCGTCACGTTCTCGAAGACCGGCGACCGGAATCCGATTCTCAAGAACACGATCGGCCGGGCGACCCTCAACTTCAACTTTGCGGACCGCGTCTCGCACACGCCCACGCAGGCGGATTCCTCGCGCACCCTGTCCGGCGGTGGAAGCTATTCGATCGCGCCTGCGGAGTGGTTCGCGGTTCCGGTCCCGGGCCTCAAGACGCGCGCAGGGGGGCGGCACAAGTTCCAGATCCTGCCCCAGTCGGCCTCGATCGCGTTCGCGATGACGACCACGCGGTCGTTCGTGTACAAACGCTCGCTCGACGACGCGGTCGACGCCTACTCGCTCCAGAGCGACGTGTACCGGAAGACCGCGCTCTATCAGCTCGGTGCGAGCTGGCGCCCGCTCCCGTTCGGAAGCTACAGCCTCACGGCGACGCGGAACGCGTTCATCCCCGGCATCGAGCCGGACCGCATCCTCGGCATCAACTTCGGCACCATGACGAACTTCAACCAGCGGATCGACGGCCGGGTCGTGCTGCCCGTGCACACGTTCGTCCGGCCGAGCCTCGACTTCGCGACTTCGTACACGGAGGCGCGCACGCCGGATCTCTCACCCGATCTCTCACTCGGGTCGTTCACGAACTCGACGAACGCGGGCATCGGCTGGGAAATTCCGCTCACGCGGCTCGCCGGCGTGGCGAAGCCCCCCACGAGCGTGAACCCGATGCCGAACGTGCCCCGGCGCACGGCTCCGGGCGACACGGCCGCGTTCGACACCACGCGGGCGGGTGTCCCGCCCGGGGCGCCCGGAGCGCCCGGGGCGCCGGTGCCGAGCGGCGGCGGCTTCTCGATTCCGGTCGGGCGGACGCTCTCCCGTCTCGGGAACATCTCGCTCCGCGGAACGTTCAGCCGCTCGACCGCTTTCTCACGCTACAGCGGCGTTCCGTCGGTCCCGTACAGGCTCGGCATCGCGCGCGACCCCAACACGCAGTGGAACGGAGACGAGGTTCAGTCCATCTACCGCGGACCGCAGGCGACCGACAACGCGCAGCGCACGTACTCCGGCGACGCCTCGACCACCGTGGCGCTCGTCGGGCGCTCGACGGCGCGGGCGCGGCTCAACTACACGAACACGAACCGCGTCTACAACACGCAGGTCTCGAACACGAAGAACGTGACGTTCCCGGACCTGTCCTTCGAGTGGGGCTCGGTCGCGCGCGTGTTGAGGCTTCAGGGAATGTTCAGTGCTCTCAACGCGCAGACGCGCTGGAACACAGTTCGCACGACGGAGGGCGCGAACCTCTCGAATCCGACGTCGAAGCAGTTCGCCTCGGGCTTCAGTCCGCTTCTTTCCCTGTCCGGGCAGACCCGCGGCCAGGCCCAGGTCCTGTTCTCGGTCGACCGCAAGAAGTCCCGCCGCGACGACTTCGGCACGCGGCGCGCGACCCGGCGCGAGGGACAGACGACCCTCCGGGCGAGCATCAACCGCTCGTACACGCAGGGTCAGAAAGTCCCGATCTTCGGCGGCTCGGGACTCAAGAGCACGCTCACGCTCCAGCTCGACGGCACGTTCGACAAGCGCACCGGCCAGACCGAGGCGTTTGGCACGTCCTCGTCGAAGATCAACACCGACCGGTTCGACATCAACTCGAGCGGCACGTACGCGTTCTCGACCTACGTGAACGGGACGCTCGGGCTCGGGTTCTCGCAGGCGCGCGATCTCCAGATCCGAAACGTCGAGGGCGATCCGCTCGTCACCCGGTCGATCCGCCTCGAGCTCACGGGCTCGGTCCGTTTCTAGCCGGCGCACGCCAGCCGCACGCCGCCGCACGTAGACCGCGAGCGCATCCGTGTGTTTGAATGCGAACCCATGAGCGATCGCACGCCCCGTTCCCCGTTCGTCCGCATCGGATGTCTCCTCGCGCTGTCCTCGTCGCTCGCGCTCGCATTCGCGGGCTGCCGCGACCATCCTGTTCCCTCGTTCGACGAGGACCGCGCGTGGAAGGGGCTCGAAGCCCAGGTCGCGTTCGGGCCGCGCATCCCGATGACCCAGGGGCACGACGCCTGCCGCGACTGGCTCGCTTCCGAGCTCCGGAAAACCGGAGCGAACGTCGAGCTCCAGACGTTTCCGGACACGGTCTACGGGCAGCCCATGGTGCTCACGAACCTGCGTGCGCGGTACGGCCCCCGTACGGGAACGTGGATCGTGCTCGGTGCGCACTGGGACACGCGGCCGGCGGCCGACAAGGACCTCGACCCGGCGAAGCGCACGGCTCCCGTCCCGGGGGCGAACGACGGAGCGTCCGGCGTGGCCGTGCTGCTCGAGGTCGCCCGCGCGTTCGGCGAGCAGCCGCCTCCGGTCGGGGTCGAGATCGTGCTGTTCGACGGCGAGGACATGGGCCGGGGCGACGACGTGCTGGGTTTTTGCCGGGGCTCGCGCTACTACGTGAAGCACCTGGGCCATCCGTGGCCCGCGCTCGCGATCGTCGTCGATCTCGTGGGCGACAAGAACCTCGAGCTCTACTACGAGCAGAACTCCTACAACGTCGCGCGCAACCTGGTGGAGCGCATCTGGTCGGGAGGGAAGAAGGTGAACGCGCCTGCGTTCATCGGAACGCCGCGCCACAACGTGTACGACGACCACGCTCCGTTCATCGAGGCGGGAATCCCCGGCATCGACATCATCGACTTCGACTATCCGGCCTGGCACACGACCGGGGACGACATGACGCAGGTGGCGCCGGGAAGCCTGGGCCAGGTCGGACGCGTCCTCCTCTGGTACGTCTACACGAGCGAATGGGAGGAGGCGGTCTCGTCCGCCGCGCCGTAGCGGGCCCCGGCCCGCCCCATCCGGGCCCGCAATTCCCGGGCTCGCAAATCCCCCCTTGCCCGTTTCGGGCTTCTGCGCTAATTTCGCGAGTGTGAGTGGTGCGGTCCGGACCACTCATTGTGCTTTACGGCCCCTCCCGCGGCTCCCTGCGTCCACGCCTTCAGGTCCTGACCCCGGAGTCCCCCGGCCGCCATCCGAGGCGCGGGCCGGTCCGTGTTCCGTAAGGCCCGGTTTCCGCCGGAGCCCGGGAGCCTGCGCATGGACGTCCGTTCCGAAGTGCTCGAGATCGCGACCCCTCTGGTCGAGGAGCTGGGCTTCGAGCTCGTGGACGTCGAGTTCGTCCAGTCGGGGCGCTGGACGCTCCGCGTTTCGATCGACAAGGCGGGCGGAGTTTCGATCGACGATTGCTCGCGGGTGTCGAAGCGGCTCGGCGACGCGCTCGAGATGAACCAGACCGTGTCGACCCGCTTCGTGCTCGAGGTCAGCTCGCCGGGCATCGAGCGAAGGCTTCGGACGCCCGAGCACTTTTCGCGTTACGTCGGACAGAAGGTGTTCGTGCAAACGCACGACCTGATCGACGGCCGGCGTCGCGTCGAGGGGACGCTCCTCGAGGCGAAGAACGGCGCGATCCTCGTCGGACTGGAGGAGGGCGGAAGCTGGAGCGCCCCGGTCGCGGCGATTCAGAAGGCGCATCTCGTGGTCGATCCCTGGGCCCAGATTCGGGCGCGTCAAGGAACGGGCAAGGAGTCGCAATGAACACGGAGATTCTCGAAGCACTGGGCGCCATCACGCGCGAGAAGAACGTCGAGCGTGCCGTGCTCGTGGAGACGCTCGAAGCGGGCCTCGTGAGCGCCGGCAAGAAGAAGTTCGGCGCCACCGCGAACATCGAGGTCCGGTTCGACAACGTGAGCGGCAAGATCGAGATGGCGCTGGTCAAGGACGTCGTCGAGACGGTCGAGGATCCCGCCCTCCAGCTCACGCTCGATGAGGCGAAGACGACGCATCCGAACGCGAAGATCGGCGAGCCGGTGCGCTTCCCGCTCTCGATCGAGGACTTCGGCCGGAACGCGATCCAGGCCGCGAAGCAGGTCCTGATCCAGCGCGTCCGCGAAGCCGAGCGCGACCGCGTGTTCCAGGAGTACTCGACGCGCGTCGGGCAGCTCGTGCGCGGCGTCGTCCAGCAGGTCGACCGCGGCAACGTGATCGTCAAGCTCGACCGCGCCGAGGGTGTTCTTCCGTCGCGCGAGCAGATCCCGCGCGACCATCACCGCCAGGGCGACTACGTGCGCGCGGTCGTCCTCGACGTCGACAAGATGGCGAAGGGCCCGCAGGTCATCCTCTCGCGGACCCATCCGGACTTCCTGCGCCGGTTGTTCGAGGCCGAAGTCCCCGAGATCGCGGACAAGATCGTCGAGATCCGCGCGGTCGCGCGCGAGGCCGGCGCGCGCTCGAAGATCTCCGTATATTCGAAGGACCCGCGCGTGGACGCGGTCGGTTCGTGCGTCGGCCTCAAGGGATCGCGCGTCCAGAGCATCGTGCGCGAGCTCGGCGGCGAGCGGATCGACATCGTGCCCTGGTCCGCCGACCCGGCCGTGTTCGTCTCGCGTGCGCTCTCGCCCGCGAAGGTGCTCGACGTGCGCGTCCAGGAGGAGGAGAACCGCATGCAGGTCGTGGTCGCGGACGACCAGCTCTCGCTCGCGATCGGAAAGGGCGGTCAGAACGCCCGGCTCGCGGCCAAGCTCACGGGCTGGCGCATCGATCTCATCTCGCGCAGCGAGGATCTCAAGCGCCAGGCGGTCGAGAAGGCCGCGCGCATCGACATCGAGACCGTCGAAGGTCTCGGTCCGCGCTTGAAGGAGAAGCTCGTGCAGGCCGGCATCGAAAGCGTGCAGGAGCTGCTCGCGCATCCGATGGAGGAGCTCGTCGCGATCCCCGGCCTCGGCGAGAAGACGATCGAGAAGGCGCTCGCCGTGGCCCGCTACGCGCTCGCGACGCACCGTCCCGAAGCGCCAACCGAGCTCGGTTTCACGCCCGAGATGGAGAAGGACGAAGCGGCCGAGGCCGTGGCCTCGATCGAGCACCCGGAGGAGGCCGCCGAGCGGGCGGCCGCCGAGGCGCTTGCGGAGGCCGGACCGCCGCCCGAGTCCGTCGAAATCGAAGAGGAATACGACCCCGATGTCGTGCCGGCGCACCTCGGCACGCCTCCGGCCGCCGCCCAGGATGACGAGCCCGAGGCCCCCGCGGAGGACGAGGAGAAGAAGGAGGACGGCGCTTGAGCCCCACGAGCGGTGGCAAGAAGGTCCGCGTCTACGAGATCGCGAAGGACATCAAGATGTCCTCCGAGGCCGTGCTCGATCTGATTCGAGGTCTCGGCGTCGAGGCGAAGAGCCACATGAGCACCGTGGACGCCGACGTGATCGAAAAGATCCATCTGAAGATGGATACCGAGAAGGAGGCGGTGAAGGCCGAGGTCGCGCGCAAGCGCGAGCACGAGGCCGAAGTCGCGCGTCGTGCGCAGGCCGAACGCGAACGCCAGAAGGCGGCCGAGCGCACGGCGAC
>JBOHUC010000077.1:0-10838 GCA_050733935.1 Candidatus Eiseniibacteriota bacterium | reverse complement strand
GCGCGACGCTGCTCGGCGCGGCTCGCGGAGCAGCGCGCGGAGCCGCTCGCGGAGCGGCCGCCGTGGTCGAGCTCACGATCGCCGAGGGAAAGAACCGCCAGGTGCGGCGCATGTGCGAAGCGGTCGGGCTCCCGCTCGTGGCGCTCGAGCGCATCGCGTTCGGTCCGCTCGCGCTCGGGTCGCTCGCGCCGGGGAAGACGCGCGCCCTCACGAAGGCCGAGGTCGACGCTCTCCGCGCCGCGACCCGGACTCGGACGCGCTCGGAAACCGGGACCCGGGCGACGCCCGGAGGTGTAAGGCGGAGCGGCAGGCGTCGTTGACACGTTGTCATTCCGGCGGTTACAGTCGTTTCGTCGCCCTGAACCACCCGTCCATCGCCCTCGGGGAGAGTTGCATGCCCGTTCGATCCGGGTTCCGAGCCTCGCTCGGGGTCCTGACCGTCCTGACGGTTCTTGCCGTCAGCCTGACTGCCGTCCCCGCCACGGCGACCGACAAGTATGCCGGAGAGTTCCTGCGCGTCGGCGCGGGCGCGCGCGCCGTCGGCATGGGAGGGGCGTTCCTCGCGGTCGCGGACGACGCCACGGCCGGCTACTGGAACCCTGCCGGCCTCAATTACCTGCAGAAGAAGAGCGTCCTGTACATGCACTCGGTCGAGCAGCACTCGCAGGTGCAGTACGATTTCATCGGCCTGGCACTCCCGCAGGGCGGCGAGGCGGGGGAGCGCTCCGCGATCGGCGTGTCGTTCGTCCGCCTGGGCGTGGACGACATCGCGGTCACGCCCACGATCGAAGAGCTTCGCCCCGGCGTGGACTTCGAGGACGGCGACGGGAATCCCGGAACGAACCTCCCCACCGAAGGCAACAATCGGTGGGATCCGGGCGAAAGGCTTTTTCTCTCAGAGTTCGAGCTCAAGTCGAGCAACGACTTCGCGGCGCTTGTCTCCTATGCCCGGGACCTCTCGCCCAAGGTCACGATCGGAGGATCGATCAAGGCGCTGTACCGCACGCTCGTGGGACACGATGCCTGGGGCGCCGGGCTCGACGTCGGAATGGTCTACAACCTGAAGCGGAACGCGTCGCTCGCGTTCATGGCGCGCGACCTCACGACCACGTTCATGTCGTGGGACACGGGGACGCGGGAGAGCATCGCTCCTTCGGCCTCGGTCGGGGGCCAGTACACGTTCGCGTTCTCTCCCAACCACGCGCTCACGCTCGCGGGCGACATCCGCATGGACTTCGAGTCGCGCCGCATCGACTCCAATTTCGGCGGCGACGGAATCGCAGGCGAGCTGCACGGCGGAGCCGAGTACTGGTTCCACAACGCGCTCGGACTCCGGACCGGCGTTTCCGGCCGCGACCTCACGTTTGGCGTCGGCTTCCGGCGCAAGTCGGTCGGCTTCGACTACGCGGCGGTGTTCAACCGCTTCTTCGAGACCGACGGCCTGTCGTTCCCGGACGACGAAGATCAGGGCGTGGCGCACCGCCTCTCCGGCTCGTTCGACTGGTAGAACCCGCCGGACCGGTCGCGACCCGCTCGCAGTGTCCGCCGGTGAAACCCGGTGGTCGGGGAGGGCTCCGTGCGGCGCGTCATGGCGATCGTGCTCGCGGGCGGACGCAGCGAAGGGCTCGGTGTCCTGGCGGTGCCGCGCGCGGCGCCCGCACTCCCGTTCGGCGGCAAGTACCGGGTCATTGATTTCACGCTCTCGAACTGCGTCCATTCCGAGATCTGGAAGGTCGCGCTCCTCACCCAGCACCAGCCCACCTCGCTCGTCGAGCACATCGGGGCAGGACGCCCCTGGGACCTGGACCGCCTGTCGGGCGGCATCCAGATCCTCCAGCCGTTCGTGCGGCGCGACCGCTCGCTGTGGTATCGCGGCACCGCCGACGCGCTCGCTCAGAACCTGAACGTGCTCGAGGACGCGAACGTCCAGCACGTGGTGGTCGCGTCCGGCGACCACGTGTATCTCATGGACCACTCGCGCTTGATCGCCGCCCACGAGGACTCCGGTGCGCGCGTCACGATCGCGGTCGCGCCCGTGCCTGTGGACCGGCGCTCGCGTTACGGCATGGTCGCGGTGGACGATCAGGACCGCGTGCGGCGCTTCGAGGAGAAGCCGGCCGAGACCGATCTCCGCTTCGCCTCGATGGGCCTCTACGTGTTCGACGCCGGGTTCCTCCTGCGCGCGCTCGCCGATCTCGAAGGCCCCGATCTCGTGTTCGATCTCATCCTGCCCGCGCTCAAGGCGGGGGAGCGCATCCACGCATTCCGCTTCCCGGGGTACTGGGAGGACGTGGGCGAGCTTTCGACCTACTACCGCGCGAACCGCGAGCTCCTCTCGCCGCGACCGCCGCTCCGCCTCGACGATCCGCGCTGGACCGTGCTCACGAGGAACGAGGAACGTCCGCCGGCGCGCTTCGGTCCGAGCTCGACCGTCGAGGAGAGCCTGGTCGCGGGCGGCGCGC
This sequence comes from Candidatus Eiseniibacteriota bacterium, assembly GCA_050733935.1. Lineage (GTDB taxonomy): Bacteria > Eisenbacteria > RBG-16-71-46 > RBG-16-71-46 > DASYSL01 > JBOHUC01. Next base: position 8,376 of record JBOHUC010000077.1, on the reverse strand, counting down.
GCGTCGACGGAACGATCCGTAACTCGATCGTCTTCCCGGGTGCCTGGATCGAGGAGGACGCCGTGGTCGAGGATTCGATCGTGTTCCACGACTGCTGGATCGGCCGCGCCGCTCGGCTCTCGTTCGCGGTTCTCGACAAGGACGTGATCGTCGGGGAGGAGGCGGTGGTCGGCGACGGGCCGCTCGACACGGACCGGCCGGGAGCGGGGCTCGTCGCAATCGGGAAGGAAGCCGTGCTGCTTGCGGGCGAGACCGTCGCGCGCGGGCGCAGCGTGCCGGTGGGCGGCGGACGCGGTCGCGGGCTGGCACAGCTCGAATCCGCGACCCACGCGCGCGGGGAGTGGCCGCGATGAGCACGAGGGCACGATGAGCGCGGAGCGCTACGCGTTCCTGCTCGCGGGAGGGCTCGGCTCGCGCCTGTGCCTCCTCTCGGAGAAGCGCGCGAAGCCGGCCGTTCCGTTCGGCGGCAAGTACCGCATCATCGACTTCACGCTCTCGAACTGTGTGAACTCGGGGATCTTCGACGTTGGTGTGCTCACCCAGTACAAGCCCGGATCGCTGCGCGATCACATCGGGAGCGGACGGCCCTGGGACCTCGACCGAAACCGCGGCGGGGTCACGATCCTCCAGCCGTTTCAGGGGAGCGAGGAGAACGACTGGTACCGCGGCACGGCCGATGCGGTGTACCAGAACCTGGTGCACATTCGTAGGCGCCGCAGCGAGGACGTGCTCGTGCTGTCGGGCGATCACATCTACAAGATGGACTACGACCCGATGTACGAGTTCCATCGCGACCGGCGGGCGGCCGTCACCCTCGCGGTCACGACCGTGCCCGAGCACCTGACCGACCAGTTCGGGATCGTCGAGCTTGACCCGCGCGGGCGCGTGGTCGGGTTCCAGGAGAAGCCGCCGGCCGGCACGGCGCGGACGACGTTCGCGTCCATGGGCGTCTACCTGTTCCGGCGCGATGTGCTCGAGATGGCACTCGCCGAGGACGCGGAGATTCCGGAGAGCGAGCACGACTTCGGCAAGGATCTATTCCCGCGCTTCCTCGCGCGCGGGGTCGAGATCTACGCCCACCTGTTCCCGCAGTACTGGCAGGACGTGGGGACGCTCGATTCGTTCTACCGTGCGAACATGGAGCTCCTGTCCTCACGCCCTCCGATCGAGCTCGCGGATCCGGAGTGGATCATCCACACCGTGAGCCTCGATCTGCCGCCGGTCAAAGTCGGTGCCGGCGCTTCGCTCGCGCAGACGCTCGCGGCGAACGGAGTGCGCGTGGACGGGACGGTGGCGCGATCGATCCTGTTCCCGGGAGTCGTGATCGAGCCCGAGGCGGTGGTGCAGGACTCGATCCTCATGCACGGCACGCGGGTTCTGCGCGGGGCGGTGGTGCGGAACGTGATCGCCGACAAGCAGGCCGTGATCGGGGCGGGCGCGAAGGTCGGGGGACCGGCGGAGCCCGGGATTCCGAAGAGCCGAATTTGCCCCGAGCACCTCGCGAGCGGGCTCACGATCCTCGGCCGGGGCGCGCGGCTGCCCGAGGGCATCGCGATCGGACGGAACTGCCGGATCGATCCGGATGTGGTGGAGGAGGATTGTCCGGGAAGCGTCGCGGACGGCGACTGGGTGGCGCCGAGCGGCCCGAAGATGTCGCTCATCCACGGGCACGAGCCCGCGGCGGGCGTCAACCTGCGCGCGGCACCTTGAGGCGCTGACCGGCTTTCACGATCGAGCGCTTCGAAAGCCCGTTGAGCTCGCGCAGCTCGCTCACGGTCGTGCCGTGGGCGGCCGCGATTCCCGAAAGCGTCTGGCCTTTGCGCACGCGGATCGTGCGCGTCGCGGGGACGTTCTCGATACGGTCTTCGCTGCCGGCTCCGACTCCGACTCCGCTCTCGAGACCGCCTTGAGCGCTCGTGACGCCAGCCTCATTCGTTCCGGCTGCAACGCTCGCACCGTCCGCGAGACCCGCGACACTCGTGCCGCTCGTTCCGGTCGTTCCGTTCGGGGCGCTCGTCCCGTTGGCCCCGGGCGCAGCGGCGGGCGAGGGCGCCGAAGCGGCGACCTTCGACGCAGACCGGCTCGTCCGAACCGCCGCGTCGTGCTGCGGAATCAGAATCGTCCGGCCCACCTTGAGGCGCGACTTCCGCCCGATGCGGTTGTAGCGCGCGATCTTCTTCGCCGACACGCCGTACTTGAGGCTCAGCGACTTGAGGCTCTCGCCGCGCCGCACCTTGTGGCGCAGCACGATCGGATCGGCGGGAGTCTCGACCTTCGGGAGCTGGAGCGATCCGTCCGCGAGGCTCGCGAGCAGCTTGTCGCCTGAGCCATCCGGCACGCGAATCGTGACCTGGTCGTCCTTGGCGGGCGCCGCGTTTCGGAGGATCGAAGGATTGAGGAGGCGGATCGTCTCGACGTCCGCCGCGCATGCGTCGGCCAGCGCCCGCAGGTCGACCGGGCCCGGGATCGTGACTTCGTCGTACTGCATGGGCTGCTCGAGCGTCACGGTGTCGAAGCCGTAACGCGCGGGGTCGCGCGAGATCGCGAGCACGGCCATGAACTTCGGCACGTAGTCCTTCGTCTGCTGCGGCAGGCGAAGCGACCAGAAATCCTTCGTGCCCTGGCGCTTGATGGCGTTGATCACCGCGCCCTCGCCCGCGTTGTACGACGCGAGGGCGAGGGGCCACGAATTGAAGAGCCCGTGCAGATGCTTGAGGTAGCGCGCCGCGGCGACGGTCGAGGCTTCCGGATCCTTTCGTTCGTCCACCCACGAGTTCACGGTCAGGCCGAACAGGCGGGCCGTCCCGCGGATGAACTGCCAGGGTCCGACCGCAGACGCGTACGAACGCGCGTGCGGATTGAATCCGCTTTCGACGAAGACGAGATGGACGAGATCGGTCGGCACGCCTTCGCGCTCGAGGATCCCCTTCATCCAGTCCATGTAGAGCCCGGAGCGGACGAGCCAGCGCTCGAACGCGGGACGGCCGCGGCCAGTGAAGTAGTCGAGCCACTTGTCCACCCGCGGGTGCGATTCGATCGCGATCGCGTTCGGATCGTCTTCGACCGCAGGCTGTGCGAGCGAGGCCTCGTCGAGCTCCTCTTCGGTCTTGAGCGGAATCCCGGACGCCGGAGCGGGGGGGACGAACGGCACACTCGAAGCGACCGCGGTGCTCTCGTTCGCCGCGGACACGGCGGGCGCATCGGACGCGCCCGGCGTGACGGGTGCGAACGGTGCGACGGGCGCGACGGGACCGAGCGTCGGCGGGGCGAAAGGCGGTGTCGCGCTCGAGGACGATCCCGACACGGTCGTCGTGGCGGATTCGGTCGCAAGAGTCGCGGCCGGGTCCGGAGCGACGGGCGTGTTCGCGGCCGGACCGGCGGTCGAGGTTGCGCCGCTCGAGGCGAGCGGGGCGGTCGTCGATCCGGCGGCCGCCGCGGTGCCGCCGGGGCTTGCGGTTTTCGCGCGTGCATTTTGCGCTGCAAGCTTGAGGCTTCCCGACTTCCTGAGCAGGTCGCCGAGCGACGAGCGGATGCGCTTGTCCTTCGTCGAGACGATGGCCGTGTTGAGGTCGACGATGACCTCGTCGAGCACGTCGATGGCCTCGTCGTTCCGCTTCGCGGAGAAGTGCTTGCGGGCGGTCGCAAACGCGTCCTGGCACTCGAGCAGCGCGCGACCGGCATTGAAATCATCCGGCGCCGTGGCCGCGGACGTGGTCGATCGGGTGGAGCGCTTTTTCTTGGAAGGGGTGGCGGCGGAAGAAGATGAGGCGCCCGCCACGACGAGCGTGGCGGCCAGCAGGAGGCTACAGGAGTACCGGAGCCAGGCTTGCCTCATCCGTGGTCCTCCCTCGTGCCGGGGCGCGGGGCCACGTAAGGCGCCGCAAACCGTCGGCAGTCTATGGGCCCGGCTTGCGATTTGCAAGGAAGGGCCGCGGGATCCGTCGTCGATGCACCGCCGGCCCCGTGATCCGGGCCGGCTGCACGACGGAGACGAAAGAGCACGAAGCATGCCGCAGGGGCGGATGAGACAGGCCACTCTGAGGCACAAAGCATAAACCAAAAAGGGCTTACCGTGAACCCTTCATCTGATTTCGCAAGCGACGAACGACTCCCGGGTACGGCGGGGAAGCGTGCACCCCGGCCATCCTCCGACCGTCTTGCACTGACCGGTCACGGTGGTCACGGGGTGGCCGCCCACCGGTCGGATTTCCTCCACGCATGGGTGGTTGGAAACGAATTTCTGCCCGAGTCGGCGATCGATTCGCTGATCGATTTGGAACGTCAGTCACTCGAGCCCACGTCCGGGCCGGCATCGCCTTCGGGGGCCGTCATTCCGACCGCACTTCAGCAGCTCCTCACCGGGCTCGCGTTCGTGCGCTCGGCGCTCTGGGGGCCCTGGTGCGCGGGCCGTCCGCCCCTTCTGTTCGGACTCGTCTCGCACGAGGACCGGGTGTGGGCGGTGGCGGCCGGATGCGATGCGCAACTCGAACAGCTCACGGGTTCGCCCCTGCCTTTTCTGTGGCACGAGTGGGGACGCGGCTCCGGGCTCAACTGGATGGAGCTCGATGCCGCCGAGGCGTGGCGCATCGGGCTCTCCGACCCGGCGCTAGCCGTTCACTACCGTCCGTCGTTCGGAACCGTCGAAGGCGGGGGAGCGAGCCCGGCTGCGAATGCGACCACGGTGGAGCCCGAAGACACGGACGGCGACACGGGCGCCGACACGGGCGCCGAAGACGACATGTCGCTCGCTGTCCTGTCTTCCGAGGACCCGACGCTCGACGCGCCTCTCGAGGACGGCGACCTCGTGGACGACGACCTCGTGGACGACACGGCGCAGTCTCCCGCACCGGCGATTCACCGCGAACGTCAAGGCGAGAGCCGCTCCGCGCGCCGTCGTCGGCGGAAGCGCGAGCGTGCGCGGGAGCGCGCACAGGAGCGCGGTCTGTCCCTCGTCGAACCCGTAGAGGCTTCGGTTGCGGTCCCGGTCGCTGACGAAACGCTCGCGCTGCCGGAGAAGATCAAGGCCGACGCGGACTCAGCTGCGACCGGGCTGCTCGAGACGCCGGAGCCCGCGCGCGCCCCGCGCAGGCCGAAGCCGGCGCCCGCTGCGGCGCGCGTCGCTTCGCCGGCCCCGCGTGCCCGGCGTCCCCTGGCCCTGCCTCTGCCCCGATGGTCCGCGGCTTCCTTCCGCTGGCCCGCGTTCCTGCGCGGGCGCGTCGGGCTTGCGATCGGGGCCGCGCTCGTGATCGCGACCGTGGGGGCTTTCGTGATCGCGCGCGAGCCAATCGCGCGCGCGGTCGTCGGTCGCTACACGCTCGCGATCACGACGTCCCCGGCCGGGGCCACCGTGCGGGTCGACGGCGAGCTCGTGCCCGGGAAGACGCCGCTCGACGTGCCTCTCGAGCCGGGTGCCCATCGCATCGAGCTCGCGTACGGCGAGTACGCGAACTCCCTCTTCAGCGTCGAAGGGAAACGCGATCAAAAGATCGAGCGTTCGGTGGAATGGGTCGGATCGCTCGGGCTTGCGAGCTCGGATACGTCGGCCGCGGTCTCGGTCGCGTTCGACGGCCGGCCCTGGGGCGCGCTTCCCCTCTGGAAGGACGACGTGCCTGTCGGTCGTCATCGCCTCTCGTTCAGCGGCGCGGGTGTGCGGCCGTGGGAGGAAGAGGTTCAGATCAAGTCCGGACAGTCCACGCGCGTGACGGCGGAGCCCGTGCGCGTACCGCCGTACGGCCTCGTCACCGCGCGCGCAGAGCGCGTGACGTCGGAGGGCGTGGAGGACGTGGACGGTGCGGCAGTGTTCGTCGACGGGGCGCAGGCGGGCGTGACGCCCACGGACTTGAAGCTCGATCCCGGCCCGCACTCGGTCCGCATTCGATCCGGCGACGGTCCTTCGCCCGTGCACCTCATCGAAGTCCAGGCCGGCGGCCGCTACTTTGCGAGCACGCAGTTCGGTCGTCCGGCCGAGCCCTGGGTCGCGTTCGATCCGCCCGCGCGTCTCTCACTCGCAAAGCCGCACATGCTCACGGTTGCGCTCGCGGCGGAGGTTCCGCTCCCGGTGCGCGAGATGTGGCTGTGGTGGAGGAAGGACGGCGGGGAGTTCGAGCGCCTCGCGCTCTTGATCATTCAGATCGAGGGCCGTACGCGCGGCACGATCACTCTCCCCACCGCAGGACTCAAGGCGGGAGGTGGCGCCTCCTACTACGTCGCGATCAAGACCCGCGAAGGCGAAGAGTACTTCTCGGAGGTGCGCTCGCTGCCGGTCGTGCCGTAGCGCCCATGTCGTAGACCAACCGTCACGGTCGTGGACGGCCCGGGGAGCGATCCCCGGGCCGTTTCGCTTTCCGGCGCGCATTTGCGGCGCTCGTGGCGCTCGGGGCAGCTCGGCCCAATCCGTGCTCTGGACCTGTGCATGAACCGGCCGTGCGCGGTCCCCGGGGCGAAGGGGGCCGTGCGGGCGGTTCGGCTCGCGCTGTTCGCCGCTCTCGCCGCAGCGCTCGGGTTCGAGGCCGGCGCGGGTGCGGGCGCCGGCGCGAACGTGGTTTCGCACGTCGCGATCGGGGTCGCGCTTGCGTCCGCCCTGACGCTACTGTCGTTCGCAACGCACGCCCTCGCGCGAGACAGGCCGATCGCGCGCACGGCGGCGAACGCGGTTGCGATCACGGCCGTTCTCGCCGGGTTCGGAGCCCACGGAGCCGCCACGCGCGCCGCGCACGAAGAGCGGGCGCTCGCCGAGGGGACGGCGCTGCGCGGCTGGGTCGCCGCACGCGTGGTCGGCATGCCGGAGCGGACGCCAGGATCGATCCGGTTTCGCTGCCGGATCGAGCGCTCGACCCTCGAGCTCGCGCGCGGATCCCGCTTCGAGTGCGCGACCCTCCCTGCGGGGGCTGCGGCGCGACTCCACGACGGGGTTCTCTTTCTTGCGCTCGTCGATCTCTCGGCGGGCGACGGGGTGCGGAATCCCGGAGGGTTCGACGAGCGGCGCTGGCACGCCGTGCGCGGGAGCTCGGGCCGCGCGCGCCTCGTGCCGGGTACGATCGTCGTGCGCGGGGGTCCGGGCGTTCTCGAGGTGGGTGCCCGCTCTCTGTCGCCCTGGCGTGAGCATCTGATCGCACGCGTTCGCGCACAGGAGCACGGGCGTGCCGGAGCGTTCCTCGCCGGATTCCTGCTCGGCGATCGGAGCGGGCTCGATCCTGGCGCCTCGGACGATCTGCGGCGCGCGGGAGCGCTTCATCTGCTTGCGATCTCGGGCATGCACATCGTGCTCGTCCTCGCGCTCATCGGACAGGCGCTCCAGCTCGCCGGGCTGCGCGGGCGCCGGGCGGCACTGCTTCGCCTCGCGGCAGGGGCGTGTTACTGCGCGCTCGCGGGCGGATCAGCCTCGGTCTGGCGCGCCGGCGTTTCCGCCGCGCTCGTCGAAGCGGGTGCCCTGGCCGGGCGCCGCGTGCGCGCGGAACAGGCGCTCGCGCTCACGATTCTTCTTCTCGTCGCGCACCGTCCTGCGTTTGCGCTCGATGCGGGATTTCAGCTCTCGGTGCTCGCGACCTGGGGACTGCTCGCGGTCGCGCAACCGGTGATGGAGCGGCTCGAGGAGGCGCTCGGCGGGGCGTTCGCCGGGGCGCCCGCCGGGTCCCGCGCGCGGGCGTGGGCGAGGCTCGTTCGTGGGGCGGCCGAGCCCCTCGTCACGACGATCGCGGCACAGCTCGTTGCGCTGCCCGTGATCGCAGCACAGTTCGGGGCCGTGAGCGCGCTCGGGCTCGCGTCGAACGTGCTTCTCGTTCCGGTGACGAACGTGGCCCTCGTCGCCGGCGTGCTCGCGCTCGCCGTTGGATCGCTCTCCGGCGGCCTGCTCGCCCAGGCCTTGTGGATCGTGGCCGACGCGGGCGCGCTCCTCACGCTTCGTGTGGCGTCGGAGCTCGCGCGTGCGCCACTTGCTTTTCGTTCGCTCGGCACGGAGCCGTCTGCGCTCGCCGTGCTCGCGCTCGTGGTGGCGGCCGTGACCGGGGCGCTGGGCCGGCTCGCGCAATTCTCCCGCGGGCTCGCTCCGCTATGGACCGCGGCGGGCCTTGCCGCACTCGCTGCGATCCTGATCGCCGCGCCGCTCGCGAAGCGTGGCACGTTCGAGCTCGTGCTGCTCGACATCGGCCAGGGGGACGCGATCCTCGCGCGCCTGCCCGACGGCCGCGCGTTGCTCATCGACGCGGGCGACGCGCGTCCGGGCCAGGACATGGGCACGCGCGTCGTCGTTCCGGCCCTTCGGCGGCTCGGCGTCCACGCGCTCTCGGCGGTCATCGCAAGCCACGGGGACCAGGACCACGCCGGCGGACTCCCCGCGACGCTGCGTGACGTTCCTGTGGAGTGCGTACTGGGGCCCGG
>JBOHUC010000076.1:0-30034 GCA_050733935.1 Candidatus Eiseniibacteriota bacterium | reverse complement strand
CCCGCATACGCTCGATTACGTCAAGCTCCTGTTCCAGGACTTTACTGAGATCCACGGCGACCGCGCGTTCGCCGACGATCCGGCGCTGGTGACGGGTTTCGCCTGGTTCCACGGCACGGCCGTAATGGTGGTGGGCCATCAGAAGGGGCATGACACGCAGCAGAAGCTGAAGCGCAATTTCGGCATGCCAAAACCGGAGGGTTACCGCAAGGCGCTGCGCGTCATGACCGTGGCGGCGAAATTCCACCGCCCGATCATCAGCTTTGTGGATACGCCGGGAGCGTACCCCGGGATTGACTCCGAGGAGCGCGGCCAGGCCGAAGCCATCGCGCGCAACCTGCGCGAGATGTGCCGGCTCGAGGTGCCGTTCGTCTCGGTCATCACGGGCGAGGGCGGATCGGGAGGTGCGCTCGCGCTCGCGATGGGGGACGTCGTCCTCATGCTCGAGAACTCGATTTATTCCGTGATCTCGCCCGAAGGCTGCGCGTCGATTCTCTGGCGCGACCGCTCCCGCAGCGTGCAGGCCGCCGACGCCCTGAGGCTCACGGCCGAAGACTGCCTGAAGCTTGGCGTCGTCGACGAGATCGTGCCCGAGCCCGTCGGCGGCGCGCACCGCGACCCGGACTCGGCGGTGCGTACGCTCGGCGAGTATGTCGGCCGTCACTTCGAGCGCCTGCGCGCTTATCCCCGGGCGGAGCTCGTCCGGCGGCGGCGGGAGAAGTTCCGGGCGATGGGCGTGTTCCGGGATCCATCGAAGGACGGCGTGGACGGAGCGGGCGGGGTGGACGAAGCGGGCCGCGTGGACGGAGCGGGCGGCGCAGGGAGCACCGTCGGCGCGTCGTGAGCGCGCGCGGGGCGGGGCGCTCGGCTTGACCCCCGATTTTCGGGAGTGTTAGACTCCGACCGACGATTGACCTCTCGCCCCGGGGAGAACCGCAGACCGATCCGATTTGTTACCCTCGCTCCGCCCTCCGCAGCACCCTGTTTTGCCGAGAACGGCCCATGAGGGCCCTGAACCCGAACGATCACCGCGCCCGAGGCGCGTGACCCGAGGATCATCATGGCGTTGAGCGAGGATCTGCTGAGCATTCTGGTCTGCCCGCAGTGCAAGGGAGACCTCCTGTACAACAAAGAGGAAAGCCACCTCACCTGTCCGGTCGACAAGCTGCGTTTCCGGGTCGTGGGCGACATTCCGGTGATGCTTCTCGATCAGGCCGAACGGCTGGCGTAGACCGCATGCGCCGAACGAGGGCCGCCCTCGCTGCGCTCGCAGTCGCGGTTTCGGCAGTTCCCGGGCTCGTCGCGCTCGCCTCCCCGGCGGGGGCGCGCGCGGGAGAGCCGCGGCTGCTCACCGCCGATGCGCGCGGCGTGACGTTCGAGCTCGACGTCCCCGAGCCCGTGCTCGCGCGCGTCGAGGCGAAGAACGGCATCTACCATCAGCTCTCGCTCGAGGGGTTCGCTTGGGACGCGGGCGCGGGCGAGCCGCTCTTGCCCGTGACCGGAGTCTGGATCGCGATTCCCGAGGGCGCGCGTCTTCACGTCGAAGCGACGGGAGAAGGCGCGCGCACGTTCGACGACGTGCGGCTCGTCCCGCAGCAGGAGCTCCCCGAAGCGCGCAAGGGCGGAACGACCGGGCCGACGCGCAGCAGCGCGACCGGCCTCGCGCCGGAGAGCCTCACGCCCGGAGAGATGGGCTCCGTGCAATCGTCGGGCGTGCCCGCAAGCCGGCTCGATGTCGACCTCGTCGAAGACGCGGCCGTCTACGGGCGCGCGGGTTTCGGCGACACGCCGCTTGCGAGTATCAAAGGCGTGAGCTGGCTGCGTGAACAGCGGGTCGCGAACATTGCCGTGAGGCCCGCCGCGTTCGACCCGGTGTCCCGTCGCGTGCAGGTGTGGTCCAAAGTGCGGGTCCGCGTCTCGTTCGAAGGCGGGTCGGCGACCGGCGCCGCGGGCCCGGGATCCGTCGTGGGAGCGGTCGCCGACGGCGGCCCGTTCGAGCGCATCTACAAGGATGCCCTCCTCAATTACGAGTCCGCCCGCACGTGGCGCCGTGACTTGAGGGCCGAAGGCGCGCTCCATCGCGAAGCCGCTTCGACCGCACTCGGCGGGGGACGGAACGATTTCAGCGCCTCGCCGAACTGGCTCAGGATCGCGGTGCCGACCAAGGGTGTCTATCGCGTGGACGCCGCGGACCTCTCGCTCGCCGGCGTGAACCTCGCCTCGATCGACCCGGCGACGATCCGGGTCTTCGTCAAACCGGGCCTTCCTCTCCTGAACGAGCTCCTTCCGCCGAGCGGGTGGCTGTCCGAGGTCGCGATCAACGTCGTGGGCGAAGGCGACGGCACGTTCGATCCGAGCGACTACCTTCTCTTCTACGGACTCGGCGCTTCCGGCTGGCGCGACGACTACACGAGCCCGGGGGCCGCGACGGGCTGGCTCGACCATCCGTACGAGACGAGGAACACCTACTGGATGACGTGGGGGGGAGGATTCGCAGGGGCTCCGCGCCGCTTCGCCTCGCGCGACGCTTCGCCGACGCGTCCCGGTGCCATGCCCGCGCAGGATTTCCCGTCCCGGCTCCACTTCGAGCAGAACGTCGAATACTACCCGAGCCTCCAGGAGGGCTTCGACCGCCACGAGTACAGCTCCGTGCTGTGGGACAAGTGGGCGTGGTTCAACGTGCGGGACGACGCCGGCCCCGTGCCGTTCACGTTCAACCTGCCGGGGGCGGTCACGACGAAACCGGCACGCCTGTTCGCCCGCCTGTGGGGCAATTCACGGGAAACGGACCCCGATCGGGTCGTGCAGTTCGACCACTACCTGAACGTCGACATCAACGGTCTGCGATTCAATCAGCGCCGGTTCAACTTCTTCTTCCGTCAGGACTACGACACGGTTTTCAATGACGTGCGCGAGACCGCGAACCGGATGACCGTGCGCTGCAGTCTGATCACGGATCCGAGAAACCCGGCGCGCAGTGACGAGGTCGCCGTCTTCTTCTTCGACGTCGAGTTCCAGCGCTTTCTTAGGCCCGTCGGAAACCTGCTCGAGTTCCGGAGCGCCGACACGACCGGGATCGACGTGGAGTACGCGGTCGGACCGTTCACCTCGACGGCCGGGCTCCTCATCCTCGACACGTCCGATCCGCTCTCGCCCGTCGCGCTCACGGGCGCGGTCGAGCGCGATACGACCGGCGGGAAGGCGATCTACTTCGACGACGACACGCCGAGTCCGCGGTCCTACCTGGCCGTCACGTCCGGGAACCTCCGGCGGCCGGACGCCGTGACGCGCGTCTCGGTCGACGATCTCGGCGCGTCTTCGAACGGCGCAGACTACCTGATCGTCACCTACGACGACTTCCTGCCGGCGGCGCAGACGCTCGCGGCCCAGCGCGAGCGGCGGCTCCCGGCCGTGACGAGCCCGCGGGCGCGCGCGGTCAAGATCTCGGACGTCTATGCCTGGTACTCGGGCGGAAGGACGGATCCGACCGCGATCCGGAACTTCGTCTACGACCTGGTCAAGAACGGCGCGTGGGCAGGGGCGCCGCCGAGTTACGTGTGTCTCCTCGGTGACGCGTCGTACGACTTCAAGAACATCTACCGGCTCGCGCAGCCGGGTCAGCCCGCCTCGCTCGTGCCTCCCTATCAGAATGGATGGCAGACGCGGCAGTTCATGACCGACGACTGGCTCGTGGACGTGGACCTGGGCGAGGCCGAGCCGTTCCCGCGCGACCCCGGCACCGACTCCATCTTCTTCGATCTCCCGGATCTCATGGTCGGACGCCTCCCTGCGACGAGCCTCGACGAAGCGAACTTCCTGGTCACGGAGCGGACGATCGCGTACGAGGAGTCCCCCGACTTCGGCGAGTGGCGCCAGCGCGGGCTCATGGTGGCGGACGACATCACGCAGGGCTTCGATCCCGATCCGCTCACGAACAACCACATCTACGAGAGCGAGAACATCTCCGAGGGATTCATTCCCGATCAGGTCGAGCAGCGAAAGGTCTATCTGATCCGGTACACGTACGGCTCGGGGTCGGAGAAGCCCGGCGCGAATCGCGACGTCAAGCAGACGGTGGATGAGGGCGTCGTGTACTGGAACTACATCGGGCACGGCAATCCGGTCAAGATGGCCGATGAGAACTGCTTCATCCTGGCCGACGTCGGCTCGCTCACGAACCGGTTGCGGCCCACGTTCATGGTCGCCGCGTCGTGCGACCTCGGCAAGTTCGACGATCCGGTCACGATCGGCCTGGGAGAGGCGCTCATCCGAGCGCGGAACGGGGGCGCGATCGCGACGTTCTCCGCCTCGGACATTGCGTTCGCGTTCTCGAACGTCTCGCTCGCGAAGGAGCTGTTCCGACGCGTGTTCGAAGTCAATTCGGACGGCTACTTTGAATCGCTCGGCGGAGCGTGCCTGCTCGCCAAGCTCCGGGCGCTCCCGAGCGTGAACGACCTCAAGTTCATCCTGATGGGCGACCCGGCGATCCGCCTCGCGATGCCGCAGTCGCAGGTCCGCCTGTCGCTCGCGGATGCCGACACCGACGCGCCGGTCGACAGCCTGAAACGCGGGCGTCGCGTGCGCATTCGCGGCGAGGTCCACCGGAGCCACGATCCGCTCGTCAACGTGGTGGACGCAGCCTTCAACGGGGCGGTCGCACTTCTCGTCACGGATTCGCCGCCCATGGACTCGGCGCGCGGGTTCTACGGAGAGGGCAACGGGTACGCGCGCTACCGGTACGATCCGGGCACGATCTTCCGCGGCGACGCACAGGTCGTGAGCGGGCGGTTCGACGCGACGTTCATCATGCCGCTCGAGGCGTTCACCGGAGACGGCGGGCGCGTCCAGGCGTACGTCACCGACGGACAGACGGACGGCGGGGGCGTGCTCGTCCGGAACGTGGTGACGGGTGTTCCGCTGTACGCGGACTCGACCGGGCCCACGATCGGACTCGCGTTCACGAGCGGCACCCTCGAGGTGCCGCCGGATGCGGTTCTCCGCATTGCCGTCTCGGACGAGAGCGGGATCAATCTCACGGGGCACACGATTCCGAACGGACTCTTCCTCTCGATCGACGGCCGGACGCGCGTCGATCTCACGAAGGACTTCCGCTACGAGCCCGGCTCGTACCAGGGAGGGACGGTCGAGTTCCCGCTCCCGAATCTCACTCCGGGACCGCACTCGATCGTTGTGTCCGCGGCGGACAACTACGCGCAGGGAGTGCTGGGCCGGCAGAATCGCTCGACCGCGACGATCGACTTCGAGGTGCTCGCCACCGGCGGAGCGTTCGACGTCGGGCGCGTGTACAACTTCCCGAATCCGTTCAAAACCGCTTCGGGAACGACGTTCGTGCTCACCGGACTCTCGGAGCCCGCGCGCGTGCAGGTGAAGATCTACAGCGTGAGCGGATCGCTCGTCCGGGCGCTCGACGTCGAGTCTTCGGCCGGGCAGGCGCAGATCTTCTGGGACGGAACCGATGCGTACGGCGACCAGGTCTCGAACGGCGCGTATCTCTACCTGGTCCAGGCGGTCGGGAGCTCCTCGGGCGCGGTCGTCAAGACGCGGGGTCGGGCAGCCGTTCTCAATTGAGGGGAACCAGGGCGCGGCCGGCCGCACGGCCTTCCCACCCCCGGCACGGGCCCGCGCGGCTCTCCCGGAGGTGGGAATTTTTTGCGACGGGGGCCGGGGAGCGGGGTATCATGCGGTGTCCGCGCACGTATTTTTGTCGTCCCACCGGAGGCTAAGTCATGCGTCGTCTAGTACTTGCAGGTCTCTTCCTGGGTGCCGTGGGTCTCGCTGCCGATGCGTCGGCACAAACGACGGCGGCGATCTCCTTGAGCATTCCGCCCACGGGTCGGGCGAACGGGATGGGGCAGGCGTTCGTTGCCGTCGCGGACGACGGGACAGCGACGTGGTGGAATCCCGGGGGCCTCGGGCTCCTGCCAGAGAAGAAGGACGGCCAGATCACATATTCGAAGCTCGTGCCGGACCTGGCCGACGACGTGGCGTACATCTTTCCCTCGTTCACGTTCCCGGTGAAGACGTGGGGCACGTTCGGCGCGTCGATTGTCTACCTCAATTACGGCACCAGCACGGCGAGCTCCGAAACCGGCGAGCTCGGACAGGACTTCACGTCCTACGAAGTCGCGCCCACGCTCTCGTACGGCACCAAGGTGATGGACGGGCTCGGTGTCGGCGCGAGCTTCAAGTACATCCGCGTCGACCTGGCACCGGCCGTCGCGGGTCTCTCGCAGGCCGCGGTCGGGACGACGTTCGCGTTCGACCTTGGCGCGCTCTACAAGGTTCCCGGTGACATGGTGAACGTCGGGCTCACCGTGCAGAACCTGGGACCGAACATCTCGTTCATCGCCCCGGACCGGAACGACGCGATCTTCCGGAACCTGAAGGCGGGCGTCGCGGTGAACGCGTACAACAAGAATGCCGCGCACGTGCTGGTCGCCGCCGACGTGAACCAGCTGCTGGTCAAGTTCGAGACGACGACCGGTGAGGAGCGCTTCCCGAAGCCGATCTGGAACGGCGGCGTCGAAGCCGGATACCAGACGTCGGTCAACATCGCGGTCCGCGCCGGCTACGTCTACGACGACGACGGCGACATCAAGGATCCGACGTTCGGGCTCGGGATCGGCTATCGAGGGTTCGAATTCGACTACGCGAGCATCCCGCAGGCGTCGGGCCTCGACCGCGTCAGCAAGTTCTCCCTCGGCGCCCAGTTCTAGGGTAAGGCGGCCGTGCGGAGCGCCATCTCTTCGGCGACCCTCGCGCTTGTTCTTCTGATCCTGTCTCCCCCCGGCGGCGTTTCCGGCCACCCGGGGGAGATCGTTATTCGGAAGAATCCTCCTGCCGGCGCGAGCGGCGCGACCGGCCCTGCCCGGACTTCGGCAGGCGTTTCAGGAGCTCCCGGGAGCGGCGTGACACCGCCGCCCGCCGCGGCCTCGAAGCGCCGCGCGGAATTCCCGCATCACCTCATTGCACCCGGATTCGAGCCGGATCGCTCGATCGTCTCCCCCCTGCGACGGGCGCGCACCGACGTGTTCGAGCGCATGCGCGCGAACCACGCGGCGAGGGCGAGGATGAGGGCGACGGCGACGGGCTCCGCCGGGCACGATCTCTCGTCCGTGCCGGACGTCATCGCGACGGTCCCCGGTCAGGACACCGTTCGGATCGCTCTCCTCCGTATCGATTTCCTCAACGATCGCGATGGCTCGCGCTCGTCCGGCAACGGGCGCTTCGAGCTCGATCCGCCGGACACGATGAACCGCCCCTACGATCCCACGCCGCACGACCGGCGGTTCTTCGAGGCGCACGGTGAGGCGTTGCGTCGCTACTACCGCGACCAGACCGCGGGCCGCACCGTCTTCGAGTTCACCGTCTATCCGACGGCGAACGACTCGGCATTCCACCTCACCGACATGGCCGACCACGGTCCCTGGGCGTTCAGCCCCGACATTTACAACACGGCCGTCCGGCTCTTCCGGGATTGCCTGGTGGCGGCCGACACGACCGAGTCGATTCCCTGGGGCACGTTCGACCGCGTTTGCATCATTCACGCGGGTTCGGATCTCCAGAGCGACGTGAACCAGGACAGCCCGCTCGACATCCCGACGTTCACGATCGGCGTCGCGGACTCGGACGCCGTGGCCCTCGGGCCCACGAAGCAGGATACGGTCTTCGCGGCCGTGGTCGCGCCCGAGACGATCCGCCAGGACGGCTACGAGGGCGTGATCAACGCCGTGCTCGCGCACGAGTTCGGGCACCTGGTCTATGGCTACCGTGACGTGTACGACGTCGTGTCGGGCTTCCCGACCGTCGGCTACTGGGATCTCATGGACGTCGGGAACCTGGTCGGCAACGCAATGCCGCTCGGAAACGGGGGAGTCATCTACCTCATCGGTCTCCTGCCGCCGTCGATCGATCCGTGGCAGAAGCGGCTCGTCTACGAGGACGTGCCGGCTGCGCGGTTTCCGAGTTACGGGCTCGAGGACTCGCTCCGCAACAGCGCGCAGGGCTCCGAAGTGCTTCGCGTGCCGCTCTCGGGCGAGGAGTACTACCTGATCGAGAACCGCCTCGATGATTTGAACCGGAACGGCTCGCTCACCCTGCGCCAGGATCCGACCACCGGAGTGATTCTGGGACCCGCGGGCATCGACACGCTCGAATACGATTACCTGCTGCCGGGGCCGGGGGCGCTCGTGTGGCACGTGGACGAGAGCGTCGCGGATTTCTTCGGTCCACGCGCCGATCCGGGCTTCGGTCTCAACACGAATCCCGCGCGCTTCGGTCTCCAGATCGAAGAAGCGGACGGCCTCGACGACCTGGGCGACTTCAATTCACCGTACGCGCTCGGCACGTTCACCGATCCGTGGTCGAGCGAGACCGGGGGGCAATTCAACTACAACACGATCCCGAAGCTCCGGACGAACTCGCGCACCGATCCACACCTCGAGATCGAGTTCACGAGCCCGCCGGGACGCTCCATGGCGCTTCGCGTGACACGCCTGTGGGATCTCGCCGGCTGGCCCGTGCGCGTCGTCCAGCCGCCCGAAGGAATCTCGCCCGTCGTTTCGCCGCTTGGTACGGACGTCGAGCCGAGGATTGCGTGGACGGGAGGCGACTCGACGGTGCACGTCCGGAAGCGCGACGGGACGTCGCTCACGGGTGGTCCGAGCGACGCAGTCTTCCGCTCCGGGCGCGCGCTCGGCCCGGTTGCGGTCGTCCATGCAATCCCGGGCCCTGCGGGACCGCGGCTCGCGGTCGCCGACGTCGCGCCGGCGGGGGAGAGCGGCGGGCGGCTCACGATCGTGACGATCGGCGTCGGGGGCGTGCCCACGGTCCAGCACGTCGACTTCCCCGTTCCGATCACGGCCGGGCCTGCGTGCGCGCTTCCCCCGGCACCGGGCGTTCCGGTGGACGCGCTCGTGTACGTGGGCCTTGCGAACGGTGAGGTGGTCTCCGTGGCCGTCGACGCGACGGTGGGGGCTCCCAGGGTCGTCGGAACGGTGACCGGGCGCGTGAACGGACTCGCGGTCGAAGGCCGCGACGCGTATGCGACGAGCGATCAGGGCAAGTTGTGGGGAGCTTCGATCGGCGAGGTTGATGCGTTTCCGGCGGGACATCTTCTCCAGCCGATCCTGTTCTCGGCCGTCCCGGCACCGGTCGAAGGGTGCATGCCGATCGAAGGCGGCGGCCTGCCCTACGTCGGCGTCGTCGATCGGACGGCGGGCGCGTTCGGAACCTTTGGCCCGCCTCCCGAGGACGGTTGCGCCTCGGGGAGCTCGACGTTCCAGCTCAACCAGAGTCGCCCGCTCGGCGAGCCCGTGAACGCGCCCGCGCTCGACGACGTGGATGGGGACGGACTTCCCGAAGTCGTTTTCACGACCGCGAGCGGCAAGGTGGGCTACTGGAACACGAACGGATCGCTGTCGCCGGGCTGGCCGCCCGAAGTCGAACGCGAGGGATTCGCAAGCGGGGCCGGCCCGATCACGCTCAGGATCCCGAGCGTCGATTCGACGCCGCTCCTGCTCGCCTCGCTCGGAAACGGAGTGCTGTCGGGGCTCAAGCCGGATCGGAAGAACGCTCCGGGCTTTCCGCTCGGTCTTTCGGTCTCCGCGCGTGGCACGCCTGCGGTCGACACGAGTCCGGGGGACGTCGACGGGCCTCCGCTCCTGTTCGTCGCGGGAGGGGACACGCTGCTCTACGGATTCTCGCTCTTGATTCCGGCTTCCGGGGGATCGTCTTCAGGCTGGTCGAGCGAGGGCGGAGGACCGGGTCGCGCCTATTCGTCGAGCCGCGTGTACTCGTTCACGTCGGGGGGCGTGACCTCGCCGGTCATTCCGGGATCGCTCGTCTGCTTTCCGAATCCGGCCCGACAGAAGCCCGTGACGTTCGCGTTCCGGCTGAGCGAGCCGGCGCGCGTCTCGGTCCGGATCTTCGACAGCGCGGCACACGAGGTGGACAGCTTCGAGCGCGATGGAAGCTCGAGCGACAACGCGCTCGTGTGGGATCCCTCGGGCCGGAAGTCCGGGCTCTACGTGGCCCGGATCGAAGTCGCGGGACAGGTTTTCACCCAGCCGTTCGCGATCATTCGCTAAGCCCTTGTCCCGGTGCTCCTTCGAAGGGCTGCGGTCCGATCCCGCAGGCCCTCGAGGCGCTTCCGCGGAAAGTATTGAAACCACTCTCCCGATCCGGTGTATCCTCTTTGCAGACCGGGACTTCGGTCCGGCTCCCCCGGGAGCCCGGCCGGCTCAGGTTCGGACGGCCCGCCCCAGGCCCACGCCATGAGGGTTTTCGTTTGATGAAGCGCCCGTCGTCGGGATCGCTGATTTGTGCCCTGGCTCTCGCGGGTTGTGCGGCGCTGTGCACGCGCGTCGCAGCCGAGCCGTCGTCCCCGGGCACGAATGAACGCACGATCCTCGCCGCGGCCGCTCCGTTCGATCTCCCGATTCCCGCCCGCATCGCTGATCCCGCACTCGATCGTGTCCCTGCGCTCGTCACAGGCGATGAGCGCCCGATGCTCATTTACGCACAGCGCACGATCGATCGCGGAATGGGCGGCACGCCGGTCCCGCCCGAAACGCCCTATCGCGAAGTCGAGGTGGACGGATGGAAGTCGCCCGGGCTCGCGACCGGAATGTCGGCGGTCATTCCTGGAACCGGGCAGCTCTACTCGGGCTCGTCGCGCGGCTACCTGTACCTGGGCGTGGAGGCCATTGCGCTCGCGTCGCTCGCTGCCTTCAGCTCGAAGGAGAACGACACGCGGGATGACTACTTCACGTACGTCGGGGATCCGAACCAGACCACGAGCCGGTTCTCGTTCGAGCGGCTCGCGGGCACGGTGGGTCCCGCCGAGGTGCAACGCCTCAAGACGATCTACGAGCGGGATGAGCGCGAGTTCTACGACACGGTCACACTCGACAACTCGTATTCGTCCGGTTGGGCGAACCCGAATGACCGCTTCAACGCAAACGATCTCGCCGAGGAGACCGATCGCTACGCCCGGAAGGCGAACACCGGACTGTACGTGCTGATCGCGAATCACATCGTGAGCGCCGTGGATGCCCTCAATCTCGCCCGCTTGAATAACATCGCCCTCAAGGACGACCTGACCTTGAAACTCAAGCTTCGACCCGGACTCCGTCATCACTCGTACGGCATCAGCGTGACGCAGAAGTTTTGATGCGAAGGTTCGCATGTGCCGTATTCGGGGCGCTCGCCTGCCTCGCGGCCGGCGAGGCCCGAGGTGCGGTGTCGGGTGCGCCGGCCCGCGCGACGCTCCTCGCACCGGCATGGACGCTCGATGCGGGGACGCACCTCGCAGCGCTCGCGGCCCAGGAGGCCCCGACGTCGATCGCTCCGCAGGCGACCGCGGCCGCGCCCGTCGACCGGGGACCGAGTCCCGCGCTTGCCGGGCTCAAATCGCTCATCCTTCCGGGCTGGGGGCAGCTTTCGACCGGGCACAAGACCCAGGCCGCGATCTTCTTCACGCTCGACGTGGCCACGTGGGCGTCGTACATCACGTTCCAGCGCCAGTCGACGCTCCGCCGCGAGTCGTCGTTCGAGACCGCGCGCCTGTACGCGGGCATCGATCTCGAGACCAAGGAGGAGGATTTCCGGCGTCTCGTCGGCCTCTACCAGTCGAACGAGGTCTTCAACCAGTACGTCATCATGCGTGAGGCCGCGTACTTCATCGACGATCCGGCGGAGCAGCAGCGCTACATCGAAGAGAACAGCATCGGCCCCGAGGACGCCTGGTTCTGGGACACGCGCGAGTCGTTCGATCGCTACCGCGAGCAGCGTCAATCGGCGGACCAGGCCGAGCACAACGGCCGCTTCGCTCTCGGGACCGCGATCGTCACGCGCCTCGTGTCGGGCGTGATGGCCGCGCGTCAGGCCGCCGACAACCGGAAGCGTCTCGCCGAGCAGGCGGCCGTGCCCGGACAGCCGGTCGGCCGCTTCGTGTTCGACGTCCGTCCGGGCCCCGGTCTCGCCACGGAAAGCCGCCTGGCCTGGGTCGTCACGTTCTGATCGGATCGTTCCCGCCCGGGGGCGGCGTGCGTTCGGCTTTGCGATTCCCGAAACGGACCGTTCGAAGGTTGCGCGGACTTGCGCTTGCACCCGCGTTCGCGTGCGCGTGGGCGTTCGCGGCCGCGGTCCCGGCGCGCGCCGCCGCCGATTCCCTCACAGTGTCTCCGACGGACACACGGTCGTCTCCCACCGACACGCTTGCGTCGCCGACGGACACCCTTGCGTCACTGCCGTTCGTCCTCGTCCCTGAGCGGACGTACGGGCGCTTCGGCGTTCGCGCGGGCGAGCTCACGACTCCGGAAGGCATCGCGATCGATCCGCGCGGCCAGGTGCTGGTCGCGGACACCGGGAACCATCGCGTCGTCCGCTTCGACTCGACCGGGGTGACACTCGGCGAGTTCGGGGGCTTCGGGTACGACCCCGGCCGCTTCGATCGACCGACCGACTTGTTCGTCGGCGGCACGCTCAACATCTGGGTGCTCGACCGCGGCAATGCGCGCATCGTCAAGTACGACATCGAAGGGCGCTTCATCGGGGTGATCGTGGACCTGGAGAGCGACCCCGTGCGTGCCCGCCTCGGGCTCATCCAGCCGACCGGCTTCTCCTCCGACCAGGGCGGCGAGCTCTACGTCGCGGATCGCGCAGGCGACCGCGTGATTGTGTTCGATCCGCTCGGGGCCGTGCTCGACGTGCGGGGTGGCTTCGGCACCCAGGGCGGACGGTTTCACGATCCGACCGGTGTGGCCGTCGACGCGCGCGCGCGGCTCCTCGTCGCGGACGGAGGGAACGCGCGCGTGCAGCTCCTCGATTCCTTCGGCGGCGCCATGGGATCGTTCGCGCTCGCGGAAGGGATGACCGGGCGCGAAGGGCTCTCGGTCGCGTTCGGTCCCGGCGGGACATGGGCGCTCGCCGACCGCGCGACGGGGAGGCTCGCGTGGTGGGACGCGCGCGGTCGCCTGCTCGCCCGGTATGCGCCGTCCGGAAAGAAAGATCTGTGGGCGGGATCGGTCGCATTCGACGGAGGAGGAAGGCTCTACCTCTCCGATCCGCGCGCGCACCGGGTCGTCCGCATGCTCGCCCGTCCCGCCGGACCGTGATCCGCCGCGGGCTCGTCCTCGCCGCGCTCCTCGTCCCGGCCCTCGCCGCAGGACCGCTCCCCGCCGCTGAACGCGCACCCGCGTGGCAACCGCCCGCGCCGGGCGTGCGGGATGTCGCGATCGTCATCACGCCGCCGCAGATCGTCTATCTCCTTCCGCATCGTTTCGTGCTCGCGGGCACCGACACTGCGCGGGTGCGCGGGCGGCCGCTCGTCCGGGGCCGCGACTACTTCCTCGATTCGGTCGCGGGCGAGTTCCGTCTCAACACCACGCTCGCCGCGGGAGACACGGTGCGCCTCGTGTACCGCTCCCTGCTGGCGCCGCTTCCGACGACGCTCTCGCGCCGCGATGAAACGCCGCGTCCGGGGAAGCCCGATTCGTCGGCGGTCGCGGGGCACGGTGCGGGCGCGGACGGACAGGGGAACGCGGACGATGTCCTCGGGCCGGTGCGCCCCGGGGCCGCGGGAGTCGCGTCCCTCGGCACGATCGGGACGGTCGGCAGCACCGGGAGCAAGACCGCGGCAGGCGCGGGGAGCGACCTGAGCCTGATCGGCAACAAGACGGTCGCGGTCGACTTCGGCTCGACACGGGACGTGGCCCTTCGCCAGTCGCTCGATCTCAACGTGAGCGGCCGGCTTGCGCCAGGCGTCGACCTGATCGGCGTTCTCTCCGATCGCAACACGCCGATCTCGGTCGAGGGTGGAACGCGCGAGCTGCGCGAGCTCGACCGCGTCCTGCTCGAAGTGCGAAGCCAGAACGCGGGCGGTGTGCTCGGCGACTACACGCTCGCGCAAACGCGCGGCGAATTCGCGCGCCTCACGCGCGAGCTCACCGGCGTCGAAGCCCGCGGCGGCGCGGGCGGCATCGGGGGACGGGCCGCGCTCGCGAGCGTGAAAGGCTCGTTCGTGAGCCGGCAGTTCCAGGGTGTGGAGGGACTCCAGGGACCGTATCTCCTGCCGGACGAAGCCGGACGCACCGGAATCCAGATCGTGGCCGGAAGCGAGGAGGTGTGGCTCGACGGCGAGAAACTGATCCGCGGCGAGAGCGCGGACTACTCGATGGACTACGAGCGCGGCGCGATCACGTTCACCAGCCGGCGCCTCGTGTCGGCCGCGTCGCGGATCGCGGTCGACTACCAGATCGCGCTCACCGACTACCGGCGCACGCTCTCGGTCCTGAGTGGCGAGGTCACCCGAAAGCGCGGTCTCCTGTACGGAAGCTTCGTCCGCGAGGCGGACGCGAAGAACAAGCCGCTTTCGTTCGCGCTCACCGAGGAAGACCGGTTCGTGCTCGAGAACTCCGATCCGTCTTCGGGCCCGGCGCTCGTGGGCGGCGTGAGCCCCGGGCCGGGCGACTACGACGGCGTGAACGACAGTGTCGGCGTCACGCATTTTGCGTTCGCGGGCGTCGACAGCGGTGACTTCAAGGTCCAGTTCGCGGCGGTCGGCGCCGGGCGCGGCGAGTACGCCGAGTCCACGCGCGTCGCCGGACGGGCGATCTATGCGTTCGTGGGCGCGGGTTTGGGATCGTTCACGCCCGGCCGGCTCGTGCCGCTTCCGACGTCGAACGACGTGGTGAACGGTGGCTTCGTGCTCGACCCCGTGTCGTGGGCGAAGGTCGAGGGCGAGATTGCCTCCTCCGGCTTCGCGGCCAACACGTTCTCGAGCGGTGGCGATGCGGGCGGCACGGCCGGGCGCGCGTCCGTCCGGATCGAGCGGCCCGTGCAGGCCTTCGGGCGAAGTCTCGGCGTCTTCGGGGCCACCGCGGGATTCCGGCGCGTCGCGAGCGAGTACCGGCCGCCGGGGCGGATCGATGCCGTGTTCTACGAGGAGGAGTGGGGCGTGAACGCGAACCGCGCGCTCACCGGACAGGATCGCAAGGGGGGAAGCCTCTCGTGGGCGCCGGTGCCGGCCCTCGCGTTCGGCGGCGAATACGCGGAGCTCGAGGCGGACAGCGGCTTCTTCGCGCGCCGGCGCTCGGCGAACGCGCGTCTCGCGGGGCCGCTCTCGCTCGTCGGCCGGTTCGATCGCGTCGACAACCGACAGCCGAGCACGATCTATCGGAGTGAAGGCTACCGGAACAAGCTTCTCTCGACGGCGTCCTACAGCGGGCTCTCGTTCGTCCGGCTCGAAGCCGGGGCCGATTTCGAGACTCGCGTTCCGCCCGCGGCGAGCGACTCCGCGGCCGTCCAGTACGGGCAGGTCACGGGAGGGGTTGCGGTGCCGCGTTTGGGCCCGATCGATCTCACCGCGGGCGCCGGCCTCCGCGACGACAATGCGCTCACGGGCGAGGACTGGAATCCGAACACGCGCGCGACGTTCGGGCGCGTGAGCGGAAACGGCCGGTTCGGCGATCTCGTCTCGGCCGCTCTCGGACTCGAGCGCAGGGTTCGCACGCCGCGCGCCGACACAGCCCCGGCGCGGCTCGTGAGCGACATCGGGTACACGCGCTTCCGCCAGTCGTTCGGCGCGCAGCGGGGCGAGCACGAAGTCTCGTTCGAGTGGACGGGGGAGGCCGAGGAGGTGCGCCTGCGCGAGGTCCGCTTCGCGGGCCCGGGCGGCGGGGCCTTCGATTCGCTCGGCAACTTCGTCGGGCGCGGCGACTACGAGGTCGTGATCGTCTCGACCGGGACGTTCGATCGCCTGACGCGGACGAGCTCGCTCTACCGTCTCGAGCTCAGGCCCGGGACCTGGTTCCCGGACACGAGCGGCTGGGGCGGACGGCTCGCGGACGCGCGTGCGTCGCTCCTCGTCCAGGCGTCGCTCGGGCGGCGGGCGCCGTTCTCGATCCCCGATCTCCTGTACACGCCGAAGAAGATCCTCTCGCGCGACGACGTGTCGCTCGGCACGTATCTCATTCGTCCGGAGCTTTCATTCGGCACGCGGACGCGCTTCGCTTCGTTCCTGTTCCGAGTCGAGCGGCGGTCGAGCGCGGACCGGCAGTTCGAGGGCTCGACGCTCACGCGCGACGAGTGGATCGAGGAGGGACGCTGGCGGACGCGCCCGGACGAGCGCTGGCTCTCGGAAGTGGTCCTGCGCTTCGGTCAGGGCCGATCCGACCAGGCGAGCGCGGGCTTTCCGGCCCTGACCCGGACCCTCGACGCCCAGCAGCTGAGCGGCGAGGCGACCTACCTTCCGAATCCCCTGTGGAGGCTCGGGGCGGTCGCAAGCCTCGATCGCGCGGATGCGGACGAGGACGCGCAGGCGCCGTCGCGCGTCGTCCGGATCGGACCGCGGGTGGTCTACACGCAGGGGGGACGCTATCGCGCCGAGCTTCTGCTCCGGCGCGCTACGATTTCGGGCGGGGCGATTCCGACGCTCGTGCCGACGGGGTTCCCCGTGTTTCCGGACGATTGGGACTACCTGCTCGAAGCGAGCGTGCGCGTGCGCGAGCGCGCGAACCTCGTCCTCTCCGGAAACGGACGGAAGCCGCAGGACCGCTCGTGGGTGCACAGCGGCCGGTGCGAGCTCCGAGCGTACTTCTGATGCGAACGCGATCCCTCGCATCGTTGCTTGCGCCCGCCGTCTTTGCGGCGTGGCTGGCCGTCGTGGTGGTGGCCTGCGTGGCCGCGTTCGGAATTCCGACCGCGCGGGCCGCCGTCCTTCCAGGCTGGCCGCCGGCGACGGCCGTCAAGAGCGTCGAGATCCGCGGATTCGGCGGGGCCGGCGGGCCGGGCGGCGCGAACGAAAGCGACGCGCGCCGGCTTCTCGCGGTCCCGGTTGGATCGCCTCCGGACTCGGCCGGGGTCGCAGGCGGCGTGGCCCGGCTCGTGCGCGCGCTCGAGAACGAAGGCTTTCTCCTCGCGCGCGTCGACTCGGTCGGGATGGATCCCGCAATCACGAGCGACCCGGATCGCGCGCCGCTCGTCGTGTGGATCTCGCCGGGCCCGCGTCACGTCGTGGGTCCTGTGACGTGGGAGGGACTCGAGCGCATCGCTCCCGGAGAAGCCTCGGCGCTCACCGGGCTCGTGACCGGGGCTCCGTTCCGTCCCGGACAGCTTCCGGACGGACTCGCGCGCCTCCTCGATGCGTACGAGGATCGCGCGAGTCCCGATGCGCGCGTGAGCGTGCTCGACATGGAGCGACGCGCGACAGACGTCGCGCTCTTTGTGCGCGTGTTCGAAGGCGACTCCGTGATCGTCACCGACGTCGCCTTCGAAGGCGCACGCTCGACCAAGAGCTCGGTGCTCGAAAAGTGCGTGCGCAACGCCGTAGGGCTTCCTTACAATCGCGCCCGATTGGTCGCGGCGCGCCGCCGCCTCGCCGATCTCGGCGTGTTCCGAACGGTCGGCGAGCCCGTGCTCGAGCCGCTCGGCGGGGGCAAGGGGAAAGTCGTGTTCCCGGTCGAGGAGCGCGCCGCGAACGCGTTCGACGGTGCGGTCGGCTACCAGGGCGAGGGCGGTTCGGTCACAGGTCTCGTGGATCTTTCTCTCGGGAACCTGGGCGGCACGGCCCGCCAGGCCGCCCTGCGCTGGGAGGGGCGCGGTTCCGGCGTGAGCGAGTTCCGGCTCGGATACGCCGAGCCGCTCCTGTTCGGTCTCGATCTCCGCGGTGAGCTCGGCTTCCAGCAGCACGTCGAGGACACGCTGTACACGCGCACGCGCGGCCAGGCGCGTTTCTCGTTCGGGTTCTGGAACGGGGCGCGGTTCTGGCTCCTGTTCGCTGCCGACCGTACGGTGCTCGACGAGGGTACGACCGAGCGCGCGACGACGGGCTCAACCGAGGCCGGCTTCGATGCGGACCGGCGCGACGATCCGTATCGGCCGCGTCGCGGGTACCGGCTGGCACTCGCGTCGTCGACCGTGTTCAAGCGCACGACGTTTCGTCCGGACGGCGGAGAGCGGGCGACCCAGCTCTACGCGTGGCTGCGGAGCCAGCAGAATTTCCGCGTCACTCCCGCGACTGGCGCGCGGCTCGAAGTGGACGGGGCGCTCAGGCTCACGAGCGAGGAGGTCGTGCCGTACTACGATCTCGATCCGGTGGGCGGAGCGACGTCGCTGCGCGGCTATCGCGAGCAGGAGTTCCGCGCCTCGCGCTGGGCGGTCGCACGCACCGAGTACGGCGTCTTCCCGGCCGGCGGGGGACGCGCGTTCGCGTTCGTGGATCAGGGCATCCTGTACCGGCCGTTCCTCACGACGGACGGGTTCCCGGACTCCGAGACGCTGTACCGCATCGGTTACGGAGCGGGCTTCGAGCTGCCCTCGGGTCTCGGAATGCTCGCCCTCTCGCTCGGCTGGGGCCAGGGAGACGGTCCGCTCGACGGAAAGCTGCACGTGAGACTCACGAATCGTTTCTGAGATTGGCCGAGGTGGCCGAGGTCCCATGCTCAAGGTGGCGGTTCCGAAGACCGTGCAGGCGCTCGAGGAGCTCAGGCGCACGATCGAGCGGCACGACCACCTCTACTATATTGAGGCGGCGCCCGAGATCACCGACCGCGAGTACGACGCGCTCTACCAGGCGCTCCGGGACGCCGAGCACGAGCACCCGGAATGGGTGACGCCCGACTCCCCGACCCAGCGGGTCTCCGAGCGGCCGCTCGGCGGCTTCCGGACGATCCGCCACTCCGCCCCCATGCTCTCGATCGACAACGGCTATTCGATCGACGAGCTGCGCGAGTTCGACGCGCGCGTGCGGCGCGCGCTCGGCCTCGAGCGGGTCGACTACGTGGTCGAGCTCAAGATCGACGGGGTCGCGGTCGTCCTGCGCTACGAGGGCGGACAGTTCGCGCTCGGGCTCACGCGCGGCGACGGCCGCGAAGGGGACGACATCACGCAGAACCTGCGCACCGTGCACGGGCTCCCGCTTCGCCTGCTCGAGACGCCGGAGGCTCCCGTGCCCCGCGGCACGTTCGAAGCGCGCGGCGAGGTGTTCATGGAGCGCCGTCGCTTCGAGGCGCTCAATGCCGCGCGTGAAGCGTCCGGCGAGACCCCGTTCGCGAACCCGCGCAATCTCACGGCCGGAACGCTCAAGCTCCTCGATGCGCGCGAGGTCGCGCGCCGCGGGCTCTCGTACTTCACGTACGCGATCGCGGCGCCCGAGGGGCTCGGCCTGCGAACCCAGTGGGACGTGCTCACGCGGCTCAAGGTCCACGGGTTGCGCGTCAACTCCCGCATCGCCCGCGCCGCGGGGATCGCGGAGGTCGAAGCCCTGCTTGCGCGCCGCGCTTCGGAACGCGCGACTCTCGGATACGACACGGACGGACTCGTCATCAAGGTCGACGACCTGTCGCTCCAGAAAGCGCTCGGCACGACCGCCAAGAGCCCGCGCTGGGCGCTCGCGTACAAGTTCGAGACCGAGAGTGCGGTCACGCGCCTCCTCGACATCCACGTCTCGGTCGGCCGCACGGGTGCGGTGACGCCGGTCGCGATCCTCGAGCCCGTGCTCCTTCTCGGGACCACCGTGGCGCGCGCGACCCTCCACAACCTGGACGAGATTCGAAGGCGCGACGTGCGCATCGGGGATCAGGTCGTGGTCGAGAAAGGCGGGGAGGTGATCCCGAAGATCGTGCGCGCGCTCGAGGAGAAGCGGACGGGCGACGAGCGCGTGTTCGAGTTCCCCGCGAACTGTCCGGAGTGCAATACGCCTCTCGTCCACGAGGAGGGGGAGGCGGTCGTCTACTGCGACAATCCGGTGTGCCCGGCCCAGCGGCGCGCGCGCCTCCTTCACTACGCGGCGCGCGGGGCGATGGACATCGCGGGTCTCGGGGAGGCGGTCGTCGAGCAGCTCACGGCCCGCGGACTCGTGAACGATCCCGCCGATCTCTACCGGCTCGACGTCGAGACGGTGGCGGGCCTCGAGCGCATGGGAAAGAAGTCGGCCGCGAATCTCGTGGCCGCGATCGAAGGCTCGCGCGAGAGAGCGCTCGATCGCTTCCTGTTCGCGCTCGGGATTCGCCACGTCGGGCAATCGCTCGCGCGGGCGCTCGCACTCCACTTCGGCTCGCTCGAGCGGGTGGCGGCGGCGGGGGAGGAGGAGCTCCTCGCGGTGCCGGACGTCGGACCCATCGTCGCACCTTCCATTGCGCGCTGGTTCGCGGACGAGCACGCGCGCGATCTGCTCGCACGCCTCACGGCCGCGGGCGTGCGTCCCGCGCCGCTCGCCGCACCCGGCGGCGGCGGTGAGACTCCGTGGGAGGGGCTCGTTTTCGTCCTCACGGGGACGCTTTCGAAGTTCGGGCGCGCGGACGCGACGGTGGCGATCCAGGAGCGCGGTGGCACGGTCACCGGAAGCGTGAGCAAGCGCACGCACTTCGTGGTCGCAGGCGAGGAGGCCGGGTCGAAGCTCGACAGGGCGAAGGACCTCGGCGTCCCGGTGCTCGACGAGGCGGCGTTCGAGGCCGCGCTCAAGGACCCCGCGAAGCTCGCGCGGGAGACGCGCGGTGGTTGACCACCTCCTCGGTCCGGGCGGGCGGCTTGCGCTGAGCCTCGAGGGCTACGAAGCGCGCGACGCGCAGCTTTCGTTCGCACGCGACGTGCTCGCGACGCTCGAGAAGGGGGGCGTGCTCCTCGCCGAGGCGCCGACGGGAGTCGGGAAGTCGCTCGGCTATCTCGTACCCGCGATTCTCTGGAGCCGCCTCGATCGCTCGCCGGTCATCGTCTCGACCCACACGAAAGCGCTCCAGGGTCAGCTCACCGACGTCGATCTCCCGATGCTCGCGGACCTGTTCGATCCACCGCCGCGGGTCGTTCGCCTCAAGGGCAAGCACAACTACGTGTGCCCGCGGCGCTGGCGGCTCTTCGTCGCCGAGCACAAGCGCAGGGGGGCGAAGGCCACGCGCGCCGAGGAGACGGTCGCGGAGTGGTTCTCTGCGACCGCGACCGGCGATCTCGACGAGCTCGATCTCGGTGCGTACGCGGGCGGCCCCGCGCTTCGCTCCCGCATTGCATCCGAGCCCACGTTCTGTAACGCGAACGCGTGCCGCCCCGGTGGCGAGTGCCCGTGGCGGCGCGCGCGGCGCCAGGCGCAGTCGGCCGAGGTCGTGATCGTCAATCACGCGCTCCTCGTGTCGGGCCTTCCGGCGGGCACAGTCCTTCCGCCGTTTCGCGCGCTCATCGTGGACGAGGCGCATCATCTCGACTCCGTGCTCACCGCGCAGGCGACCGTGCGTCAGAGCCAGGGTCGCCTCGAGACGCTGCTTGCGACCGTGGCGGGCGGAGAGCGTGCCGGGCAGGGGAGCGTGCTCGCGACCCTCACCGCGGCGACCGAGGGCCGTCTCACGCCCGCACTCCGGGGCGAGCTCCTGACTGAGATCGAGCGACTCGGCGTCCTCGTGGCCCCGCTGCGCGACGCGGGGCACGCGTTCTTCGGCCAGGTCGCGGCGAGTCTCACGGGCAAGGAGTCGACCGACGGTTACGATCCGCGCGCGCGCTTCCGGATGACGGAGGAGATCGTGCTCGGTGCATTCGATCCGCTCGAGCACGTGTTCACGCTCGGGCAGGAGGCGCACGATCGCTTTCGGAACGTGCTCTCGCTCGTGAGCCGCGCGGAAGGATCGCAGGAGATGCAGGAGCTCGAGGGGGACGTCGCGGGCGTGTTCGGGCAGTGGCAGGAGTGGCTCGGGTCACTTCGCTTCTTGACCGATCCGCGGGACGGCGAGTTCGTGTACTGGCGCGGTGGCGCGCGCGCGGAGAATGCCGAGATCGCGGCCGCACCGGTGACGATCGACCGGCGGGTGCGCGAGCAGATCCTCCCGGAGTTGAACGCGCTCGTCCTCACCTCGGCCACGCTCACGGCCGGCGGGTCGTTCCGCTACCTGCGCGAGCGGCTCGGCCTCACCGAAGACGTCGCGTTCGAGGTGACCGAGAACGTGTATCCTTCGCCCTTCGACTTCCCCCGCCAGCTCGCGGCGTGGGCGCTCGACCCGGCGCCTGCGGGAGGGGACGACGTCCTGCCCGACGCCTCGGCCGTCGGCGTCGTCGAAGCGCTCTCGCGCCGGCTCGGGCGCAACACGCTCGTGCTCTTCACGTCCTATCGCGAGCTTCGCGCCGCGGCCCGACGCCTTCGGGATCGTCTCGGGGACGACGTGCCCCTGTGGGCGCAGGAAGTGGACGGCACCGCGGTCGAGCTCGCCCGGCGCTTTCGCGATGCCCGCGGATCCGTGCTTCTCGGGACTGCGAGCTTCTGGGAAGGCGTCGATTTTCCGGGCGAAGCCCTCGAGGTGCTCGTGGTCACGCGCCTTCCGTTCTCGGTGCCGACGGATCCGCTGGTCGAGGCGCGCTGCGAGCGCATCGAAGCCGAAGGCGAAAGCGGCTTCGCGCGCGCGATGGTCCCCGAGGCGGTGCTCCGCTTCCGGCAGGGGATCGGCCGGCTCGTAAGAAGGCGGACGGATCGCGGCGTGCTTGCGATCCTCGACCCGCGCATCGTGCGCCGCGGATACGGTGTCCACTTCCGGCGCGGGCTTCCGGTGGCGCTCCGGCAGGCGGCGGACGCGAGCGATCTCGCGGAGCAGGCGGCGGCATTCCTGGAGGATCGGTGATCGAGATCGACGGCCGGAGTCTTTCGCTCGAGATGCTCGAGCGGGTCGCGCGCGGAAGGGAGGAGGTGCGCCTCTCGCCACGCGCGCTCCCGGCGATCGGTGCGTCGCGGGCGGTGATCGAGCGCGCGCTCGGTTCGCGTGCCGTCGTGTACGGCGTCAACACGGGCTTCGGCGAGCTCAAGAACCGCCGCGTCGGCGATGCCGATCTCGCGCGCCTCCAGGTGAATCTTCTCCGGAGCCATGCGACCGGCGTCGGCCGGCCGCTTGCGACCGCGGAAGTGCGGGCGCTCGGACTCCTGCGTGCGAACTCGTTGGCACTCGGCGTCTCGGGAGTGCGTCCGGTGCTCGTCGAGCGCGTGCTCGAGCTCTTGAACCGGGGCGTCCATCCGGTCGTTCCCGAGCAGGGGTCGGTCGGGGCGAGCGGAGACCTGGCACCGCTCGCCCATTTTGCGCTCGCGCTCATAGGGGAGGGGGACGCCGAGTTCGAGGGAAACCTTCACCCCGGCGCCCAGGCGCTTGCCAAAGCCCGACTTGAGCCTCTTGCCCTCGAGCCCAAAGAGGGCCTGGCCCTGATCAACGGGACCCAGCTCTCGACGGCCCTTCTTGCCCTCACGCTCGCATCCGCCGACCGGCTCGTGCTCGCAGCCCTGGGGGCCACGGCCCTCTCAATCGAGGCGCTCCTCGGTTCCGTGCGCGCGTTTGATCCGCGCGCGATGGCGGTGCGGCCGCACGCGGGGCAGGCGGCGGTGGCGCGGGCGCTGATCGGCCTCACCGAAGGAAGTGCCGTAATCGCGTCGCACGAGGACTGCGACCGCATCCAGGATCCGTACTCGCTTCGCTGCGTGCCGCAGGTCGTCGGGGCGAGCCTCGATGCGCTCGCGTATGCGCGCGCGACCGTCGAGCGGGAGATGAACGCGGCGACCGACAACCCGCTCGTGTTCGCGGATGGCGACGAAGTGATCTCCTCCGGGAACTTCCACGCCCAGTACGTCGGGCTCGCGTCCGACCACGTGGCCGCAGCGCTCGCCGAGATCGGCTCGATCGCCGAGCGACGGATCGATCTCCTCACCGACGAGAAGCGCTCCGCGGGGCTGCCTGCGTTCCTCACGGCGCGGCCCGGGCTTCATTCGGGCCTCATGCTCGTCCAGTACACGGCGGCCGCACTCGTCTCCGAGAACAAGACGCTCTGCTTCCCGGCGACAGTCGACTCGATCCCGACGTCGGCCGGGCAGGAGGATCACGTGTCCATGGCGCCGATCGCCGCGCGCAAGGCGCGCGCCGTGCTCGAGAATGCGGCCCGCATCGTCGCCTGCGAGCTGCTCGCGGGCGCTCAGGCGCTCGAGTTCCGGAAGCCGCTCGTGCCCGGGCGCGGGACCGCCCAGGTGCTCGCGGCCGTGCGCGCGCTCGTCCCGGCGGTCGAGGACGACCGGCCGCTCGGCAAGGATCTCGAGCGCCTCGCGCAGGCGTTGCTCGACGGAGCGTTCACGGCGGCGGTGCGCCCGTTCCTGCCGAATGGAACGCTCGCGGGGGCGCGATCGTGAGCGTGCGGTCATGAGCGTCGGGGCCCGCACCGTGCGCGCGCCGCGCGGAAGTGCCATCTCCTGCCGCGGCTGGCAGCAGGAGGCCGCACTCCGCATGCTCATGAACAACCTCGATCCCGAGGTCGCCGAGCGCCCGGAGGATCTCGTCGTCTACGGCGGCACCGGGCGCGCGGCGCGGAGCTGGGACGCGTTCGAGCGCATCGTCGCCCATCTCCGGGATCTCGGAAACGACGAGACGCTCCTCGTCCAGAGCGGAAAGCCCGTCGGGCGGTTCAGGACGCACGAGGACGCGCCGCGGGTCCTGATCGCGAACTCGAACCTGGTCGGCCGCTGGTCGAACTGGGACGAGTTCTGGAAGCTCGAGGGCTGCGGACTCCTCATGTACGGACAGATGACCGCGGGCTCGTGGATCTACATCGGCACGCAGGGGATCGTCCAGGGGACCTTCGAGACGTTCGCCGAATGCGCCGCGCAACACTTCGGGGGCACGCTCGCGGGACGACTCGTCGTCACGGCCGGCCTCGGAGGAATGGGCGGCGCGCAGCCGCTCGCGGTCACGTTGAACGGCGGCGTGTGCCTTGCGGTCGAAGTGGACCCCGCACGGCTCGACCGCAGGATCGCGCTCGGCTACTGCGACCGCCGCGCCGACCGGCTCGACGACGCGCTCGAGCTCTGTGCCGAAGCACGCGCCGAGGGACGGGCGCTCTCGATCGGCCTCCTCGGGAACGCGGCCGAGGTCCTGCCCGAGCTCCTCCTGCGCGGCGTCATCCCCGATGCCGCCACCGATCAGACGTCCGCGCACGATCCGCTCGGCGGATACGTGCCCGCGGGACTCGATCTCGATCAGGCGATCGCGCTCCGCACGAAGAATCCCAAGGAGTACGTGCGGCTCGCCCGCTCCTCAATGGTCACGCACGTCGCCGCCCTGGTCGAGTTCCAGCGTCAGGGGGCCATCGTCTTCGACTACGGGAACAACCTCAGGGGCGAAGCGGTCGAGGGGGGCCTCGATCGTGCGACCGCGTTCTCGTATCCGGGCTTCGTGCCCGCGTTCATCCGCCCGCTCTTCTGCCGTGGCAAGGGTCCGTTCCGCTGGGCCGCGCTGTCGGGCGATCCCGAGGACATTCGCGTCACCGACCGCACGCTCCTCGATCTCTTCCCGGACGATCGCGTGCTCCAGCGCTGGCTCCCGCTTGCCGAAGCGAAGGTGCCGTTCCAGGGGCTGCCCGCCCGGATCTGCTGGCTCGGTTACGGCGAGCGCCACCGCGCGGGCCTTGCGTTCAACCGGCTCGTGCGCGAGGGGCGCGTCAAGGCGCCGATCGTGATCGGGCGCGATCATCTCGACACGGGATCGGTCGCCTCCCCGTATCGCGAGACCGAATCGATGAAGGACGGCTCGGACGCGATCGCCGACTGGCCGCTCCTGAACGCGATGTTGAACACAGCGAGCGGCGCGACCTGGGTGTCGATCCACAACGGCGGCGGTGTGGGGATCGGGCTCTCCCAGCACGCGGGCATGGTGATCGTGGCCGACGGCACTGAGGCCGCGGATCGCCGTCTCGAGCGCGTGCTCACGAACGATCCGGGCACGGGCGTCGTGCGGCACGCGGATGCGGGCTACGCCGAGGCGATCGCCCACGCGCGACAGACCGGGCTCGCGCTGCCCGCGATCGATCCGCCGCCGTCGCAACCGGGCGGGCCGGGCGCGCCGGGGACGCGCGACTCGTGAAACGCGCGCGCGCCGACGGAGCGATCGTTCACGCAGCCGAGCTCACGGTCGGGCTCGATCCGGCCTCGCCCGCGTTCGGACCCGGATTCCGGCTCGAGCGTTACGCAGACGGGGCGGTCGCGTGGCTCGACGGCGAGGTCGTCGAAGCCGGGCCGACCGAGGAAGTGCTCGACGAGTGGGAGCCCGAGCTGGTGTTCGACGCGTCGGGCCATGCGGTGACCGCGGGCCTCGTCGACGCGCACACACACCTCGTCTTCGGGGGCGACCGCGCGGGCGAGTTCGAGAAGCGCCTCGCGGGCGCGAGCTACGAAGAGATCGCAAAACGCGGCGGCGGGATTCTCTCGACCGTGACCGCGACGCGGGCGGCGAGCGACGAAGAATTGCTCGCGCGCGCGACCGCGACCGCCTGGCGCATGCTCGAAGGCGGCGTGACGACGATCGAGGCGAAGTCGGGCTACGACCTGACGCGCGAGGGGGAGCTGCGCCTGCTCGCGCTCGGCGCCCGGGTGCGACGCGAGACCCCGCTTTCGGTGATTGGAACCGTCCTCGCGGCACACGTCGTGCCGCCTGAGTATCGCAACCGGCGCGAAGCGTACCTCGAGGAGGTCGCGATTCCGGTCGCGATCGAAGCCCAGGATCACGGACACGCGGAGTTCGTGGACGCGTTCATCGAGCGCGGCTCGTTCGAGCCCGCGGACGCCCGGCGGCTTGCGAAGGCGGCGCGCGACGCGCACCTCGCCCTCCGGCTCCACGTCGATCAGCTGAGCGACGGGGGGGGAGCGAAGCTCGCGGCCGACCTGGGTTCGGTCTCCGCCGATCACCTCGATCATGCTTCGGAGGCCGGGATTGCCGCACTCGCGCGCGCGGGAACGGTGGCTGTGCTCCTGCCCGGCGCCACGCTCACGCTCGGCGGGCCGGTGCCGCCTCTGGCTTCGCTGCGCGCACACTCGGTTCCGACCGCGATCGCGACCGATTACAATCCGGGCACCTCGACCGTGGACTCGCTCGTCCTCTGCATGGGACTCGCGTGCCGTCTCTATCGC
This sequence comes from Candidatus Eiseniibacteriota bacterium, assembly GCA_050733935.1. GTDB lineage: Bacteria > Eisenbacteria > RBG-16-71-46 > RBG-16-71-46 > DASYSL01 > JBOHUC01. The sequence goes on along the minus strand of JBOHUC010000076.1, from coordinate 3,111 downwards.
ATGACTCCGGACGAAGCGCTGATCGGCGCGACCGAAGCCGCCGCACGAGCGCTTCGGCGGGCCGGGCGCATCGGATGCCTGCGCCCCGGGGCCGACGCGGACATCGTGATCTGGGACGCGCCCGACGCCCGCACGCTCTCGTATCACATGGGGGCGCCGCTCGCGCGCGACGTGTTTCGAAGGGGGAAGCGCGTGATCACGCGCGACACGCAGGCCGGGGAGCCGGCTCTGGTGCGATGAAGCGTTCTTCGAGCGAGAGCATCGGGCGGCTCCTTCTCGCGAGTCTCCTCGCGAGTCCTTTCGCGGGCCTCCCGCTGGCCGCGACGGGTTGCGCCGATCGATCGGAGCCCCACTTCTTCGCCGCCGAAGGCGGGCCGAAGCTCCACCTGCCGGGCCCGATGCGCGGGGCGCTCCGAACCCACGACGCTGCGTTCCAGGTCTTCGAGCGCCACGACTATTCATCCCGGATCTTCGAGAGCGGGGAGTGGCGCTACGAGCTCAGCGCAAAGCAGGTGCCGTTTGCGATCCTCGGAGACTTCGATGGAGACGGCCGGATCGATGCCGCGCTGCACGGGCACTCGGGGGACTCGGTCATCTGCATCGTGGCCGTTCTTGCCGACTCCACCACTCCGCGCGTCATGGAAATCAGCCGGCACCCGGGGCCCGGGCGTGGTCCACGCGAGCGCCTCGGGGACTTCCTGATGCATGTCCCGGCCGGGCGCGTCCCGGTCGCGTGGACCGAGGCCGAGACGACGATCGTTCTCGCGCACGAGGCGTTCGAGCACGTGATCTTCGAGAAGACCGCCGTGATGCACTACTACGAGGGCGGCCGGTTTCAGAACATCGTGACCTCCGACTGACTTCCCCCAACGCGGAAAGGACTCGCATGTCCCGCATCGTCGAATGCGTCCCGAATTTCAGCGAAGGCCGTGACCGCGAGCTCGTCGAAGCGCTCGTCGCCGCGGCCTCGACCGTCCCGGGCGTCGTGCTGCTCGACTCCGAGATGGACGCCGACCATCACCGCTCGGTCGTCACGTTCGCGGGCGAGCCCGAGGCATGCGTCGAGGCAGCGTTCCGTGCGATCCGGCTCGCGACCGAGCGCATCGACCTGAACGGCCATCGGGGGCAGCACCCGCGCATGGGCGCGACCGACGTGGTCCCGTTCGTCCCGGTCGACGGCGTGACGCTCGAGGATTGCGTCGCACTCGCGCGCACGCTCGGGAAGCGCGTGGGAGAGGAGCTCAAGGTCCCGGTCTTCCTGTACGAAGCTGCCGCTACGCGTCCCGAGCGCGAGAATCTGGCGGACGTGAGGCGCGGCGAGTTCGAAGGCCTGCGTGAGCTCGTCGGCAAGGATCCGGCGCGCGTTCCCGACTTCGGGCCGAATGCGGTGCACCCGACGGCCGGAGCAGTCGCGATCGGCGCGCGGCGGCCGCTCGTCGCGTTCAACGCGAACCTCGCGACCGCCGACGTCGCGGTCGCGAAGCGGATCGCGAAGGCCATCCGCTTCGGGGACGGCGGGCTTCGCTACGTGAAGGCGCTCGGCTTCTCGATTCGCGACGGCCGGCAGGCGCAGGTCTCGATGAATCTCGTGAACACGGACGGGACCCCGATCCACCGCGTGCTCGCCCTGATCGACGACGAAGCGAAGCGCTGGGGCACGTACGTGACCGGCTGCGAAGTGGTGGGCCTCGTCCCGCAGGCTGCGATGCTCGATGCGGCCGAGCATCACTTGAGGCTCGAGAACTTCAGGCGCGATCAGGTGCTCGAGATCCGCATGCAGCATCCGCCGGTGGGCGAGGGGGTGTCCCTCGGCGGATTCCTGGACGAGGTGGCGTCCGGCAGCCCGACGCCGGGGGGTGGGACCGCGGCGGCCCTCGGCGGAGCGCTTGCCGCCTCGCTCGTGACCATGGTCTGTAACTTGACACTCGGCAAGAAGAAGCACGCATCCGTTCAGGAAGAGGTGAAAGCCATCAAGGACGACTCAGAGGCCTGGCGGCGGAGGCTCACCGGCCTCATGCGGCGCGACAGCCAGGCGTTCGATCGGGTGCTCGCGGCCTTCCGGCTTCCTCAAGGCACGCCGGCCGAGGCCGAAAACCGGGAGAAGGCCATCGAGGACGCGACCTGGGAGGCCACACGCGTACCGCTCGAAACCGCGGAAACCGCGACTCAGGTGGCCCGTCTCGCCGCCCGCATCGTCCGGATCGGGAACCCGAATGCCGCCTCCGACGGGGCCACGGCGGCCGCTCTGGCCCGCGCCGCCTGCGAGTCGGCACTTTGCAATGTCGAAATCAACCTGAAGAACCTGCCTGCCGGAGCCGATAAAGACGCCGTGGCGGCACGCGTTGGCGAGCTCGCACGTCACGCCGAGGAGGCCCTCGTGGAGGCCCGTAAGGCCTTCGCCGAAGCGACGGAACGCACCGCCTGACGCCGCATTGGCGGCGGAGGGGAAGGCTTGGAAAAGACTCTCGAGATCAAGCGAAAAGCCCAACGCTTCGTCCAGAACGGCGATCTCGATCGCGCGGTCGAGGAGTATCAGAAGCTCCTCTCCGCGGACGATAGCGATCCGTACACGCACGTCACGTTGGGCGACCTTTATTTCAAGAAGGGCATGCTCGACGAGGCGGGGCGTCGCTATCAGGAAGCGGCCGCGGCCTATCGCAAGGCGGGCCTGGTCAAGAACGCGATCGCCGTCTGCAAGAAGATGCTCCGGCTCAACCTCCGCCAGCTCGAGACGCTCAAGTCGCTGGCTGAGCTGCACGCGCAGGACGGACTCGCCACCGACGCCGCGAATTTCTATCAGCAGTACGCCGATCTCGAGCTCGGACACGATCGCCGGAGCGAGGCCGCGGAAGCGCTCGAGCTCGCGTCGCGTCTTCTCCCCGACGATCCGAAGATCCCTGAGCGCCTCGGCGAGCTGTGGAATCTCGAAGGCGAGAAGGTCAAGGCTTCGCGCGCGCTGATTCGTGCCGCGCGCGCGTTCGAGACGCGCGCCCTCATGGACGAGGCGCAGAAGTGCCGCGATCGTGCCGAGGAGCTCTATCCCGGTGCGGCCGATCTTCCTCCCGAGGAAGATCCGGCCAAGGACGCAAAGACCACGCCCCAGCCGGGCTT
>JBOHUC010000075.1:0-49469 GCA_050733935.1 Candidatus Eiseniibacteriota bacterium | reverse complement strand
ATAGAACTCCTGACGCGCATCGATCGAATAAACAAGCGGCTCGGGCGAACCCGGAACTTCGATCTCGAGCACGAGCCGCGGGACCACGACCCACTCGTAGTACGCGAGCGAATCGGCGTCGAAGCTCGGGTGATCCCCGTAGCTCGGCGTGATCGCGAAGCTCATGTCGATCCGCGTCGCGCCCGGGATCGGATCGCCCTCGTTGTTCGTGAACCCGTCGAACAGGTGTCCGGTCGACTCGATCTCGTCCGGCTTGCTCCAGTTCGTCCCGTACTGCGTCACGAGATCCGGATCGCTCTGGCTCGAGAAGATGAAGCGGAAGTTGGCCGCGAACAGTAGCTCGTACTCCGGGAGCACCTGGTACTCGTAGGTGCGCTCGAATCGAGTCATCGTGTTCTGCGGCGAGTCGTTGAGCGGGGTGTCGTCGGGCAGTCCGCCACCCCCGTCGTCAGGCGGCGGATCGAACGGATTACTGCTGCATCCCGCCGCGAGCGGGAGGACGAAGGCTGTGAGGAGGGCGATCAGCGTGCGACGCGGAAAGCCGGAAAAGCGCATGAAATCGATACCCCGCATGGTTTTGGGGACACTCCGAAACTGTGCGAGGGCGTGCACAGAACTCTCAGGTAAGCATGAGGATACGCGATCGAAGCCTGAGCTGTCAACGCACACGAACCCTCATCGCTCGACGGGGCGCGGCCTCTCCGGCCCCTTCGATGCGTTTCGCAACGTCCCCTTCGTCGTTGTCGGCACGTTGCGGCAAGGACTTAACGAGCCACATGAGGACCCTATCTTCCGTTGAGCCGTGCGGTTCCCCAGGTTCTCACGTCGGCCGTGTCCCTGCGGTCCTCCCAGTAGGTGATCTTGAAGTCGCCGGCGAGACCGATCCGCTCGAGCGTGAACCCCGCCGAGCCCGCGCAGACCGGGGAATTTCCGGACCAGACGCGGTAGATGCGGTTCAGGATTCGCTTGCTGTCGCTGATGTTCACGTCGCCGCGCGGATCGGGGGAGAAGTAGACGTCGTAGAAGTTCCCGGAGAAATCCGAGTTCGCGATGAACTGATTGAAGAACGTGAGCTCGCGCTCCCGGATCCACGGCACGGGGAGATCGGGATGATTCTCCAGCCATGCAGTCGCATCCGCCGGATCGAACTCCTGGAAGAACTCGCGGCTCTCGAGGACCGTGTCCGCGATACACTGCCCGTAGTTCGTGACGTTGCGGTCATGCACCGAACGGGCGAGCGTCGCGAGCGTGCTCTCGGGGGTCGTGAAGTCGGGCGGGAGCCCGCCATCGCCGGTGGTGGGCGGCTCGGGCTGGGCCGTGTCGAAGAGCCCGCAACCCGCTCCCGACAGCGCGATCGCAAGAGCCAACGCGAGTGCTGCGGAACTCGATTTTGTCATCAGAAGCTCACTCTCATGGATGCCGTCCCCACCCAGTAGTCGTTGTTGACCGCCCGATCGGTCGGCGCGGCGCCGAACGTGAGCGTGCGGTCGGTCGCGAGCGTCCGGCGAACGTCGCCGTTGATCCCGGCGCGCGGCGAAAACGCGTAGTTGAAGCGCGCCGTGGCCGTGAACTCGGTCCGCCGCGTCTCATTCGTCTTCGTGCTCAGGCCCTCGGCCACCGTGAAGGTCGGATTCACGGCCAGACGCTCCTGCGCCTCCACCGTGAGCCAGGGTGCGGCGCCGTACTGCAAGCGCAGGCTCAGATCCTTCGTGTTGAACTCGCTCGCCTTCCCGAACCGGCGCACGTCGGCGTCCTGCCGGAACGAGCCGCGCGACTGGAGCCGGAGCAGATGGTTCAAGTCGAGCCGCACCTTGGGCGAAAGCTGGGTCGTGACGAGCGTGCTCAGATTGTAGATGAACGAGAGCTGATCGCGCTCCGGACTGAACGTGAAGTACTGCTGTGCGGCCGAAGCCGTGTTGTTCTGGCTCACCGACCAGATCGACCCGGGCCGGGCGCTCCAGTTCCACGTCACGGAGTACGTCCGAAGCGTCGCGTTGTTGATCGAGGCCGTGCGAGCGATGTTGATGAGCTCGTTCTGCTCGAGGCCGAGCGTGAGACCGGTGTCGAAGCGGGTCCCCGGGCGATAGGTCACATTGAGCTGTCCGCGGATGCGCAACTGATCCTGATCGGAAGGCGGCGCCGCCCCCACGAGCGAGGAGCTGAAGTCCTCGTATCGCCGCTGCGTGAGATAGATCCCGGCCGTCGCGCGCCCCGTGGTGCGCGGTCCGATCGGCCGGTTCAAGTTCCCCTCGAGCCGGCGCTGAAGGCTCGACTCGAAATAACCCGGGTCCCGCCGCGTGTAGTCGTTGTCGGTGATCGAGTTCTCGAACACGATGCCGGCGTCGGTCCCGTAGATGAACCGCCGCGCATCGGCGGCAATCGATCGTCGCTGGGCGACCGACGAACGCTCCGGCTCGGCGGTGTAGATCTGGTTGTTGCGCGAAAGGCTTCCGCTCACGTTGATTGCCGTGCGCTGGGGGAGCGTGAAGTGAAGTGCCGCATCGGCCGCGTCGGTCCGGCCGTTCACGCGCTCGGGGACCACCGTGACGGCATCGGGATCCGTCGGATCCTCGAAGATGCGCGCGGGCCGCTGCACGGTCGATCGCATGGCGCCGAGGCGAGCGTCGGCCGAGACCCAGCTCTTGAGCCTCAGGTTCGAGGAGACCTTGATGTCCGTGTTCTGGTTCCGGTCGTCCTGGAGGTACGTCGGGTCGTCGCTCACGGTCGAGGTCAACTTCGAGATGAGCTGCGAGACGTCGAGATTCACGGTCGAGCCGCCGCGGAATGCGCGTGACGTGCCGCCGTAGAAGCTGAACGTCGTGCCCTCGCTCTGCTGGGTGAACTGCTCGTTGTTGAGATAGCCGAACGACGCGAGCCCGATCACCGGGTAGTCACCGAACTTGCGGTTGAAGCGCAGCTGGGCGGATACGTCGTCGTTCGCCTGCTCGATGGGCGTGAAGTTCGCGGTCTGGGCCTCGTCCGAGAGCCGCTGGAGCCCGAACCCGCCCCCGATCCGAAGCCAGGGCGAGACGCGGTAGGCCATCTCGCTCCGGGTCTGCCGGTTCCGGCTCACGCGGCCGACCCGGGTCTCACGTCCGATGTTGACGGTCGTCACGTTTCCGATCTGGAACCTGCCGCTCTCGACGTTGATGTCCGCGCCCTGGCTCCAGTTCCGGTTCGTGCGATTGATCGAGTAGGTCGAGTTATAGCCGAAGATTCCCGCTCCGGGCCCTCGGGAGCGGTCAAGGATGCTGCGCTGCCCGGTTGCGCCGAACGACGCCTCGGTCTCGGCCGCCTCCGCCTCGAAGGCGAGCGAGTCGGCGACCCGGACCGAGTCCTGGACGCGAAGGGTCTCGGCGAGTGCGACGGAGTCGGCGTAACGAATCGAATCAATGGCGGAAAGGCCTTGCGCGCGCGAAGAACGCGGCCCGGATGCGGACGCCAGGGCCACGGCCACGGCGAGGCAGAGGAGTGCCGCGGAGCGGGGGAGGGCGCTACGGTCGGGCAGACGCACGTCGCTCGACGATACCCCGAAACCGCTGCCATTCTCCAGCAGAAAGCGCTGCCACGCCCACGGTTGCGAGTGCCGGACGGCTTTGCTAGATTGCCTCGTCGAGGGGTGTTCCGGGGTCGTATCCCCGGGGTCTCGTGACGGCGAGATCCTTTTACCCACCGCACCCACCCCATCCGGTCGATATAGAAACGTAGCGCACGGAAGGCGCCCAGGACGGAGATGCCATGAGGCCGATGACGTTTCTGCACAACCTGATGGGGTTTCTCTCGACCGATGTCGCGATCGACCTCGGCACGGCGAACACACTCGTCTTTGTAAAGGGCCGCGGCATCGTGCTGAACGAGCCGTCGGTCGTCGCCGTGGATCGCACCACCGACAAGGTCCTGGCGGTCGGCGCCGAAGCGAAGATGATGCTTGGCCGCACGCCCGAGGAGATCACGGCCGTGCGCCCGCTCAAGGACGGCGTGATCGCCGACTTCGAGGTCACGGAAGATCTTCTCCGCGAGTTCATCCACAAGTGTCAGAAGCACAAGTTCCTCGTGCGCCCGCGCATCATCATCTCCGTGCCGTCCGGCATCACGGAGGTCGAGCGCCGGGCGGTGATCGACTCGGCCGAGCGCGCCGGGGCACGCGAGGTCCTGCTCGTGTACGAACCGATCGCCGCGGCGATCGGCGTCCAGCTTCCCGTGTCGAGCCCGACCGGCAACATGGTCGTCGACATCGGCGGCGGCACGACCGAGATCGCGGTCATCGCGCTCAACGGCATCGTGAACAAGACGTCGATCCGCGTGGCCGGTGACGAGATGGACGAGGCGATCGCGAACTACGCGAAGAAGGCGTACAACATGCTGATCGGCGAGCAGACCGCCGAGCGCATCAAGATCGAGATCGGCTCGGCATTCCCGCTTCCCGAAGAGCTCGACATGGAGGTCAAGGGACGCGACCTGGTCCGCGGCATTCCGCGCACGCTCCGCATCTCCTCGGTCGAGATCCGCGAAGCGCTCCAGGAGCCGGTCGGCAACATCGTCAACGCGCTTCGCGAGTCGCTCGAGCAGACGCCGCCCGAGCTCGCGGCCGACATCGTGGACCGCGGCATCTTCCTCACGGGCGGCGGAGCGCTCCTGCGCGGGCTCGATCTCCTCCTGCGCGAGGTCACGAACCTCAACATCCGCGTCGCCGACGACCCGCTCACCTGCGTCGTGCGGGGCGCGGGAACGATCCTCGAGAACCAGGAGCTGTACGAGAAGGTGATCATCCACGGCCACAAGGACTGAGCCGAATGGCCGGCCCCCCGTCGGTGGACCGCCAGGCGGCGGTCATCCTCGTAGTCGTTGAAATCGTGTCCGTGTTTCTCCTTCTCTTCGGCAACCGCCTTCCCACCCAGGCCCTGACCGGCGTCACGGTCGCGCTCATGGCGCCCGCCAACGCGCTCCTTCGCTGGGCCGAGAGCGTGGCCACCGCGCGCGTCGAGGTCACCCGCCTGCGCTCCGAAGTCGCAGCCCTCCGCATCGAGCAGGGGCGCCTCGTGGACGCCGGGCTCGAGAACCGTCGCCTCAGGTCGCTTCTCGGCTTCGCGGAGCGCGGGGGGCCGATGCTCAAGCCCGTGCAGGTCGTTGGCGTCGCGGGCGAGCCGTGGCCGATCGTGTTTCATCTCGGGGCAGGAACGATGGCGGGGGTGGCCGTCGGACAGGCCGTCCTCGCCCCCGAAGGGCTCATCGGACGCGTCACCCGCGCGGACGCGACGACTTCGAGCGTGGCACTCCTCACCGACCCGAACGCGCCGGTCGCGGCCGAGGTCGTCGGCACGGGGGTGCGCGGGGTGGTCAAGTTCCGGTTCAACCCCGTGCCCGGCCTCTATCTGACGGCCGTGCCGCTGACCGACACCGTGCGCGTCGGCCAGCGCATCGTGACCTCGGCCACGTCGATCGTCCTGCCGCCGGGGATCCCGATCGGGCGGGTGACCCGGGTGGGGCGCGAGGCGACCGGACTCCTGTCCGAGATCCGGGTCGAGCCGCTCGCGCCGCTGACCCGGGCCCGCGAGGTCCTGGTCGCGACCGGGACGGTCAACAGCGCGTGGTGGTCGAGGCCCGTGGTGCCGCGTGCCGATACCACGAGCAGGGCCGTCCCGGGAGGCCCCGCCGGTTCCTCCGTTCCCGCACGCTCCGACAGCACGAGGCACTGACATGGCGCGCGGCGTGTTCGGACTCCTCATTCTGTGGACGATCGCGGGACTGCTCGCGCGCGCGTCGGCGGGGCGGCTCCTCGCAATCGGCGGTGTGACTCCGGATTTCCTGTCGCTCGTCGTCGTGTACTGGGCGCTCGCCGGCGGACCGCTCGCCGGCGTGCTCGCGGGATTCCTGGTCGGGCTCGTGGGCGACGCGGAGACCGGACGTTTCCTTGGATTGACGGCGGGCGCGCTCGCCGCGGTAGGCTTCCTCGTGGGGAGCATCGGGGCGAGCCTGCACCGGGAGCGTCCGCCCGCGCAGTTCGTCGTGCTCTTCGTCGCGACCGCTCTCGTGCTCGCGCTTCGCACCCTGTTCGCCGTCGGAGGAGATCTCGGCTCGTGGCTCACCGCCGTTCCGCTCACGGTCCTCGCCCGCTCCGCGTACACCGCGATCCTGGGGCCCATCCTCTACCTGATCGCGCGCGCACTCGGCGCGCCGAACTTCCTGGCGCATGGCGCGGCCGCAGCTAAACCGGGAAACTAGGAACCGCCGCGCGGCCGTGCTGGCCGCGTTCATGGCGATCGGGTTCACGACCCTCGTGGCGGGGACGACCCGGCTCCAGATCGTCAAGCACGACTACTACCTGCAGCTCGCCGAGCAGAATCGCGTGCGCCTCGAGGTCGTGCGCGCGCCGCGCGGCCGGATCTTCGACCGGCACGGACGGCTCGTCGCGGACAACGCACCCGCCTTTTCGATCGTCTACCGGCCGCCTGACTTCGAGAAGAAAGGTCCGGACTCCCTTTCGAACGAACAGGCGAAGCTCCTCGAGCGCGTGCTCGGCATGCCGCGCGCGGCGCTCAACGACGTGGTCCACCGGGCGGTGCGCACGGGCATGTCGACGCCTTTCCGCCAGGACGTGGATCCACTCGTCGTGTCGCAGATCGAGGAGTTGCGCGCGGACCTGCCGCACATCGAGGTGGTCGTCTCCCCGCGGCGTTCGTATCCGCTCGGCCGCGGGGCGGCGCACCTTCTTGGCTACGCCGGGGAGATCAACGAGGAGGAGCTCGCGAAGCGGAAGGGGAAGGGCTACCGGATCGGCGACCTGATCGGCCGCTCCGGCCTCGAGCGCTCCTACGAGGAGGAGCTGCGCGGCGAGGACGGACACATGTACATCGTGGTGAACGCGCTCGGCCGGAGAGTCGGGGAGCTCGAAGGCGTGCCGCCGGTCGCGCCGCGTCCGGGTGAGGATCTGAGGCTTGCGCTCGATCTCGACGTGCAGCAGGCGCTCGAGGACGCGATGGCGAACGTCGCGTGCGGTGCCGCGGTCGCGATCGATCCGCGGTCGGGCGGCGTGCTCGCGATGGTGAGCCGCCCGACGTTCGATCCGAACGAGTTCGCGCGCGGCCTGACGCGCGCGCGCTGGCAGCAGTTCATGGACGATCGCTCGTATCCGCTCCTCAACCGCTCGATCCAGTCCGCGTATCCGCCGGGCTCGACGTACAAGGTCGTCACCTCGCTCGCAGGGCTCGAAGAAGGGGAGATCACTCCCAAGACGCGCTTCCCGGCGTCGTGCGGCGGCGGCTATCGCTACGGCGGGCGCTACTATCGGTGCTGGAACCACTCCGGCCACGGCTCGATGGACCTCACGCCCGCACTCGCGCAGTCGTGCGACGTGTACTACTACCAGCTCGGACTCCGTGTCGGCATCGACCGCCTCGCAACCTGGGCCCAACGCATGGGTCTCGGCGAAAAGACGGGGATCGATCTCCCGCAGGAGCGCGGGGGGCTCGTCCCGACGACACGCTACTTCGACCGCCGGCGGGGCGCCGGAAAGTGGACGCTCGGCGTGACCCTGAACCTCGCGATCGGACAGGGGGAGAACCTGCTCACGCCGCTCCAGCTCGCGGAGATCGCCGCGACCGTGGCGAACCGTGGCCAGCTCGTCCGGCCGCACGTGGTCGAGAACGTCGTCGAGCCGATCTCGGGCGTCGGACGGCCGATCCGCCCGGAGCCGAAGAACGCGCTCAAGCTGCCCGAGGACACGTGGGACGCGCTTTCGCGCGCGATGGAACAGGTCGTCGCGGCTGGAACCGGGGGCGCGGCACGCGTGCCGGGGGTGCGGGTCGCCGGGAAGACCGGCACCGCGCAGAATCCGCAGGGCGAGGATCATGCCTTGTTCATCTGCTACGCGCCGGTCGAAGCACCGACGATCGCGGTTGCGGTCGTGGTCGAAAACGGCGGGCACGGCGGCTCGACCGCGGCCCCGATTGCGCAAAAGGCGCTCGCAGCCGAGTTCGCGCCCCAGTTGCTGGCGGCCTCGAAGGCCGCGGCCGCGAAGCGCGATTCGCTCGTCGCGCTGCGCGGCGGGCCGGTCGGGCTCGATCCCGTTCTGCCGGGGCCCGTCCTGCCCGACTCGTTGCTCGGGGACTAGGAGGCGAGGGAATGGCGATACCGCTCGTGGATCGACGCGCGCTCCGGCAGCTCGACTGGGTGCTCATCGCCGCCGTGCTCGGCCTTGCCGCGCTCGGGATCGCGCTCGTCTACAGCGCAACGTCCCACCCGGGCTCGGCGCATCCCGGCTTCCACCTGCGGCAGCTCTCCTGGTTGGGGATCGGCGTCGTGTGCGCTTACATCGTGGCCGCGCTCCACTACCGCGCCTATGACACGCTCGCCTGGTTCGGCTACGCGGTCTCGATGGTGCTCCTCGTGCTCGTGTTCTTCGTCGGGATCGAGGTCTATGGGGCGAAGCGCTGGCTCGGAGTGGGGTCGATCCGTTTCCAGCCGTCCGAGATCGCGAAGCTCTTCACGATCCTTCTCCTCGCGCGCCACCTCGATCAGCATCGGCTCGATCTGACACGCGCGCGCAACTGGATCATTCCGTTTTTCATCACGGCCGTGCCGATGGCGCTCGTCATGAAGGAGCCCGACCTCGCGACGTCGCTCTCGTTCTTCGTGTTCTTCGTCGCCATGATGTTCTGGGCCGGGATGCCGCTCTCCTCGCTCGTGCTCGCGCTCTCGCCCGTGCTCTCAGTCGTGCTCTTCTTCCTCACGCGCTCCGAGTGGCCGTTCGTGCTCCTGTTCCTCGTCATCCTCGCGTGGGCGAGGCCGCGGATGCCGATGCTCATCCTGCTCCTGGTCGTGAACGGAGCCGTGCTCATCGGGCTCCCTCACATCTGGAACAGCCTCGAGCCCTACCAGAGGGGGCGCATCGAAACGTTCCTGAACCCGGGCGAGGATCCGACCGGCGCGGGCTACCAGGTCATCCAGTCGCAGATCGCGATCGGCTCCGGCGGGGCGCTCGGGCGCGGCTACCTCGAAGGCACGCAGAAGGGGCTCCAGTTCCTGCCGCAGAAGCACACGGACTTCATCTTCTCGGTGCTCGGGGAGGAGCTCGGCTTCTGGGGAACGGCGCTCGCGCTGCTTCTCTTTGCGATCGTCGTGTTCCGCGGGCTATGGATTGCGCAAACCGCGCGCAACGCTTTCGCCTCGCTCGTCGCAGTAGGCGTGGTGTCGGTTTTCTTCTACCATGTGCTCGTGAACATCCTGATGACTCTCGGCTGGGCGCCGGTGGCGGGCGTGCCGCTTCCGCTCCTCTCCTACGGTGGAACCGCGCTCGTCATGAACTGCCTGCAGATCGGCCTCCTGCTCAACATCGGACTCAGGCGCCATGAGTACTGACGGAGGCTTCCAGCCACTTGTATCCTGAGATCTTTTCGTTCGGACCGTTCCACATCCGCTCGTTCGGCCTCATGCTCGCGCTCGCGTTCGGCGTGGGCGCGTGGCTCGCTCTGCGCGAGGGCCGGAAGCGCGGCCTCGACGACACGAAGCTCGTCAACCTGATCCTCGTGATCCTCGTCTCCTCGATGATCGGGGCGCGGGCGTTCTACGTCTTGACGCACCTCTCCGAGTTCGCGAGCGATCCGCTCGCGACCCTCCGCGTGTGGGAGGGCGGGCTCACGCTCTACGGAGGGCTCGCCCTCGGGACGATCGCGGGCTTTCTCTACATGGCGAAGGTCGGACTTCCGATGGGAATCACGGCCGACACGCTTGCCCCCTCGGTCGCTCTCGGCGCGGGCATCGCGCGCATCGGCTGTTTCCTGAACGGATGCTGCTTCGGATTGCCCGGGCACGCCCCCTGGTGCATGCGCTTTCCGAGCAGCTCACCGCCCGATCTCCAGTTTCCGGGGGAGCTCCTCCATCCCTCGCAGCTCTACAACGCGCTCGCCGGGATCGCGCTCTACTTCGTGCTCCTGTGGCTCAAACCGCGCCTCAAGGGTCCGGGCCAGCTCTGGTGGGCGTTCGTCGTCCTGTTCGCGCTCGTGCGCATTCCGATCGACGCGACCCGGTACTACGAGCCATCCGCGACCGTGTTCACGCTGGCCGGCCTGCGGGTGACCGACAGCGAGATTCTCGGCTTCGCGATGCTCGTCGTGGGAGTCGTCCTGTTCGTGCTTGCGGGCCGGCGGGCACGGGCACAGGCGCGGGAGCAGGCGCAGGCGCCCGCATGAGCGCGGCGTCTTCCGCTTCCTCTCTCCCCGGAGCTTCGACGCGGCTCTTCGGTGTGCTCGGGCATCCGATCCGCCACAGTCTCTCGCCCGCGCTCCACAACGCGGCCTTCCGTGCGGGGGGACGCGACGCGGTCTACCTCGCGTTCGACGTGCCGGCGGAGAGCGGTGCGACCGTCCTCCGCGGGCTCGCGGCCCTGGGCGCCGGAGGCGCGAACCTCACCGCTCCGCTCAAACGAGTGGCCCACGAAATCTGCGAGGAGCGGACGGATGCCGCGCGCGTGGCCGGTGCGGTGAACACCGTCCGCTTCACCGGCGGCCGGATCGCGGGTGAGAACACGGACGGCGCCGGTTTCGTGCGCTTTCTCGAGCGTTCGGGGATGCCCGTCCGCGGGAAGCGTGTCGCGCTCCTCGGCGCGGGGGGTGCGGCTGCGGGCCTCGTTCCCGCGCTCCTCGACGCGGGTGCGGGCGCGATCGAAGCCGTCGCACGGGACCCGGGTGCGGCCTCCGGCCGCCACGCAGCCTTCTCCGGCGCGCGCGCGGTCCCCGTGCTCATGTGGGGATCGGAGGCTGCGCGCGCATCGATCGCGCGTGCGGACCGTGTCGTCCAGTGCACGCCGCTTGGCAGCCGGGAGGGCGATCCTCTGCCCTGTCCCGCCGAGTGGCTCGGCGAGTCGGCAGTGGGGATCGATCTCCTGTATCATCCGGCGACCACGCCGTGGATGCGGTCGCTCCGGGCGATCGGCCGGCGGGCGGCGAACGGGCTCGGTCTCTTGATCGAGCAGGCGATGCTCGCGCAAGCGTTCTGGTTCGGTGAAGAGCCCCCGCGTTCCGCCCTCGAAGGGGCCGTTCGATGGTCGGATCCGTTTGCGGCCGAGGCGGCGCGACCGGTCGGCTGACCGCACTCGGTGCCCGGTGCGCGGCGTGGGCCGTCGACCTCGTGCGCGCGGCGTTCCCGCTTGCGTGCGGCTCGTGCGGAGGCTCTCTCGCGGAGGGCGAAGCGGGGGAGCTGTCCTTGTGCGACGCGTGCTCCGCGGCGTGCGCGGACTGCGGCGAGGCGTTCTGCCTTCCGTGCGCGTCGCGCGGCGGTGAACCCCGGCGCTGTCCGGGGCTCGTGCGGCCCGTGCCCGGACACGTGACGCTGCGCGCGGGCTTCGTGTGGAACGAGCCGGTGCGCGCGCAGATCCATGCGCTCAAGTTCGGCGACGCTCCGGAGCTCGGGACGACCCTCGCGCGCGCGGCCTGGGACACGCCGGCGTTCATCGATTCGCCCGGCCGGCGCCCGCGGCCCGATCTCGTGGTGCCGGTGCCGCTCCATCCCGTGCGGCGGCGCGAGCGGGGATACGATCAGGCCGCGCTCCTCGCACGCGCGTTCGCGGACCGCGCCGGAGTGCCCGACGCCGGGGTCCTCATCCGGACGCGCGCGACGCGGCAGCAGGCGAGTCTTGGCGCGCGGGAGCGGCGGGCGAACGTGGCCGGTGCGTTCGAAGTCGCGCGCAGCGGGCTCGTGCGCGCGCGCCGGATCGCGGTCGTCGACGACGTGGTGACCACCGGCAGCACGATCCTTGCGGCGGTGCACGCGCTCGAAGAAGTCGGCGCGTCGCGCGTCGAAGGCTGGTGCGTGGCGTACGAACCCTCGGAAGGAGGCGCGTGACCCATCTCCATCTGGCCGACGGAATCCTTCCCGTGTGGCTCTGGCTTTCGGGCCTGGTCGCCGCCGGGATCGGCGTGGGTCTCGTGGCGTACGGCCATCGCGGGGACCGCGCGGATCGACTGACGCTGCTCGGCGCGCTCGGTGCGCTCATGCTCGCCGCGTCCGCGGTTCCGATCGGTCCGATCGGACATTTGAGCTTTGCGCCCGTCGTGGGCATTCTGCTCGGACCGGGTCTCGGGTTCGTCGCGGCCACGCTCGTGAATGCCACACTCGCGCTCCTCGGACACGGCGGGATCACGGTCGTGGGTCTGAACGCGTGCGTGCTCGGGGCGGGAACGGCCGTCGCGCGACCCGCCTACCGGCTGTTCCTGCGCCGCGCGCCGGCCGGCCGGGCGGCAGCGTTTGCCGCCGTCGTCTCGGTGCTGGTCTCGATCGCCGTCCTTTCGCTCGTGCTCGTTCTGGCCGGGCCGCTCACGGGATCGCCCGGCTCGCACGACGCGCACGGAGCGCACGGGCTTCTTGAAGCCGCATCGTCCACCGGGCGCTTCGCGCTCTTCTCCTCGCCCTTCTGGCTGCTCGGCCTCGTCGCCGAGTCGCTCGTCACGGCGAGCGTGATCTCGTTTCTCGCACGCGTCAGACCCGAGCTCCTTCCCGTTCCGGGAGGCGCTCCGCTCGGCGCGCCGGTGAGGGTGCCATGACGTCGGACCTCGCGCTCGTCGATCGCTGGGCCTCGGGCGGCCGGTCGCTCTGGCATCGCGCGTCGGCGATCTCGAAGATGGCGTTCGTCGCCATGCTCCTCGTCACGATCCTGACGAGCCACTCGATTGCGTACCTGGGCGGCCTCTACGTCGCGCTGTGCGCGCTCCTCCTGTTCGCGCGGATTCCGCTCGGGCCCGCACTCCTCCTCGGACTCTATCCGGTTCTCTTCTCGAGTCTTTTCATCCTGTCGAACTGGGACGGCACCTGGCAGATGCCGGCACTCCTTCTCCTGCGCTCGCTCGCCGGGAGTCTCGCGGCCGTTCTCCTTGTTGCGACGACACCGTACCCGGATCTCTTTGCGCCCATCTCGCGCGTCACGCCCCGGCTCGTCGGGGACGGCCTGTTCCTCACGTACCGCGCGTTCTTCAACCTGTTGCGGCGAGCCGAGCGCATGTGGGCCGCCCTCCGGCTCCGCGGCGGCCTCTCCGGCCGCGGATTTCCGCGTGACCTTCGGAACGCCGGCGAGGGCCTGGGCACGCTCGTCCTCCATTCGTTCGACCGGAGCGAGCGGCTGTATGCGGTGATGCAATTGCGGGGACACTCGGGGCGCGTGTGCGGCTGCCGCCACTGGGCGCACTTCGAGGTGGTCGACGTCTGGCCCGCGGCGCTCGGCGTGCTCGCGCTCGTCGTTGCCTTCGCGGTCGAACGGGGCATCGGATCATGACGAACGAAGAGATCGCCGTCCGCGTCTCCTGCGTCCGCCACATTTACGCGGACAAGACACAGGTCCACCTGTGCGGGCTCGACTTCGTCGTGCCGAAGGGCCGGCGCGTTGTGATCCTGGGCCCGAACGGAAGCGGCAAGTCGACGCTCCTCTATCACATCCTGGGTCTCCTCGCGCCGGACGAGGGCGAAGTGTCGGTCTTCGGCGTCAATCCCGCACGCGCGTTCAACAAGATTAGAGAGCGCGTGGGAGTCGTCCTCCAGAACGTGGACGAGCAGATTCTCGCACCCACCGTGTGGGACGACGTGTCGTTCTCGCCCCGGAACTACGGCTACGCGACGGCGGAGGTCGACCGGATGGTGGATGCCGTGCTCGAGGAAGTCGGGATCGCGCATCTCCGCGACAAGGTCTGCCACTCACTCTCGGGAGGAGAGAAGCGGAAGGTCGCTCTCGCGGGCGCCCTTGTGCTCAAGCCCGAGCTCCTCGTCATGGACGAGCCGTTCGAAGGCCTCGATCCGCGCTCGAAGAGCGACCTCGCGAGCCTCCTCTACGAGCTCCACCGGAAGAACGGCATGACGATGATCACGGCGAGCCACGACGTGCACACGGTTCCCGATCTCGCGGACACGGTCTACGTGCTCGTCCACGGTGGGGAGATCATCGCGCACGGATCGCCCGAGGAGATCTTCGCGGACGCGGCCATGCTCAAGGCGTCGAACATCGAGCCGCCCCAGATCGTCGAGCTGTTCCAGCGGCTCGAGGAGGAAGGCGTGAGCCTGGGCCGTCCGACGAGCGTCGAGGATGCGCTCGCGCGCTTGAAGGCCGCGCTCGCCGCGCGCGGCCGCGAGACCGCATGAACGCGGCCGGGCTCCGCCGGGCTTCGCTCACGCTCGAGACGGAGGCCCGCGACCAGGTCGTCCTCCTCAAGGAGCGGATCGAGCAGGCGCTCACCGGGCTTGCGGCCTCGGATGGGCTCCTCCACGTGTTCGTCCCCCACACCTCCGCGGCCGTCACGGTGAACGAAGGCTGGGATCCCGACGTGCTCCACGATTTCCTCGGCGCGCTCGACCGACTCGTTCCTTGGAAGGCGAACTACCGGCACACCGAGGGCAACTCGGCCGCGCACATCAAGGCCGTGCTCGTCGGTCCGTCCGTCACGATCGCGGTCGCGGGGGGAAAGCTCGCGCTCGGCCGATGGCAGGACGTCTACTTCTGCGAGTTCGACGGACCGCGCCGGCGCACGGTCGAGCTCTCGTACCTTCCCGGCTGAGATTCGCCCACATGGACCTGTTCGACCCCGGATCGTCCCGCCCGCCACTCGCCGAGCGCATGCGTCCGCGCACGTTCGACGAAGTCGTGGGGCAGGACGCGATCCTCGGACCGGGCGGCCCGTTCGACGCGGTGCGCCGCGGCGGGGAGCCCGTGTCGCTCATCCTCTGGGGCCCCCCCGGGAGCGGCAAGACGACGATCGCGCGTCTCGTGGCCGGGCACACGAAGTGTCCGTTCGTCGCGTTTTCCGCGGTCACCTCGGGGATCAAGGAGATCAAGCAGACGATCGAGCGCGCGCGCCAGAACCGGCGCACGAGCGGTCGCCCGACGATCCTGTTCGTGGACGAGATCCACCGCTTCAATCGCGCGCAGCAGGACGCGTTCCTGCCCCACATCGAGGACGGATCGATCGTCCTGATCGGCGCGACGACCGAGAACCCGTCGTTCGAGGTGAACTCGGCACTCCTCTCGCGCACCCGCGTGCTCGTGCTCGAGCCACTCGCGGAGACGGACGTCCGCAAGGTGCTCGAGCGTGCGCTCGCGGACACGGAACGCGGGCTCGGCGACTCCGGAGTCACGTTCGACCCCGCGGCGGTCGACGCCGCCGTGCGTCACGCGGACGGCGACGCGCGGCGCGGACTCAACGCCCTCGAGCTCGCGGTCGCGGCCGCCAAAGCAGAGCGCCGGGGCCGGGTCACGGTGGAGGAGCTCGAGCGCGCGCTCCAGCGCTCGCACCTTCGCTACGACAAGAGCGGGGAGGAGCACTACAACCTCATTTCGGCCCTCCACAAGTCGCTCCGCGATTCCGACCCGGACGGCGCGCTGTACTGGCTCGCGCGGATGCTTTCGGCGGGGGAGGAGCCCCTCTACGTCGCGCGCCGGCTCGTCCGCTTCGCGAGCGAGGACGTCGGGAACGCCGATCCCCGAGCGCTCCAGATCGCGCAGGCGGCGGCGGATGCGTACCACTTCCTGGGGTCGCCCGAGGGCGAGCTTGCGATCGCGCAGTCGGCCGTCTACCTCGCGACCGCCCCGAAGAGCAACGCCGTGTACCGCGCGTTCGGCCGCGCGCGCGAAGCCGCGGAACAGCACGGCTCGTTGCCCGTGCCGCTCCACCTTCGAAACGCCGTGACCTCGCTCATGAAGGAGGTCGGATACGGGAAGGGTTACCGCTACGCGCACGACTTTCCCGAGCACGTGGTCGAACAGGAACATCTGCCGAAGGAGCTCGCCGGAACACGCTTTTACGAACCGTCCGACCAGGGCGAAGAGGCCGCTGTGCGCGAGCGATTGCAGCGCTGGCGCGATGCGATCGGGCGTGCTTGACCTGTGCGGGGGGCGCGGAGTACGCTGGATGCCGGATTGATTGAAGTTTCCCTGTAGACCGCAGGGGTCGGGCCTCGTGCCCGGGGCCGGAGATCGCCCTCGCCGGCTCTCGCGCTCCTGCGGTCTCTCTTTTTTGGCGCCCGCGTGTGTTACCGTCCGCGCCCGTGACCTCCCCCGAGAAGACGCGTCGGTTTCGGATTCCCGGCTGGCTCTCGATCGCGCTCCGCGTTGCGATCGTGGCCGGACTTCTGTTCTGGATCTCGACCCGGATCAATCTGCGCGAGCTGTGGCACACGATCGCGGCCGCCGATCCACGGTTTCTCGCAGCCGCGGCCGTTGCCGTCGTCGCCTCCCAGATCACGGCTGCGTATCGCTGGTATCGCCTGCTCATCGCGGCGGGATCGACCTGGTCGTTCTCGCGCTCGTTCGCCGTCTACTGCGGCGGCCTCTTCCTCGGGCTCTTCATTCCGACCGGCGTGGGCGGGGACGTCTACCGCGTCGCGCGCGTTCGGACGAGCGGAACGGGCTTAGGCCGCGGCTCCGCCACGATCCTGCTCGAGCGCGCGATCGGACTCCTGGCACTCCTCCTCCTTGGAACGGGCTTCGTCGTCGCCCACCCGGCCACGCGGCCGTGGACGCCTCTGTTCGTGATCGGCTCGGTCGTGGGGCTTGCGGGGCTTGCGGCGCTCTGGCTCCCGGGCGGCCCGGACTGGCTCGCGCGCACGCTCGATCGCTTCCCGGGCCGCGGGCTCGGCGACCGCGTGAGGCGGGCGTTCCCGCACGAGGCCATGGAGCGGTTGCGCGGGGCGATTCCCGGGACGCTGCTCCTTTCGATCCTCAACCACTCATGGCTTCTGTTCGCGAACGTGCTGCTCGCGCGCGGGCTTTCGCTTCCGGTGAGCTGGAAGGCCGTGTGCGCCGCCGTGCCGCTCGTCCTCCTTGCGGCCCAGATCCCGATTTCGCCCGGTGGATTCGGCGTGCGCGAAGCCGGGTACGTGTACTTCCTGGGGCGCGTGGGAGTCGAGGAGACTCCGGCGCTCGCGCTTGCGCTCGGGTGGTTCGCGCTGTTACTCGCGGTCGGGCTCCTCGCTGCGATCGGACTGTTGTTCGATCGGGATCGCGACCACGATCGCGCCGCGGCGGCGCTCGCCGGCGACGGATAGAAGCACGAAGGGCCGGCCCTTTTGGACCGGCCCCTTCGTTTTCGGCTGGTGCAGCCCGCGGTGCGGGCCTGGTTCTACTTTCTGACCGCGATTACTGCGTGACCGCGAGCGGCTTGGCGTCCGCGCCGCGATAGGTGATGTCCCCGAGCTTGAGCTTCTCGATCTGCGGCTGGATGGCCGACCGGTCGCCCACGGCGATCACCTTCATGTTCTCGGGCTTCAGGAACTCCTTCGCCACGTTCTGGACGTCACCGGCCGTCATCGACGAGATCCGCGACGGAAGCTGCGCGTAGTAGTCGGTCGGCAACTCGAACAGGTAGAGCTGCCCGATCGTGCCGACTGTGCTGTTCGTGGTCTCGAACAGCGCGGGCAGCGACCGGCTCACCGACTCCTTCGCGAGGAAGAGCTCGTCGGCGGTCACGGGCGTCTCCTGCATGCCCTTGACCTCCTTGAGCATCTCGTCGACCGACGGACCCGTCACGTCCGAGCGCACGGCCGCGCCCACGACGAACGGACCGGGGCCGCGGTTGTCCTGCTGGAACGAGAACGCACCGTACGAGTACCCGTGCTTCTCGCGCAGGTTCATGTTGACGCGGCTCGCGAACAGGCCGCCCAGCACCTGGTTCATGACGTTGATGCGCTCGTAGTTCGGGTCACTGCGCGCCACGCCGATTTGCGCCACGCCGACCACGGTCTGCGGCGAGCCCGGCGTATCCACGATCACGACCCGCTCCGGAATCGAAGTCGGGGCGCCCGGGCGCGGAGCCTCGGTCGCCGTCCCGCGCCAGGTGCCGAACGCCTTCTGGGCGAGCGTCTTCGCTTCGGCCACCGTGACGTCGCCGGCGAGCACGAGGGCCGCGTTCTGCGGCGCGTACGACGAGCGGTAGAAGTTCACGATCTCGTCGCGCGTGATGGCCTTGACCGCCTCGTCGTTGCCGAGCGGAACGTGCCCGTACGGGTGCTTCTCGCCGTACATGGTCGCGAACATGACCTTGAACGCGGTCTGGAACGGCGAGTCCTTCTGCTGGAGGATCGACGTCAGGCGATCGTTCCGCACGCGCTCGATGTCGGTCGCGGGGAACGACGGCTCGAGCACGACCTCGGCCGCGAGGTCCGTCATCGCGGTCGCGCGATCCTTGAGGGAACGCCAGAACACATAGCTGCCGTCCGTGCCCGAGTTCGATCCGAGGGAGCCGCCGAGCGCCTCGACCTCGTTCGCGATCTGGAGCGCGTCGTGCTTGCTCGTGCCCTCGTCGAGCATCGCCGCGGTGTAGCCGGCGAGGCCCGGCCGGTCGACGGGATCGGCGGCGCTGCCCGAGCGCACGACGAGCTGGCCCGCGATGAGCGGCAGCGAGTGCGACTCGACGACGTACACCGTGAGCCCGTTCTCGAGCTTGAAGCTCTCGGCCTTGGGAAGCGGCGCGGTCGGGAGCGGCCCCGGTTTCGGAGCCTCCTTGCGCCAGGCGACCTTCGACTCGACGTTCTGCGTGGTCTTCTCGACCGCGGGCGGCGTCGCGGGCGCGGCCGGAATCTTTTTCTCTCCCGGAATGCCGTAAACGACCACGCGCTTGTTCTTCGCGAGCTCGGTCGCCGCAACGTTCTTGACACCGTCGGCGGTCACGGCCGCGTAGCGCGCGAGGTCCTTGTTGAGATAGCCCGGGTCGCCGGTGTGCTGGTTGTACAGGTTGAGCCGGTCGGCAACGCCCGAGAATCCGCCGAGCTGTTCGAGGCTCGAGACGATGTCCGAGTAGATGCCGGTCTTCGCGGCCGCGAGCTCATCGGCCGTGGGACCGGTCTGCGCCATGCGCTCGACCTCCGCCCAGACGGCCTGCTCGATCTCGTCCGCCGTGTGGCCCGGCTTCGCCGTGGCCGTGATCTGGAACACGGATCCGAGCTTGAGCGCCTGCTGCGAGGCGATTGCGCTCTGCGCGATCTTCTTCTCGTAGACGAGCGACTTGTAGAGCCGGCTCGCCTTCCCACCGCCCAGGATGCGGGCGAGGACCACGGCCTCGGCGTCGCCGGGCTTGAAGATCGGCTGCGTGATCCAGGCCATGTAGACGCGCGGCAGCTCGACCTTGTCGGTCACGACCGCGCGCCGCTCGGCCGTGATCGGCGGCGTGGTCGCGGTGATCGCGGGCACGGGCTCGCCCTTCGGCAGCGGACCGAAGTACTTCTCGACCAGCGACTTCGTCTTCGCGATGTCGATGTCGCCCACGATCGCGAGACTCGCGTTGTTGGGCGCGTAGTAGCGCTTGAAGAAGTCGCGCACGTCACCGAGCTTCGCGTTCTGGATGTCCTCGTGCGATCCGATGACCGATGCGTAGTACGGGTGAGCCTTCGGATAGAGCTGGTGCCACAGCTCCTCCTCGACGAGCCCGTACGGCGCGTTCTCGACCGACTGCCGGCGCTCGTTACGCACGACGTCCTGCTGGTTCGAGAGCTTCGCCTGATCGAGCGTCTCGAGCAGGTATCCCATGCGGTCGCTCTCGAGCCAGAGCGCGAGCTCGAGCTGGTTCGACGGCACGTCCTCCATGTAATTCGTGCGGTCGAAATCGGTCGTGCCGTTGATCATCGACGCGCCGGCCGCCTCGAGGAGCTTGAAATGCTGGTCGTCGCCGACGTGGACCGAGCCCTGGAACATCATGTGCTCGAACAGGTGGGCGAAGCCGGTGAGGCCCGGGGTCTCGTTCGCGGGACCCACGTGGTACCAGAGGTTCACCGCCGAGATCGGAATCCGCGTGTCGCGACGCAGGATGACCTCGAGTCCGTTCGGCAACGTGTACTTCTCGAAATCGAGCTTGATCATCGGGGGTTGGGCGCTCGCTGCGGGTGCGGCCACGCCGGGGGCGGCCTGGGTCAACGCGAGGATGAGGGCCGATGCCGCCACCGTCAGAGCGCTCGCGCGGCTCCCGGAGTGGCGCGTCCCTCGCGCGATCCGGTGCCGGAACTGCGTATCCTGCCTCATTCTCGTGTCTCCTTGGGGGAGGGAGTTCAGACATGGATCGAAACTACGCGGCTACTCTAGGGCAAACCGGAATTCCCCTAAGTCATTTCGCGGTCAAACGCCGGTCGGCCGCAGGCTTGTGTCCGTCGTTCTCCCTGTGCGCCGATGAGGGTGGTTGCTGCGCAGCAAGTCCGCGGAACCCGCCCGTTGCTCGCGCGCCGGCAGGGTCCGGGCAGGTGAAGGATACGGAGCTTGCTTGCGAAAAGATTCACGAGCCCCGGGTCCCGGCCCAAGGGGGTCCGAGGCGCTCCTCTATCACATTGTAAAATCATTGTTTAGGAGGATGTTCGCGGGGATTCCCCGGGCTTGACGCGGCCCGCGCCCCCGGCTACATTCCCGATGTAGCCTACCGATTCGGTGGGGAATGCGGAATGCTCTCCGCGCCGCCCAGGAAGGGGAGACCACATGGCCGACACGGCCGAATCCTCCGCTCTAGATCCGACTTCGTCAGCTTCGCCGCTTTCGCCGCTCGCGCTCAAACTCGAAGTCGCAGCCGTCCTCGAAGAGATCCGTCCCGCGATCCAGATGGACGGCGGCGACGTCGAGCTCGTCGACGTGGACTCGAACGGTCGCGTCGTCGTTCGGCTTCTCGGCGCGTGCACGGGCTGCGCGATGTCCCAGATGACCTTGAAGCAGGGGATCGAGAACCTTCTCATGACGCGCGTCGAAGGCGTGACGTCGGTCGACGCTCTCGACCCGGTCGAGGACTGATCCACTCCATGGCCACCGTCTCCGAACGCGACGTCCTCGAGGCGCTCCGCGCCGTCCAGGATCCGGACTTGAAGCGTGACCTCGTCTCCCTCGGCATGATCGAAGGAGTCCGGATCGAGGACGGGCTTGTCGGGTTCACGATCGCGCTCACGACCCCGGCCTGCCCGGTCAAGGACGACCTCAAGCGCCAGGCCGAGGAGGTCGTGCGCAAGGTCCCGGGCGTGAGCGCGGTCGAGGTGACGATGACCTCGCGTGTCCGGGGCCGTGCGAATCCGTTCGCCGACAAGCGGGAAATCGCCGGCGTTGCGCACGTGGTCGCGGTCGGGTCCGGGAAGGGCGGCGTCGGGAAGTCGACCGTCGCGGTCAATCTCGCGGTCGCGCTCGCGCAGGACGGCGCGCGCGTCGGCCTCATGGATGCCGACGTCTACGGCCCGAACGTTCCGCTCATGACGGGCGTGCGCGAGCAGCCCTATCAAAAGGACGGGAAGATCCTGCCGCTCACCGCCCATGGCTTGAAGCTCATGTCCATGGGCTTCCTGGTCGATCCCGAGACGCCCGTCATCTGGCGCGGCCCCATGCTCCACGGCGTCATCCAGAACTTCACGCGCGAAGTGGCGTGGGGCGAGCTCGACTATCTCCTGATCGACCTTCCTCCCGGAACCGGCGACGTCCAGCTCTCGCTCGTCCAGACCGTGCCGCTCTCGGGAGCGGTCATCGTCGCGACGCCGCAGCAGGTGGCGCTCGACGACGCGAAGAAGGCGATCGCGATGTTCCGGAAAACCGAGGTCCCGATCCTCGGAATGGTCGAGAACATGTCGTACTTCATCTGTCCTTCGTGTGACGCGCGCCACGAGATCTTCTCCCACGGCGGCGCGCGCGCGGAAGCCGAGGCGCTCGGCATTCCGTTTCTGGGAGAGATTCCGCTCCATCCGGGCGTGCGCGAGGCGGGCGACGGCGGGGCCCCGGTGCTCGTGACCCAACCGCAGAGTGCGCAGGCCGAGGCGTTCCGTTCGGTGGCGCGGCAGCTCGCCGCGCGGCTTTCCATCCAGGCGGCCGGCGCGGCCGAGCCCGAGGAGGTGCGGTGAGCCAGGAAGGCGACAGGGACGAGTCGAACCGGACGTTCGGAGACAGCATCGAGATCCGAACCGAGGGCCTGGGCCCGGCCGGCAGGGACGGCGTGCGCGAAGCGCCGCGGAACCGGACGCGTCCCGTTCGTGTCGGCCCGGTTCAGATTGGCGGCGGCGCTCCGGTCGCCGTCCAGTCCATGACCACGACCATGACGTGGGACGTGCCGGCGACGATCGCCCAGATCAGAGCGCTCGCCGACGCGGGCTGCGAGATCGTTAGGGTCGCGGTGCCGGACGAGAAGTCGGCGGACGCGCTGCCACAGGTCGTGCGCGAGTCGCCGCTTCCCGTGGTGGCGGACATCCACTTCACCTGGAAGCTGGGCCTCAAGGCGATCGCCGCGGGAGTGCACAAGGTGCGCATCAATCCCGGGAACATCGGCGGCCCCGAGCGCGTGCGCGAGATCGTTGCGGCCGCGAAGGACCGCGGAATCCCGATCCGCGTGGGCGCGAACGCCGGATCGCTCCCGAAGGAGATCATCGCGAAGTACGGCGTGCACGACCCGGTCGGCATCGTCGAGGCGGCGCTCATTCCGATCGGCATTCTCGAGCGCGAGGGCTTCGAGGACATCGTCGTCTCGATGAAGGCCTCGGACGTTTCGCTCGCGGTCGCATCGTATCGCCTCGCGTCGCGCCGCATCCCGTATCCGCTCCACATCGGGATCACGGAGGCCGGCTCGGCGAAGCGGGGCTCGATCAAGTCCGCGGTCGGCCTCGGCATGCTGCTCGAGGAGGGAATCGGCGACACGATGCGCGTCTCGCTCACCGCCGATCCGGTCGAGGAGATCGAGGCCGCGTTCATGATTCTCTCGGCGGTCGGGCTGAGGCAGCGCGGACCCGAGGTCATCTCGTGCCCGTCGTGCGGCCGCTGCGACATCGACCTGATCGGGCTTGCGAGCGAGGTCGAGGGGCGCGTGAAGGCGCTCGGGACCAAGATCCCGCTCAAGGTGGCGGTCATGGGTTGCGAAGTGAACGGCCCGGGCGAAGCGCGCGATGCGGATGTCGGCATCGCGGGCGGTTTGCACGAGGGTTTGATCTTCAAGAAGGGGCAGATCCTCCGGAAGGTCAAGGAGGCCACGATCGTGGACGATCTCATGGTCGAGGTGCGCCAGGTCCTGGCCGAGAAGGAGGCGAACGAAGCCCGTGAGGAGGGCGGCGCCTGAGCGCCGGAATCGCATGAGAATTTCGAGCCGGGGTCAATACGGCATCCGCGCGCTCGCGGTCCTCGCGGCGCGCCATGGACAGGGACCGGTGCAGGCGCGGGAGATTGCCCGCACGGAGGGTCTGTCGGCGAAGTATCTCGAGCAGCTGCTCGGCCGCCTTCGGAGCGGCGGCCTGGTGCGCAGCGTTCGCGGGGCGAGGGGCGGCTACACGCTCGCGCGCCAGCCGGACGAGATCAACGTGCGCGAAGTGCTCCTCCTGCTCGAAGGCTCGCTCGCGCCGGTCGCGTGCGTGGACGGTGCCGGTCACGTCGCGTCGTGTCCCGCGCACGGGCTGTGGTCGGGCCTGTTCGACACGGTGTTGCGCTATCTGGATTCGTACACGCTGGCCGATCTCATTCGATCCGCCGGCGCGGCACAGGATGCGGTCGGCGCCGAAGTCGCGGTCGCCGTGGGGGGAGGAGAGTGAGCATGTACGATCGCGAAGCCATGAGACTGAAGATCGGCCTGGCCGAGATGCTCAAGGGCGGCGTCATCATGGACGTCAAGAACGTCGATCAGGCGCAGATCGCCGAGGAGGCGGGTGCGGTCGCCGTGATGGCGCTCGAGCGCATCCCGGCCGAGATCCGCGCCCAGGGCGGAGTCGCGCGCATGTCGAACCCGCGCATGATCCGCCAGATCCAGGAAGCGGTCACGATCCCCGTGATGGCGAAGTGCCGGATCGGCCACTTCGCCGAAGCGCAGGTGCTCGAGGCGCTCGGTGTCGACTTCATCGACGAGTCCGAAGTGCTCACGCCCGCGGACGAGGAGCACCACGTCGACAAGCGCGCGTTCAAGGTGCCGTTCGTCTGCGGCTGCCGCAATCTCGGCGAAGCGCTCCGCCGCATCGGCGAGGGTGCGGCCATGATCCGCACGAAGGGCGAGGCGGGCACGGGCGACGTCGTCGAGGCCGTGCGCCACATGCGCACCGTGCAAAGGGACATCAAGAACCTGACCACGCTCCGCCGGGACGAACTCATGGCCGAGGCGAAGAAGCTCATGGCGCCGTTCGAGCTCGTCGAGGAGGTCGCGCGCACCGGGAAGCTCCCCGTGCCGAACTTCGCGGCCGGCGGGATCGCCACGCCCGCGGACGCCGCCCTTCTCATGCAGCTCGGGGCGGAGACCGTGTTCGTCGGATCCGGAATCTTCAAGATCGACGACGCGGACCTCGAATCGAGCGACTCGGTGAAGAAGGCGGCGGCCTACCAGCGCGCACTCGACATCTCGCGCTCGCGCGCGCGCGCGATCGTGCGTGCCGTCGCGCACTACAACGATCCGAAGGCCGTGCTCGAGGCGAGCGAGAGCACGGATGCGGGCATGAAAGGCATCGCGGCAGCGTCCCTTCCCGAGGACAACCTGCTCGCGCCGCGCGGATGGTAGTCGGCGTCTTCGCGCTTCAGGGGGACTTCGCGAAGCACGGCGAAGCGTTTCGCCGGGCGGGAGCGGAGGTCCGTGAAGTCCGCACGGGTGCGGACTTCGAGGCGATCGACGCGCTCTCCCTTCCGGGCGGCGAATCGACGACCATGCTCCGGCTCCTCGACGTGACCGGTCTCCGGTCGCGGCTCGAGGCGTTCGTCGCGGGCCGGCCGGTGTTCGCGACCTGCGCGGGGGCGATCCTTCTCGGACGCGGCGGCGAGCGCCTTCCGAAGCCGCCGCTCGCCGTGCTCGATCTGGACGTCGCGCGAAACGCGTACGGCCGCCAGGTCGACTCGTTCGAGGCGGACCTCGAGACTCCCGTGCTCGGGAAGGGTGCGCGCTTTCGCGGCGTGTTCATCCGCGCGCCGCGCTTCACGCGCGTCGGCCCGGGGCTAGAGGTCGTGGCGCGGCACGGGAACGAGCCGGTCGGCGTCCGCCAGGGGTCGATCGTGGCGCTCGCGTTCCATCCCGAGCTCGTCCCGGACGAGCGCTTCCATCGCTGGTTCCTGAACGAGGTCGCGGCGCCGGCCCTCGCGGCCGAGCGCAACGAGCACGCCGGGCGCGCGGAGGGGGCGCGATGAGCGGCGATCGCTGGCAAGAGCTCGACGCGCTCGTGGCCGCCCGGCAGCGCTTCGTCCTCACGACCCACGTGAACCCCGACGGGGACGGGCTCGGCTCGGAGGTGGCGCTCGGGCTCTATTTGAAGAAGCTCAGGAAGGACGTCACCATTCTCAACGACGGGCGCTTTCCCTCGAACTTCGAGTACCTGAACCTTCACTTTCCGATCGAGACGTTCACGCCCGAGCGCGCCGAGGAGGTCTTCGGGAGCGCCGAAGTGCTGGTCGTGCTCGACATGCAGAACAAGGAGCGCCTGGGCCGGCTCGGCCCCTACGCCGAGCGCAAGGGGCTCCAAGTCGTGATCCTCGATCACCACGTCGGCGATGCCGCGTTCGGGAACCTCAACATCGTGGTCCCCGAGAAGGCCGCGACCGGTGAGCTTCTGTACGACTACCTGAAGCGCGATCCCGCGCGGCTCGATCGCCCGATCGCGGAGGCGCTCTACACGGCGCTCGTCACGGACACGGGATCCTTCCGCCACTCGAACACGGATGCGGACGTCCATGCGATGGCCGGGCACCTGCTCGAACTCGGCGTCGAGTCCGCCGTCGTCCAGGCCTGGATCAACCAGCACCGGCACGTCGACCGCCTGCGCTTCATCGGCCACATGTTGATGAACCTGAAATCCACACCCGACGGTACGGTCGCGTGGTTCGAGGTCGGGCCGGAGCTCTTCGCGCGCTACGGGGTCGAGAGCTCGGACACGGAGGGTCTCGTCGACTTTCCGCGCACCGTGCCCGGGGTCGAGGCGGTGATGCTCCTGACCGAGCTTTCCGACGGACACGTGAAGGTGAGCATGCGCTCGTCCGGTCGCGTGGACGTGAACCGGATCGCGCAGGCCCGCGGCGGCGGAGGTCATCGCTTCGCGGCCGGCGTGACGCTCGCGGGGACGCTCCCCGAGGTGCGCGAGAAGCTGCTCGCGGACTTCGCGGAAGCGATCGCGGGTCTCGATCCCAGCGCGCCGCGCTATGCACCGGCGCCGGCCGGCAGGTAGGCGGAGCCGCTCGAAGCCGTGCGGATCAAAGCCCGCTCGCTCGGCGTGAGGCTCGGCGGGCGCGTGGTGTTCGACGCGCTCGAGTTCGACTGGGAAGCCCCGGGGGTCGTGGCCGTGACCGGACCGAACGGATCCGGAAAGACGACCCTCCTCAAAGTGCTCGCGGGGCTGCTCGTGCCCGGACGCGGCCGGATCGAATGGGAGGACGGGGGCAAGGCGCTTGGCGTGCGCGACGTGCGCGCGCGGCTCGGATTCGCAGGGCCCGAGATCGGCCTGTACGAGGATCTCACCGGGGCCGAGAACCTCGAGTTCTTCGCGGCGGCGACCGGCCGAAGCTGGAACGGGAGCGAGAGCCGCACGCTGCTCGACCGGTTCGGTCTCGCAGACCGGGGAGGAGACCGCGTGATGGGTTACTCCTCGGGCATGAAGCAGAGGTTGAAGCTCGCGTTCGCCGTCCAGGCGGAGCCCGCTCTCCTCCTGCTCGACGAGCCGGGCTCGAACCTCGATGACGACGGCCGCGCGCGGCTCGTGCGGATGGTGGCGGAAACGGGGCGCCAGGCACTCGTCGTCGTGGCGACCAACGATCCGGAGGAGGCTTCTTGGGCAGGGACCAGGCTCTCGTTGCCGGCGTGATGGCCGAGGCTTCCCGCGTGGCGCGGCCCTCGCTCGTCCGCACCGCGTGGGCCGTGTTCCGGAAGGACGTGACGACCGAGCTCCGGGCGCGCTACGCGCTCGCGGCCACGCTCGTCTTCGCGCTCGCATCGCTCGCCGTCGTGAGCTTTGCGGTCGGCCCGTTCGGCGGTCGGCCCGAGATTCTCGCCGCGTTCCTCTGGACCGTGCTTCTCTTCGCCGCGTCCGCAGGGCTCGCGCAGGCATTCGTGCGCGAGACCGAGCGCCGCACGTGGCTCACGCTCCGGCTCGTGGCTTCGCCGCCTGCGATCCTGCTCGGCAAGTGGGGCGTGAACCTCGTGCTCCTGATCGCGACCGAAGCACTCGTCGTGCCGCTGTTCCTGATCCTGTTCGGCGCGTCGTTCCGCTCGCTGCCGGCGTTCCTCGCGGTGCTCGCACTCGCGACCGTGGGGCTCTCGGCCGCGGTCACCTGGGTGGCCGCCCTGCTCGCGCAGGCGCGGGCGCACGGAGCCCTGGTCGCGGCGCTTGCGTTTCCGCTCGTCGTGCCGGTCATGATGGCGGCGGTGCTCGGGACGAGGCGCGCGCTTGCCGAGCCCGGTGTGGCCCCGCTCGAGCTCCGCGTGCTCGCGGCTTATGCGGGCGTGATCGTGACCCTCGGCTTCGTGCTCGCCGAGTGGGTGATGGAGGACTGACCGCGATGCTCTGGCGCTGGCTCCTGTTCGTCTACATGGCGGCCGTGACCGTCGCGGCGTTTGTCTATGCGCCGCTCGCGAAGAAGCTTCACGAGCAGACGCGCATCATCTACTGGCACATTCCAGTCGCGTGGGTGACCGTGGTCGCGTTCCTGGTCGCGGGCTGGCAGTCGTTCCGTTACCTGCGAACGCGCGATCTCGGAAACGACGCGCGCGCGGCCGCGGCGGCGGAGCTCGGGCTCCTCTTCTGCGTGCTCGCGACCGTGTCGGGCTCGATCTTCTCGAAGGGGATGTGGGGCTCGTACTGGAACTGGGATCCGCGCCAGACGAGCATCTTCTTCCTGCTCCTCATCTACGCGGCCTACCTCACGCTCCGGGCCGCGGTCGAGGATCCGGCGCGCAGGGCCAGGCTCGCGGCCGTGTACGGGATCTTCGCGGCCGGCGTCACGCCGCTTCTCATCTTCGTCGTGCCCCGGCTCTATTTCACGCTCCATCCCGATCCGATCGTGAACACGGCCGGGAAGCTCGAGATGCATCCGCGCATGTTCCAGGTGTTCATGGCGTCTCTGATCGGCTTTACCGTGCTGTTTTTCTGGGTCTATTCTCTGGACGTCAGGATCCGGCTCCACCAGCTCGCCCGGGCGGGTGAGTGGAGCCGGTCCGGGAGGGACGTGGCGGCGTGAACGAAGTCCTGGGACGGACGGTCGGCGATCGGATCGCCGCCGACTACGTCGTGATGGTGGTGGCCCTCGTCGTGTGGGGGGCGATCTTCCTCTATCTCATGCGACTCGACCGGAAGGTCAGGGAGCTCGACAAGTCATGAAGCCGAAACTGCTCATCGGAATCGTCCTCGTCCTGGCCTCGATCCTGTTCGGGGTCACGGCGTTCAAACGGTCGCTGACCGCGTATACGACGTTCTCCGAGGCCCGGAAGAGCAGGGCCACGGTCCAGGTGAACGGCGTGCTCGCCGACGTGTCGGGAGTCCGCTACGACGCGGCTGCGAGCGAACTCGTGTTCAAGCTCAAGGACGAGAAGAACGAGGTGCTCGACGTCGTCTACAAGGGAGTGAAGCCCGCGAACTTCGAACAGGCAACGAACGTGGTCGCGATCGGCTCGTATCACGACGGCCGGTTCGAGGCCGATCAGCTCCTCGTCAAGTGTCCGTCGAAGTACCAGGCGGAAGGCGCGGCGGGGTCGACCGCCGGAACTCCGCCACCGGGCGGCACGGCACCCGCCAGCACGGGGTACTAGATGCACGGCGAACCGATCAACTTCGGCATCGTTCTCACCTGGGTCACGTTCCTGGCGACCCTGGGCGCGGCGGCGTGCTTCCTCCTCTGGGGGCAGGGACGCACGCGCTTCGAAACGCCGGCGCGCGTGCTGTTCGCCGGCCAGGTGATCGGACTCGCCACGCTCTCGGCCTGGCTCCTCCAGCTCTTCCGCACGCATGACTTCCGCTACGCCTACGTCGCGAACTACTCGTCGCGCTCGATGGAAGCGAAGTACGTGTTCGCGGCGTTCTGGGGCGGACAGGAGGGGACGTTCCTGCTCTGGGCGCTGTTCAGCACACTCCTTTCGATTCTGCTCCTGCGCGCGAAGAACCGGCTCGTGCCGACGGCGATGTTCTTCGCGAGCTGGGCGCCCATCTTCCTCCTCTTCATCCTGACCGTGCAGAGCCCGTTCCGCCTGCTCGCGACGGCCGCGCCCGACGGCGCCGGGCTCAATCCGCTCCTTCAGGATCCGTGGATGACGATCCACCCGCCGATGCTCTTCCTCGGCTACTCGTCGCTCATCCTGCCGTTCGCGCTCGCGCTCGCGACCCTCGTGCACCGGGACGAGTCGTCCTGGCTTCGGGTCACGCCGCCGTTCGTCCTGCTCTCGACCGTCATTCTCGGCACGGGGTTCACGATGGGCGGGCTGTGGGCGTACAAGGTGCTCGGCTGGGGCGGCTTCTGGGGCTGGGATCCGGTCGAGAACGCCTCGCTCGTGCCGTGGCTCTTCAACATGGCGCTGCTCCACGGCCTCCTCGTCCAGCGGGCCACCGGAGCGCTCGGGAGGACCACGCTCTTCCTCGCCATCACGTCGTACATGTTCGTCCTCTACGGCTCCTTCCTGACCCGCTCCGGCGTGCTTGCCGACTTCTCGGT
This sequence comes from Candidatus Eiseniibacteriota bacterium, assembly GCA_050733935.1. Classification (GTDB taxonomy): domain Bacteria; phylum Eisenbacteria; class RBG-16-71-46; order RBG-16-71-46; family DASYSL01; genus JBOHUC01. Next base: position 19,918 of record JBOHUC010000075.1, on the reverse strand, counting down.
CCACTCGTTCGTGGACCTCGGGCTCTCGGGATACCTGCTCACGTACATGGGCTTCTTCGGCGTCGTGGGCTACGGGGCGTGGGCGCTCCGCTCGTCGTTCTTCGCCCGGCCGCACGTCGCCCTCGGCGGCTTCTCGCGCGAGTTCGCGCTCTGGCTCGGAATGCTCGTGTTCTGCCTCATGGCCGTGCTCACCATGCTCGGAACATCCGCACCGCTCGTGTCCCGCCTGTTCGGGGATCCGGGCAACGTGCAGGTCGACTACTACAACCGCGTGAACGGACCGCTCGGCATCCTGATCTGTCTTCTGGTCGCCACCGGCCCGCTCGCGCGCTGGCGGCAGGAGTCGCCCCGCGGCTTCCTCAAGCAGGCGGGCCCGGCGATCGGCCTCGGCCTCGCCGCCGCGATCGCCGCGTTCGCGCTCGGCATGCGCGATCCGGTCAACGTCGTGCTCGTCGGCGGTGCGGTGTTCGCGTTCGCCGCGAATCTCACGGTGACGCTCAAGGCCGCACGCCGCGGGCTTCCGTACGCGGCCGGCTACCTGTCGCATCTCGGCTTCGCCGTGCTCGTGCTCGGAGTCCTCACGTACTCGACGTTCGGGCAGCAGAAGCAGGTCGCACTCCCGGCGGGAGAGACAACCGAGGTGCTCGGCTACAAACTGCGCTACGACGGCAAGCGCCCGCAGCCCGACGGCAAGGACAAGCTCGCGGTCCACGTCGAGAAGGACGGGCGCGCGTTCGAGGCGCAGCCGGTTCTCTACTTCAGTGAATTCAACCAGGGCGTGATGCGGAATCCGCACGTCGAGCGCTACTTCACGCACGACGTGTACATTTCGCCGATCGAGCTCAAGGAAGCCGGAGAAGGCGGACACGAAGTCCTGCTCGCGAAGGGTCAGAGCGGCAGGGCGGGGGACGTCCTTCTCACGTTCCAGGATTTCGAGCGCGAGGGCGTGATGGGCGACCCGAATGGCTTCAAGCTCCGGGCGCGGGTCGCGCTCGGGGACGACGGAAAGGCCGGGATCGCGCGGCCGGGAATCGCGATCACGCCGTACGGTTTGCAGAAGGAGCCCGCTTCGCTTCCGGGCGGCGGGACGCTCACGCTCGCGAACGTGGACCCGAACACCGGGACGGCCCAGCTCGTCCTGAGCGATCCGGGCGCAGGCAAGGCACCCGAAGTGCTCGCGGTCGAGGTCTCGACCAAGCCGTTGATCGGACTCGTCTGGGTCGGCATGGGCATCGTCCTGTTCGGGGCGGCCCTCGGGATCCGGCGCCGTCTCGCGCTCAGGAAACGCGAGAGCGAGGCTCCGGCGCCCGCCCAGGCTCCGGCGCGCGCGGCCGCGGCACCGTAGCGGTTTCGCTTCCCATTCACTTCAACCGGCGCCGCGGATCCCCCGGCCGGGGCCCATCGAGATCGGACATGTTCCGCATTGTGAAGCTGGATCGTTCGACCCTTCTGCGTGGCATGCCGTTTCCGGCCGCGGCCGGTGCGGCCGTGCTCGCATTCCTTGCCGGGACCGTGTCTCCCGCGGGTGCGATGACGTTCTCCCAGTTCACGTCGGTCAATGCGGGTGGCGACAACTCGTCCGCATGGTCGCGCACGGGTGCCCGCGTCTACTATTCGTCGCGCTCCGGCGGTCTTCCGTACATGTACTACAAGGACGCCGGTGCCCCTGTGGGCCAGGACGGCTCGCGCCTCACGAGCTGGTTCATCGACGAGTTCGCGATCTCGATCTCGGGCGACGATCAGTGGGCCGCGATGTGCGCCGGCGACACGATCGGCTTCACGCACCTGTGGCGCTGCCCCGCTCTCGGCGGACCGCCGCTCTCCCAGATGACCTACGGTCCGTTCCACTACGTGCACCCGGACTGGTGGGGGAGCGGCAGCTCGCAGGAAGTGGCGTTCGCGACGAGCCGCGGGGGCGCCGGTTTCCAGATCTGGACGCTCAAGCCGAACGGAATCCTTCCGGCCACGCAGTTCACCACCGTGACGGGACCGGGCTTCGAAGACCTGAACCCGAGCTTCTCGCCCGACGGAAACTCGATCGTGTTCTCGTCGAACCGGGCCGGGGGCCATCAGCTCTTCGTCTCGCACCGGAACGGCGCCTCGTGGGATCCGCCCGTTCAGCTCACGTCGGGCGGCGGAGAGAAATCGAATCCGGCATGGTCTCCGAGCGGGAACTACATCGCCTACCAGAGCGGAGGCGGCTCGGAGACGTCGCTCTGGCTGTGCGAGAGCAACGGCTCGAATGCACAGCTCATCACGAGCACGGGCGCGTTCGATGCCGAGCCGTCCTGGTCGCCCGGCACGGACAAGCTCGCGTTCACGAGCGACCGGACGGGCGCGAATTACATCTGGCTTGCGCACCAGGTTTCCACGCCGGCGCCGACGACCACCTGGGGCCGGATCAAGAACGCGTACCGCTGAGGTTTTCCCCCTTCGCCTTTCGCAAGGAGGCCGCATGAGCACGCTCACGCAGAACGAAATCAAGGTCGGAGAGGCCGCGCCCGATTTCACGCTCCCCTCGACCACGGGGAAGCCGGTCACGCTCTCCTCGCTCAAGGGCGAGAAGAACGTGCTGCTCGCTTTCTTCCCGCTCGCGTTCACGTCCGTCTGCACGACCGAGATGTGCGACTTCGGGACCGAGGTCGAGGCGTTCGAGCGCGCGGGCACGAAGGTCTTCGGCATCTCGGTGGACGCGACTCCCTCGCAGAAGGCGTTCCAGAAGGATCTCGGGTTTTCGACCGAGCTCCTCTCCGACTTCAAGCGCGACGTCTCGCGCCTCTACGGCGTGCTGCTCGACGATCATTTCTTCTCGAAGCGCGCGTACTTCCTGATCGACCGCCAGGGCATCGTGCGCTGGAAGCACGTCGAGGCCGAGCTCGGACACCGGCGCGAGAACGCCGAGATCCTGGCCGAGATCGCGAAGCTCTGATTCCCACCATGACGACCGGCGCCCGCGGCGCCCGCGGAGCCCGCGCGACCGACCCCGTTCGCGACGGGCTCGTCGACGTTTCCGGCGCGACCCGGCTCCTCGTCGTGGGCGGGCGCGACCGGCTCCGGTTCCTGCACGCGATCACGACGCAGGACGTCCAGGCGCTCGAGCCCGGCGGCGGTGCGTACGGTGCGGTGACCGACGACCGGGGACATCCGGTCGGCGACTTTCACTTGTTCGTGCTCCCGGAGGCGGTGCTCCTCGAGGTGTCGCATCCCCGGGCGGAGTCGTTACGGGCGGCGATCGAGCGCTGGATCGTGGCGGACGACGTCGAGCTCGCGTGGGCCGCTGGAGTGGTCGAGAGCGTCGAGACCGGTGATCCGGAGTGGCTCGCGAGGGCCGTGAGCCGGCCGGCCGAGCATCTCACCGATCCGGTGCCCGGCGTTTCGTGGAGCCGCGACGTCGGCGCGGAGGACCTGGCCTCGATCCCGCTCGCCTCGGGTGTGGTCGCGCGGAGATCGCAGTGGGGAGGTTACGGCGCGTGTCGCGTGCTCGCCGCGAGCGAGGCGGAGAGCGACGCGAGCGACAGCGCGCAAAGACCTCTTCTTGACGTGCTCGAAATCGAATCGGGCCGGGCGGGCGATCCCGAGCTCACCGAGGCCCGCATTTGGACCGAGCTCGGAATCGAGGGTGCGGTGAGCTTCACGAAAGGCTGCTACCCGGGACAGGAGATCCTGAACCGCGTGCGCTCGCGCGGAGGCCTGAAGCGCCGGCTCGTCGGACTCGAGCTCGCGGAACCGGCGCGCGATCGTCTGGCCGGTGCGGCCCTCGAATTCGCGGACGGCCGTGCGGCCGGGGTCGTGACGCGCGCGCGCGGAACGCACGGGCTCGCGTTCGTGGAGCGCGACGCCTGGGAGCCCGGCACCTTGCTCGTCGCCCGGGGCCCGGAGGGCCTGCGTCTCGAGGCGCACGTTGCCTCCCTTCCGTTCGTCGAGCGGCGCACCGACGGACAGACACCTCCTCCGTTCGTGCGCGCGGAGCTCGTATGAGCACGCAGCGTCCCGAGACGCCGCCCGCTCCGTCGGCCACCCCGAGTCCGACCCGGCGGCTCTTCCCGAGTTCGGATCGCTTCATTCCGAAGCCGGAACGGGTGTTCGTGAACCGGAACCTTCGTTTCTCGCAGATCCTCGCGATCGGCTTCGACCTCGATCACACGCTCGCGCACTACGATGCGCTCCCGATCGAAAAGCTCGCGTTCGAGCTCACGAAGAAGAAGCTGGTCGAGAAGAGGGGCTATCCGGCCGAGGTCCTGCGCTTCAAGTACGACCCGGACTTCGTCGTGCGCGGCCTGGTCGTCGACCGCCAGCTCGGCAACTGTCTCAAGATGGACTACTTCCGTTACGTCGGACGCGCGTGCCACGGACTCTCGCGCCTCGACTCGACCGAGCGGGCGCGCCTGTACAACGAGAAGCCTCCGCGCTACAGCGGCGACCGCTTCGTCTCGGTCGACACGCTGTTTCACCTGCCCGAGGTGCACCTCTATCTCCTGCTCATCGACTGGCTCGAAAAGAGCGGCAAAACGCCGGACTATTCTGCGCTCTACCAGGACGTGCGCGACATGATCGACGAGGCGCACCGCGACGGGACCTTGAAGAGCGTCATCACGAGGAACGTCGGGAACTTCGTGCGGCGGAATCCGCAGGTACCGGTCGTGCTCGACGAGTTCCGCCGTGCGGGGAAGCGCCTCTTCCTGCTCACGAACTCCGAATGGAGCTACAGCGCGGCCCTGCTCCGCCACCTGCTCGAAGCGCGGCGCGGGGAGCGCTCGTGGGAGCGCTTCTTCGACCTCATCATCGTGGATTCGAAGAAGCCCGCGTTCTTCATGGACGGTCCCGCGATCCGCACTCCGACCTCGATCGAGAGCGAAACCGGCGTGCCGTCGTTCTCGGGCGGTAATGCGGCGTTCCTCGAGGCGCACCTCGGAATCGGCGGGGACCAGATCCTGTACTTCGGGGACCACACCTACGGCGACATCCTGCGCAGCAAGAAGTCCCTCGGATGGCGCACCGCGATGATCGTGCCCGAGGTTCGCAAAGAGGTGGCGGTCACGCAGTCGCTCACGCGGCAGTACGCGGCGTTCGAGCGTCTGGCGCACGAGCACGACCAAATCGAGCTCGAGAAGGCGGCGCTCGGACGCGAGTGGCGGAAGCTCTCGCTCGCGCTCTCGGGTGAGGACGGGCAGGACGCGGACGCGCTCCAGATCTTGAAACTCTACGATCCGCGCGCGGCGGCCGGCGCAGCCGGTGCCTCCAGTCCAGCCGGTGCTCCCGTCAAGGCGGGAGCGGCGGGAAGCGGGGGAGGTCCGGACAACGGCGACGGGAACGGCGCCGGAAACGGCGGCCCGGTCCCGTCGTCCGAGCTTCCGCTCCGGCTCAAGGCGCTGGTCGACGGATCGGGGAGCGGACCGGGCGGGCGGCGCACCCGGGGCGACCGGAGGCGCACGGCGCGGCTGCGCGAGCTCGAGCTGCTCGCACAGCGCATCGCCGATCTCGATCACCGCGCGTCCTCGCTCGCCGGACGCATTCGCTCGCTCCGGCGGCAGGTCGACCAGGCGTACAACGCAACCTGGGGCTCGGTCTTCCGCGAAGGCAGCGAGGCGAGCCGGTTCGGACACCAGCTCAAGGACTTCGCGTGCGTCTACACGGGCGAGGTGTCGAACTTCCTGCACTACCCCTGGAACTACTACTTCCAGTCCCCGATGAACGTCATGCCGCACGACCTCTAGAACTGGTTGTAGAACCAGTTCTACGTCGAATGCGCGACTCTCGCGGCACCCCTTAAGGGCAGAGCACCGCGGGCGGGAAATTCGTGCTCGTCAGATACTCCTGAGCGAAGAACGAGAGATCGGCGAGCGAGCTCGCCGGGCATCCGTCGAAATCCGTCTCCGGCTCGTAGCCGGCGCTCAGGTAGGACCGCGCGAAGTAAACCAGGTCGGTGAGGGCCACCGTCCCGTTTCGATCGAAGTCCGGCGACCGCGCCACAATCGGGGGCGCAAGGATGATGCCGTCGGCGGAAACTACCACCGCAGGCGAGTTCTCGAACCCTCCAAATCGAGGCACGAAGTGCGCGATCCCGATTGCGTCCGAGGGGCGGCTCAGCGTATACGCCGCGCAGTTCACGGTCGTGCCCGGATTCTGGGTGAGATAGAGCCTCACAATCGTCGGCGAGAAATCGAGTGCGACGGTCGCGCCGGCCACCGGCATGCCGGCGGCGTCCCGCACGATGACGTCGAATCCGGGCCGCGGCGCCGCGCACGCGGGGGACGGATCAGCGGTCCACGACGCGACGACGAGAGGTTCGACGATGGATTGCGAGGGATCCGGAACCGCGGCCTGCGCGGGCGGCGCAGCGACCCACGCAACTGCGACGACGAGAGCCATCGCGGGGAGCGACTTTCGAGACCATCCGTGTGGGTTCATGATTCCTCCGGGCGACGGGAGGGGGAGGCGAGGTGCGAGGGGTTCGTCCAGAGCGGACTACCGGACGCCATCGCGAGAGGATTTGAAGGCTAGACCTGCGTCCACTGCGCGTCAATGGACACGATCGCTGTCGGTCGGCTTGCCCTATGTCGCACCGGGAGTTACATTGGTTGCGTCGAGCTCCCACGTGGCGGAGCGTCGACAAGCCCCTCGCGGACCGCCCAGGTGACCGCGTAGCGGGCCCACACGCGAGGTGTCGAGTGAAGGAAATCCTCTCCCTATCGATCAATGGCGAGCCGGTTTCGTGCGCGGTCACGGCGTCGACAACGCTTCTCGAGACCCTGCGCTACGAGCTCGGGCTCACCGGCTCGAAGCAGGGCTGCGACAAGGGAGATTGCGGCGCGTGCACCGTGCTCGTCGACGGCGAGCCCACGCTCGCCTGCATCACGCTCGCGCACGCGGTCTCCGGGCAGGCCGTGACGACGGTCGAGGGGCTCGCACGCGGCCCGGAACTTCATCCCGTCCAGGACACGTTCGACCTCTTCGGCGCCGCCCAGTGCGGCTTCTGCACCCCCGGGATGCTCGTCTCCGCCTACGCCTGCCTCGAGCGGAACCCCTCGGCCACGGTCGACGAGATCAAGCTCGCCCTCTCCGGCAACCTCTGCCGCTGCACCGGTTACACGAAGATCTTCGAGGCTTGCTTGAAGGCCGGCGAGCGGCTCAAGGCCGAGCGCGAGGCAGGGAGAGCGAAGTGAGCACGCGACCGGTCGAGCCCGTCCGCCGCGAGACTCCGGCGAGCCCGGCGAGTCCGCCGCGGCCCGAGGCCGGCTTCTCGGTCGTCGGCAAGCGGAACCGCAAGGTCGAGGGACGAAGCAAGGTCACGGGCCAGGCGGTCTTTGCCGACGACCTCACGTTCCCGCGCATGCTGCACGCGAAGATCCTCCGCTCCCCGCATCCGCACGCGCGCATCGTCTCGATCGACGCGACGCGGGCGCTCGCGCATCCGGGGGTGGTCGCCGTCGTCACCGGCCGCGACATGGCCGTGCCGTACGGAATCATCCCGTGGACGCGCGACGAGTACGCGCTCGGCGTCGACAAGGTCGCCTACGTGGGCGACGGCGTCGCGTGCGTCGCGGCGGTGGACGAGCGCACCGCGCAGGACGCTCTTGCGCTCATCGACGTCGTGTACGAGCCGCTTCCGACCGTGCTTACGATCGACGACGCGCTCGCGCACGAGGACGACGCGCACAAGGTCAATCCGTTCGCGAAAAAGGGCAATGTGTCGAAGCACGTTCGCCTGAGCTTCGGCGACGTCGAAGGCGCGCTCTCGGGAAGCGACGTCGCGATCGAGCAGGAGTTCTTCTACGCGGGCTCGACGCACACTCCCATCGAGCCGCACTGCGCGATCGGCGTCCCCGAGCAGAACGGTGTCATCACGGTTTACTCGTCGACCCAGGTGCCGCACTACCTGCATCGCGAGCTCGCACGCGTGCTCGAGATCCCGGCCGACCGCATCCGGGTCATCCAACCCATCGTGGGCGGCGGCTTCGGCGGGAAGAGCGAGCCGTTCGACCTCGAGTTCTGCGTCGCCTGGCTCGCGCTCAGGACAGGCCGCCCCGCGAAGATCCTCTACACGAGGGAAGAGGTCTTCTATTCGCACCGCGGGCGCCACCCGATGCGCATGCGGTACCGGGCCGGCGCCACGAAGGACGGCGCGCTGACCGGAGTGCAGGCGAAGATCCACATCGACGGCGGCGCGTACTCGTCGTTCGGTCTCGTCACGACGTATTACTCGGGACAGCTTCTGACCGCACCCTATCGCTTCCCGACCTACGAGTTCGATTCGACGCGCGTGTTCACGAACAAGCCGTGCTGCGGGCCGAAGCGCGGGCACGGCTCGGTTCAGCCGCGGTTCGCGTTCGAGTGCCTGCTCGACATGCTCGCCGAGCGGCTCGATCTCGATCCCATCGAGATCCGCCGCCGCAACTACATCGGCGACCACACGCGAACCGTGAACGAGCTCCGGGTGACGTCGAACGGCTTCCTCGAATGCCTGGACCGCGTCGAAGCCGCCTCGCACTGGAAGGAGCGATTCCGGAAGATGCCGTACGGGCGCGGGCTCGGCGTCGCAGGCTCGATGTACATCTCGGGCACGAACTACCCGATCTATCCGAACGAGATGCCGCAGAGCGCGATCCAGCTCAAGGCCGACCGCTCGGGCCGCGTGACCGTCTTCAGCGGCGCGTCGGACATCGGGCAAGGCTCCGATTCGCTCGTCGCCTACGTCGTGGCCGAGGAGCTCGGCGTCGCGCTCGAGGCGGTGCGGGTCGTCGCCGCGGACACGGACCTCACGCCGGTCGACATGGGGGCCTATTCGAGCCGCGAGACGTTCATGGTCGGAAACGCCGCGATCGACGCGTGCCGGAAGTTGAAGAAGCTGGTCCAGCAGGCGGTCGCCGAGCAGTGGGAGGTGCCCGCGAGCAGCGTGTGGCTCGCGGCCGGCCAGGTCGGAACTTTTCAGGAAGCCGGGAAGGTCATGAGTGCCGCCGACGCGTTCGTGTGCGCCGAGTCGCGCTTCGGAACGCTCGGCTCGGTCGGCTGGTACAACACGCCGAAGGACGTCCACGGAAGCTACCGTGGCGGGACGATCGGCGCCTCGCCCGCCTACTCGTTCACCGCGCACGTCGCCGAGGTCGAAGTCGACCCCGAGACGGGCATGGTCCAGGTCGGGAAGATCTGGGTCGCGCACGATTGCGGGCGTGCGATCAACCCGACGCTCGTCGAAGGCCAGATGGAAGGAAGCGCCTACATGGGCTTCGCCGAAGCCGTCATGGAGGAGCAGGCGTTCAAGGAGACGGGCCTCCACGACGGCCCGTCGCTCCTCGATTACAAGATCCCGACCTCGATGGACTGTCCCGACTTCGAGTCGCACATCGTGGAGTCCGTGGACGCCGAGGGGCCGTACGGGGCCAAGGAGGCGGGGGAGGGGCCACTCCATCCGTCGGTGCCCGCGATCGCAAACGCGATCCACGACGCGTGCGGCATCCGGATGACCGAGCTTCCGTTCACGCCGGCCAGGGTCCTGGCGGCGCTCCGGGCGCGACGCGCGGGCGGCAAGCCGTGGAAGGGAGTCCTCTGATGCTCCCGCTTCCGCGCTTTCTCCTGCTCCGTCCGGCGTCGCTCGAGGATGCTCTCGCCACACTCGCGAAGCACGGCCCATCCGCGCGCGCGATCGCAGGCGGCACGGACCTCGTGCCCAATCTCAAGCACGGGCTGCTCGACGTCGAAGTCCTCGTTCCGCTCAAGGCGCTCGGCGGGATGCGCGGCGTGGCGCGGCGCGAGGACGGCGGGCTTGCGATCGGGGCGCTCACGAGCCTCTCCGGCCTCGCGGCCGACGCGGTCCTGGCCGGCGCGTACCCCGCACTCGCGCGCGCGGTCGGTCAGATCGCGGGCCCGCAGCTTCGCAACATGGGAACGATCGGCGGGAACCTGTGTCTCGATACGCGCTGCACGTATTACAACCAGACCGAGCACTGGCGCCAGGCGCTCGGCTATTGCCTGAAGCGCACCGGAACGCTCTGTCACGTCGTGCCGGGCGGGACGCGCTGCGTCGCGGCCGTGTCGTCGGACTCGGCCCCGATGATGTTCGCGCTCGGGGGAACGGTGGTGCTGGCGAGCGCCACCCGCGGCGAGCGCACGGTCGGGCTCGATCGCTTTTTCCTCGGGGAAGGGCGGAAGAACACGGTGGTCGAACCGGACGAGATCCTGATCGAGGCGCGACTTCCCGCGCCCGTGCCCGGCGCGTTCGCGGGCTACCAGAAGCTTCGTCCGCGCGCGGCCATCGACTTTCCGATTCTCTCGGTCGCGGTCTCGGGAGAGGCGGCGCCGGACGGCTCGCTCGCGCGGGCCCGGGTCGTGGTCGGCGCGCTCGGGGCCAAACCGCGCGAGGTGAGCGGCGTGACCGAGCTCGTGCGCGGGCAGCGTCCGTCGCGCGACTTGTTCGAGGCGATCGGACGATCCGCGCACCGGCAGTGCCGGCCGCTCACGAACATTCCGATCGACGCCGACTGGCGCCACGAGATGGTCCCGGTGCTCGTGCGGCGCGCGTTTGCGCAGGCGCTCGGCCTGCCCGCCGGACCGCCGATCCTCGAGCCCGTGGGAGCCTGACATGGAGCTCGCACGCGACGTCTTCGAAGCGCTGAACCAGGTTCGCGCCGAGCGCGTACCGGCTGTGCTCGCCACCGTCGTCGATTCCGTGGGCTCGTCCCCGCAGGAAGCGGGCGCGCGGCTCCTTCATCTGTCCGACGGCCAGGTCTCGGGAACGGTCGGCGGGGGTGCGATCGAGAAGCGCATTCTCGAAGAGGCGCGCGCGTTGTTGACGCCCGGAGCGCCCCGCACGCGCCTCGTCAAAGTGAACCTCTCGACCGAGCTCGGGATGTGCTGCGGGGGCACGATGTCGGTGTTCCTCGAGCTCGTGCCGTTCCCCGCGCGGCTCGTGATCCTGGGGGCGGGGCACATCGCCAGGCCGCTCGCCTCCCTCGCGGCCGCAACCGGGTTCAGCGTGACCGTGGTGGACGAGCGCCCGCAGTGGGCCGACCCCGCGCGCTTCCCGGATGCGCGCGAAGTCGTGTGCGACGATCCGGAGGCCGTGGTGGGCGAGCTCGCGCTCGATCCGGGCACGGCGGTCGTCGTCGTGACCCACCACCATCCGCTCGACCAGGCGCTCGTGCGCGCCCTCACGGGCTCGCGCGCCGGCTTCTTCGGGCTCGTGGGATCGGAGACCAAGCGCAATCGCTTCCTCATGCGGCTCCGCGCACAGGGGCTTTCGGAAGAGGCGCTCGCACGGCTTCGCTCGCCGCTCGGTGTCGAGATCGGAGCCGTGACGCCGGAAGAGATCGCAGTCTCGATCGTGGCCGAGCTCGTTGCGTGGCGCCACGGGATCGCGCTCGAGGAGGGAGTTCCCGTTCGCGCCAAGCGACGCCGGGTCGAGGTCGAGCGCCCTTGAGCCACGGCGCGATCGTGCTCGCGGCCGGCTCGTCGGACCGCATGGGGTCCTCGAAGCCCTTGCTCAAGATGGGGGACCAGACGTTCCTCGAGCACATCTTGGACGACCTCGATGCGGTGCCCGAGATCGGGGCGGTCGTTGTCGTGCTCGGCGCGAAGGCGGCGGCGATCCGCGACGCGACCGAGCTCGGCCGCGCCGTGCCCGTCACGCATCGCGGTTACAAGGAGGGGATGTTCTCCTCGGTGCGCGCCGGTGCCCGAGCCGTCCTCCGGAAGCTCCCGAACCTCGAGGGCGCGCTCGTATGCCTGGTCGACATGCCGATCGTGAAGACGGAGACTTATGCCACGATCGTGCGCGCGTTCCAGACCGACCGGGACGACGTCGTGATCGCGGCGCATCGCGGCGAAGGGGGGCACCCGGTGCTCCTCTCGCGTGCGCTCGTTGCACGGCTCGCCGACGTCGCGCAGGCCGCGCCCGCCGAGGACACGCTCGCCGAGTTTCTGGAGGCGCACGCGGAGCGGCGGCGCTACGTCGACGCCCAGGATCCCGCCGTGCTCATCAACATCAACACGCCCGACCTCTACCGCGAGCACTTCGGCGCGGAAGCGTCGGACGCCTGAGAGGCGCGCCATGGCCACCGTGACTCCCCCCGCGGCCGAATCGCTCCGCTCGGATCCGCTGCTCGCATGGCGGAGCGAGTTCCCTTCGGCCGAACGCTTCACGCATCTCCTCAATCACTCCCTGGGTGCCATGCCGCGGCGCGCGCGGGCGCGCACCGCCGAGTATCTCGACACATGGGACGAGCGGAACATCCACGCCTGGGAGGAGGTGTGGTGGAGCCTTCCGATCGAGGTCGGAAACGTGCTCGCCGACATCCTGCACGCGCCGCACGGGTCCGTGACCCTGCACCCGAACGCGACGCTCGCGCAGGCGACCGTGCTCTCGGCTCTCGAGTTCAAGGGCACGCGGAACCGGATCGTCTGCACCGAGCTCGATTTCCCCTCGATGCTCTACCTGTACGAGGGGCTCGCGGACCGGGGCGCACAGGTCGTGCGCGTGCGCTCGACGGACGGGGTCACGGTCGATCCCGTACGCATCGTCGAGGCGATCGACGAGAAGACGGCCGTGGTCGCGATCTCTGCGATCTTCTTCAAGACCGCGGCTCTCATCGACGTCGCGCCCGTGGTCGCGCGCGCACACGCGGTCGGAGCCCCCGTCCTGCTCGATGCGTATCAGTGGATCGGCGCCGTGCCGATCGACGTCACGTCGCTCGGTGTGGATTTCCTCGCGGGCGGCTCGGTCAAATACCTGTGCGGCGGACCGGGTGCGGGATTCCTGTACGTCCGGCCCGACCTGCTGGCGGGCCTTCGGCCGCGGCTCACGGGCTGGTTCGCGCACGAAGATCCGCTCGCGTTCGATCCGGGACCGATGCGCTATCGCGACGACGGTCTCAAGCTTCTCTCCGGGACGCCGCACGTGGTGTGCCTGTACGCCGCACGGGCAGGTTACGAAATCGTGCGCGAGGTCGGGGTCGAGGCGATCCGCGAAAAGTCCATGCGGCTCACGACGCGGATCGTCGAGTTCGCGCTCGCGGAAGGATGGACCTTGCGATCCCCGCGCGAAGCGTCGAAGCGCGGCGGATCGGTGACGATCGACGTGCCCGGCGGCGAGGAGGTGCGGAACGAGCTCTTCCGCCGCGACGTTCTGTGTGATTACCGGCCGGGCGCGGGAATTCGCCTGGGCCCGCATTTCTACACGTCGGAGGACGACGTCGAGCGCGCGCTCGCGGAAATCAAATCGATCGTCGCTGCACGGCGCTGAGCGTCAGCGGGCCTGTCCCGCGACGATTTGCGAAAGAATCTCATCGAGCACCGCGAGCGCCCAGGCGAGCTGCCGCGGATCGAGTGTGAACGGCGGCGAGAACGAAAGCACGTCCCCCTCCATTCCCGACGGCAGAACGATCACTCCTCGAGCGAGCGCATGGCGCGCGACGTGATGGACGAGGGCGGGGGTCGCGAGCACGAGCCCGGCGAGAAGCCCGCGGCCGCGCACTTCGCGCACCGCGTCCGGGTGGGAGCGCGCGAGCTCCGCGAGGCCTTCCGCGAGCGTCGTCCCGAGCTCCTGTGCGCGCACGACGAGGGACTCCTCCTCGAGCACGTCGAGCGTCGCGAGGGCCGCCGCGCACGCGATTGGATGCGCGTAGAACGTGCTCGAGTGCGGCGTCTCGCCGCTGATCGGGTGGGCGGCATCCCACGCCGCCGCAAACGCGCCGCGCATCAGGACCGCGGCGATCGGATAGCCGCCTCCGAGCGCCTTCCCTAAGCACAGGAGGTCGGGCGTGACGCCGGCTTCGACCGACGCCCACAGGGCTCCCGTTCTCCCGAGCCCGGTGTAGATCTCGTCGGCCACGAGGAGCGCGTCGTGAACCTCCGCGAGGCCTGCGATGCCCGGGAGCCACTCGGGCGGGGGCACGTGATCGCCGCCGCGTCCGAGCACGGGCTCGACCAGAACGGCGCCGATGCCGCCGAGCCGTTTGGCTCCGGCCTCGAGGATGCGTCCCGCGTCGCGGAGGCACGCGAGCCCGCAGCTTGGATAGGAGAGCCCGAGATCGCAGCGCGAGCAGCGGCCGTACGGCGCGAAGCGTGCGCGCGGATGGAGTGCGGCGGGACCGTCCCCTTCGAACGGTGCGCGGAAGCGTTCCCATCCGGAGACCGTGAGCGCACCCCACGACTGTCCGTGGAAGCCGCCCAGGAACGCGAGCACGCCCGGCTTGCCCGTGACGAGCTGGGCGGTCTTGAGCGCGAGCTCGACCGCTTCCGCACCGGACTGCGCGAAGACGACCTTCGCGTCCGGAAAGGGCGCGAGTGCTGTGAGCCGCTCGGCGAGCTCGACCCTTTGCGCATGCGGATGCACGTCGCCGAATCCGTGCGCGAGCCGTCCGGCCTGCGCGCGCACGGCTTCGACGACCCGCGGGTGCTGGTGCCCGATGGCCGCGACCCCGAATCCGCCCACAAGATCGAGATAGCGATTCCCGTCCACGTCAAAGACGAGAGCCCCCTCCGCGCGCTCCCAAACCGGGGGGCGTTCGCCGCGCGCGAGCGCGTGCGCTGCCGGAGCTTCCGCGCGCAGCAAACGATCGAGTGCCGCCTGTCCGGCCGCCCCGGGAGGGGGCGCGGCCACGTTTCCGCGAAGGGGCTCGGGGCACAGGGAATCCGCGCTGTCACGAGGGAGTGTCACACGCGCATCTTAGTCGCCGGTTTCGAATTGCGGAAGCGAGGTTGTCCCGGCCGCCGGGCGACGGCATACTCGGGCCGCTCGGATTGCCCCAGCCGTCCGCGAGCCTGGATTCGATCGCCACCTTCCATTTCACGGCCCCTCGAGGACGCCGCCCGCCTGCCGGCGCTTCGCTCACGGGCCTGCACGGAAAGGAACTCGCCATGGCCCCCCGATTCACCGCACGACTCGCTTCCCTCCTCCTTCTCGCCGTTGTGTTCCTGCCGCTTGCGGGGTGCAGCGACGACGACGAGGGCCCGACCAATCCGGTCGTCACTCCGAGCGGCGTGTTCCTGGACGGCGCCGTCCAGGGGCTCGAGTACACGGGGGGAACGAAGACCGGAACGACGGACGCGGCCGGGACGTTCCAGTACGACACCGGATCGAACGTGACGTTTCGGATCGGCGACATCGTCCTCGGAACGGGGGCGGGGGCCGCGATCCTGACACCCGTCGAGCTCGTTCCGGGTGCGGTCGACGAGCTCGATCCGACGGTCACGAACCTTACGCGCTTCCTCCTCACCGTCGATGACGACGCGAACGCGGCGAACGGAATCCTGATCACGAGCGCGATTCGAGACGCGGCCGACGGGACGCCGATCGACTTCGCGCAGAGCACGAGCGAATTCGAATCCGATCCCGCGGTGACCGATGCGGTGGACGCCCTGACCTCGGCCGGCACGGCCGGCACGCGCACGCTCGTGGATGCCGCGACCGCGCAGGCGCACCTCGCGGAGACGCGCGCAGGCGTGCTGTCCGCGAACTACAGCGGCGAGGTGCACGACGTCCACACGGAAGGACCGGTCGTGAACCACGGCGAGATCGGCACGTTCACGTTCACGGTCGGGGAGGACGGCACGCTCACGGGCACGGCCACGATCGAAACCGTGCAGTACGCGATGAGCGGCCAGGTCGAATCGAGTGGCGCGTTCCTGGGATCGAGTGTCGAACCGGCCTACGAGTTCGAAGGAACAATCGAGCTCGACGGAACGGTCGACGCGCTGTGGCACGGGCCGGGCAAGCTCCATGCGCAGCTCCTCGGCGCCCGCAGTCCGAATCCCTAGGACCTGCGCTTCACGGACCGACATTTGCTGCAGGCTTGAGGGGCCGCGGTAAGCGTGGGATAATTCTCCGCGGTCCCGGCAGCCTGCATCTCATTCGCTGCTGCACCCGGCCTGGAATTCCATCGAATGCCCGCCCGGCCTCCGCCGAGACCCGCGACATTCCCAACCCCACCTCGCGCCCAAGGAGTGTGGATCGTGTCCTCCCCATCCCCGATTCGCCGCCTGCTGTTCGGTGGTTCGATCGCGCTCACGCTCGCGCTCTCGATCCTGGTGCTCCCGGCCTTCCAGGCCCGCGCTGCGGAAACGAGCCCGGCTGTGCCCGCCGGCGTCGGGCCCCCGTGCATCGAGATCACGGTCGCACCGCCCGTGCCGGGGTTCGTCTGTCCCGACGAAGAGGTCACGTTCTTCGTGACCGTGCGCAACTGCTCGCCCGACCCCGAAGACGTGAGCGTCGAGCTCGCGGGGGCCATGATCCCGTTGGGAATCCTCCAGCCCGGGGCGACGGCGGTCCAGGCGCTCGGCACCGCCATGCCCCCTTGCACCGCGGGCAATTCGGTCTCCTTCGAGATCACGGCCTTTGCCTCGAACGCGGCCGGGACCGCGACCGACACGGAGGTGGAGATCGTGGGCTGCTCGGCCCAGTGCATCGAGGTCGAGCTCGCGCCGCTCGATCCCCAGTGCGCGGGAATGCCGGTCCTTCTCCTCGGCACCGTCCGCAATTGTTCCCCGGCCGACGAATTCGTTTCCGTCCAGCTCGAAGGTGGAGGATCCCAGGATGTCGGAGTCGTGCACCCCGGAGCGACCGCGGAGTTCGGGTTCGACGCCGGGCCCCTCGCCTGCGTCGGCGGATCCGGCACGTACTCGGTGACCGCGACCGCGACCGGGGGGTGCGGGCCAGACGCGACCGACACCGCGCAAGCCACGATCTCCTGTGTCGAACTCGGCGTCTGCATTGTCCTCACCCTCAATCCGATTCCGCCCCAGTGCGTGGGAACGCCGATCCAGATCACCGGCATCGTTCAGAACTGTTCCTCGCATCCGGAGGAGGTCGACGTCCTGCTCGAAGGGAGCACGCCCATCCACATCGGCACGCTTGAGCCAGGCGCAGCCGCACCGATCTCGATCGATGCGGGTCCGCTGGTCTGCGTGTCAGGCGGACAGGAATACGTGGTGACGGCGACTGCGAGTGGATCGTGCCTGGGGACGGCGGACGACACGGACCAGGTCACGGTCCTGTGCCAGCCGGGTCCATGCGTCGACTTGCGGCTCAGGACCACGCCGACGCGCGGCTGCCCTGGATCTTCGTTCTCGATCCCCGGTCTCGCGAGCAACTGCGCTCCGTTCCCCGAGACGATCCAGATCACGGGTCCGGGTCCGACGCTGAGCTTCGAGGTGGCTCCCGGCGCAACCGTCGAGTTCACGTTCGAAATGACCCAGCCCGCGTGTGGACCCGGAGGTACGACCACGATCCCGATCGTCGCCGTGGCGACCGCGGACTGCACGCCCGTCACCGTGTCTGACACCGAGTCCTTCGTGATGACGTGCGAGTGCCCGGGAGGAAACTGCCCGCGGCCCGTCGAGTTCTGGGCCGCGCAGTGTGGCGCGGTCCCGCGTGACTACACGGCGGCCCACCTCGCCTCGATCGCCGGTTGCGTGGATGCCGCGTCGCTCTTCCTCACGTTCCCGCATGGGGCCGAGACGGCGGGACTGTGTCAGGCGCTCGCCGAGGTGGCCGGCGACGTGCGCCGGACGGCCTTGCGCGAGTACGCGGCCGTGCTCGCGAACCTGTGCGCCGGACGACTCCTGATCCGGACGCGCGACGGAGTCCAGGTCCGGCTCGACGAGAGCACGCAGATCACCTGTCCCTCGATGGGGAAGGGAACGATCCCGGAGATGCTCGTCACCTGGGACCTGCAGTTGCGCAATCTGGCCACCCAGCCGCTCTCGATGCCGAACCTGAACCGCTACTCGCGGCTCACGGCGTGCATGCGCAGTGTGAACACGGGCAGCGGGATTCCGCTCGCGCCGGGCTGCGGTGGGTCGGTCATCGTCGCGGACGAACCTTCACTCGACTCGGCCGGTCTCACGCCGGGGCCGACCGAGTCGTCGACGGGCGACTTCGAAGGCATCGTGCCCAATCCGTTCCGGGGTGCGACCCGCATCCGCTACGCCGTGCGCGTCGACACACCGGCCCGGGTCGACATCGGCATTTACGACGTCGCGGGCCGGCGCGTGCGCGCTCTCGTCGCGGGCACGTCTCCGCCGGGGACGCACGAAGCCATCTGGGACGGGCGGGATGACGCGGGGGTTGCGATGTCGCCCGGCGTCTATTTCGTGCGCACGGCGAACGGTTTGGAAAAGGAGGTCCGTCGGGTCGTCTACCTCGGACCCTGATCGAACGCGCGGCCGGTCCGGGCCCCGAGCACCGCTCTATCCTCCGACCCCGTCACGTCTTTGCCGGGGTCGGGGCGCGTGATAGACTCCCGCCGATAACTTCAACATGGTGGGGGGCGGCGCTCGGCCCGGACCCCCGTTTCGGCCCCGGGAGACTTCCGATGGCGAAGGTCGCGCGCGATTCCCGATCCGCTGGCCCGGGCTCCCGGCCGGTCCCCTCGCCCCCTCCGTCGAAGGCGCCGGCCGGTGGAGCCGCGGATCGTCATGGCCTCACGAACGAGCAGCTCCTCTCGCTCTACCGCACGATCTACACGTCGCGCCGCGTGGACGACAAGGACATCACGTTCAAGAAGTTGAACCTCTCGTTCTTCCAGATCTCGGGGGCGGGGCACGAGGCGCTGCTGGCCGCCGTCGCGCTCGCGATGAAGCCCGGCTACGACTGGTTCTATCCCTACTATCGCGATCGCGCGCTCTGCCTCGGTCTCGGCATGACGCCCGAGGAGATGCTCGGTCAGTCGGTCGCCGCGGCCGACGAGCCGGCGAGTGGCGGCCGTCAGATGCCTTCGCACTGGGGGCACAAGAAGCTCAACATCGTCTCGCAGTCGAGCCCGACCGGCACGCAGTTCCTGCAGGCCGTCGGTTGCGCGGAAGCGGGCGTCTACCTGACACAGGATCCGGCGCTCGCGCGCACGAACGGCTCGTTCAAGGCCGACGAGGTGGTCTACGTCTCGTGCGGCGACGGGACGACGAGCCAGGGCGAGTTCTGGGAAGCGATCACGACCGCCGCGGTGCGGAAGCTCCCGGTGCTCTTCCTGGTCGAGGACAACGGGTACGCGATCTCCGTGCCGGTCGAGGTGCAGACTCCCGGCGCGAACATCGCAAACGTCGTCCGGAGCATCGAGAACCTCGCCGTCTTCGACATCGACGGATGCGATCCGGTCGCGAGCTACGGTGCCGCGCGTGCCGCCGTCGAGCGCTGCCGAAGGCGCGAGGGCCCGGCGCTCGTGCGCGGGACCGTGATCCGGCCGTACGCGCACTCGATGTCCGACGATCAGGCGCTCTACCGCCCGGACGAGGAGCGCGAAGCGGAGCTCGAACGCGATCCGCTGCGCACGTTCCCGAAGCGGCTCGTCGAGTGGGGAGTCGCGACCGAGGCCGAGCTCGAAGCGCTCCGGAAGGAAGTGGATGCCGCGGTCGACGCAGCCGGAAAGGCCGCGCAAACCAAGGCCCAGCCCGGTCCCGAGACGGCCCTCTGGTACGTGTACTCGCCCACCGTGGATCCGACGAACGAGCGCTTCGCGACCGAACGAAAGCCCGAGGGCGATCCGACCACGCTCGCGACCCTCGTCAACTGGACGCTGCGCGACGAGATGCGGCGCGACCCGCGGATCCTCGTCTTCGGCGAGGACGTGGCGGACGCAACGCGCGAGCAGGTCCTGCCCAAGGTGACGGGGAAGGGTGGAGTGTTCAAGCTCACCCACGGCCTCCAGCGCGAGTTCGGCGGACGGCGCGTGTTCAACTCGCCGCTCGCCGAAGCGAACATCGTCGGGCGCGCCATCGGCATGGCCACGCGCGGACTCAAGCCCGTGGTCGAGATCCAGTTCTTCGATTACATCTGGCCCGCGATGATGCAGATCCGCGACGAGCTCTCGATGATGCGTTACCGCTCGAGCAACAACTTCTCCTGCCCGATCGTGATCCGCGTGGCCTACGGCGGGTATTTGAAGGGCGGCGCGCCGTATCACAGCCAGTCGGGCGAAAGCATCTTCGCGCA
>JBOHUC010000074.1:0-1941 GCA_050733935.1 Candidatus Eiseniibacteriota bacterium | reverse complement strand
CCCTCGAGGTCCCGGGGTGGCCGCGCCCCCGGTCCCTGACGGGGCGAGCGGCTCGCGGATTCCCGATCTTTGGCTTCCCGCCGCACGCGCGGTCCGCGCCGCGCGCGCGACGGGACGAAGTCCCTCCACACAACGCCACGACCCGCCCCCGCGGGCTCGTCGGAGGGTTCTTGTCGAGCACGGTCCCGCGTCGCCGGATCTTTCCGGCGGCGGTTCTCGTCCTTCTCGCCGGCGCCGCGGTGCTCCTGCGGCTCGGGTTCCTGCAGCTCGTGCGTCACGGGCACTACGCCGCGCGCGCCGAGGTGAACCAGCAGGAGCGCGTCGCGATCGCCCCCGTGCGCGGCGAGGTCCGCGACCGCGATGGCCGGTTGCTCGCGCAGGACCTCCGCACCTACTCCCTGTACGCCGTTCCCCGGAACATGAAGGACCCGTCGCGCATGGCGCGGCGGCTCGCGCGCGCGCTCGACCTCGATGGCGAGAAGCTCGCGCGCGAGTTCAAGCGCCGGCGCGGGTTCTGCTGGGTCGTGCGGCACAGGACGCCGGACCTCGAGCAGATGTTCGCCGATTCGACGCAGGGCAAACGGGGCTGGGAGAGCGTGTTCCTGCAGTCGGAAACGCGCCGGAGCTATCCGGCGGGCGAGCCGCTCGCGCAGCTCGTGGGCGGCGCCGACGTGGACAACCGCGGCGTCGAAGGTGTCGAGTACCAGTTCGACCACGTGCTGTCCGGCCGCCAGGGCTGGCGCACCGTGCTGCGCGACGGCCGGAGCCGTCTCATCGGCATGCCGGGATGGGCGCACCGGAATCCGGTCGACGGACACTCGATCGCGCTCACCGTGGACGCGGACATCCAGAGCGTCGTGTGCCAGCGCCTGAAGTCGGCGGTCGATTCCCTCGGCGCCACGAAGGCGATCGCCGTCGTGCTCGATCCGTGGACCGGCGAGATCCTCGCGGCCGGTTCCGAGCCGCAGCCCGACGAGCCGCCGTACCGGAACCAGGCGTTCACCGATCAGTTCGAGCCCGGCTCGACGTTCAAGATGGTCGTGTTCGCCGCGTCGCTCGAGGAAAACCTGGTCAAGCCCACCGACGTGTTCGACGGCGAGGAGGGCGCCTTCAACTTCGGCGGGTTCACGATCCACGACACGCACCCCTACGGCCGCATCACGGTCGCCGACGCGATCCGCGTCTCGAGCAACATCATCGCCGGGAAGCTCGGTCTCAAGGCCGGGAACCGCGTTCTCTACGAATACGCGACCGCGTTCGGATTTGGAGCACTCACCGGGGTCGAGTTCCCGGGCGAGGCGCCCGGGCTCCTCCGGCATCCGGCGCGCTGGTCGGGACGGTCGCTGCCGACGATCGCGATGGGCCACGAGCTGTCCGTGACCGCACTCCAGCTCGGGCTCGCGTACGGGGCGATCGCGAACGGTGGTACGCTCATGGCGCCGCAGATCTTGAAGTCCGAATCGGACCCCCAGGGCCGCGTGCTCCAGCGTGCCGAGCCGAGGCCCCTGCGGCGTGTGATCTCGCCCGAGACCGCCTCGAAAATGCGCGGCTTCCTCCAGGCGGTCGTCGATTCCGGGACCGCGACGCGCGCCGCGCTCGGATGGGCTCCGGTCGCGGGCAAGACCGGAACCGCGCAGAAATTCGACGTCGCCCTGCATTCGTACAAGACCGGGCGCTACCTCGCCTCGTTCGTCGGATTCCTGCCGGCGAACGATCCGCGCCTCGTTTGTGTCGTCATGGTGGATGAACCGAAAAAGGGGTATTACGGCGGCGACGTCGCCGCTCCCGTCTTTCGAAAGATCATGGAAGACCTCTATCGCCTTCGCGGCGGCCCGCTCGCTCCGGCCCCCGAGCGCGTGCGCTACGAGCGCCCGCGCCCGCGCGACGTCGTCGTGCCCGGCGTGCGCATGCTCCCGATCGCGCGCGCGCACGAGGCGATCA
>JBOHUC010000073.1:0-9089 GCA_050733935.1 Candidatus Eiseniibacteriota bacterium | reverse complement strand
GTCCAGCGGCGCGCGATCCGGGCAAGCCACGCGGCGAGCACGGCCCGATCGTGCACCGTCCCGAGCACCTGCTGAAGCTTCCGCAAATGGTCGGCGCGCGCGCCGCCCCGGTCGGAATCCACTACGGACAGGCACTCCTCGGCGTAGCGGGCCTTCTTGACCGCAATCCGCACGCCGTGAAGCACGGCGTCGTCCTCCACTCCACGGGAACGATCGAGCGCGAGAACGGCGGCTTCCCGGCGCGCACCGGCACGCGCCCGCGCCGCGTGATTCGGCTCGGGCAGGGCGAGCATGCGCGACTCCAGGGTCGCGGTAGCGCCGTCGAGGCGACCGAGCAGGCGCTCGATCCGGCCCTCGCGCGCCGCGCGCGCGGAGCGGCGCCGGCCACGCTCGATGCGACGTGCGAGCCTTCGCACCACGGACTCGGCCGCGAGACGAACGGCCGGATCCTGCTCGGGGAGCCGCGCCTCGATCTGCTCCCGGTGGACCTCGCGCTCGCGCGTGGGTCCGATCCTGCGGCGGAGACGGCGCAGGCTGCGCCGCGCGCTTTGGACCGCGTCGGGGTCGAGGAGCGCCCGCCACAGCCCGAGCCCTTCGGCAAGACGCCGGCTCGCAACCCGGAGATCGTGGATGGCTTCGGAGTCGGTCTGCTCGCGCACGCGGCGTGCGGCGTCCGCGAGCGCGTCTCCGCGTGCGGCGAAGTCGGCGCGAAGGAGGGCGGCGCGCGCGGCCCGGGCTTCCGGGCTCGGGTTTCCGTGCTCGAATTCGGCGGACATGCTCAAGTTCCGGTGGCCGGATCCTCGACCGGGTGGGGATGCCGGGCGAGGAGCCGCAGCACGCGGTCCGAGAGATCGTCGGCCGTCTCCTCGACCGGACGCGTCGCGTCGAGCATCTCGAAGCCGTACTCGCTCGCGAGGTGGTCGAGCTCCTGGATCACGCGGGTCTGATAGCTCACGAACGAGTCGAAGAGGTCGGCACCCATCGGCAGGTCCATGCCGGATTCCCAGTAGTCGAATCCGCCGTTCATGATCACGCGCGGAACGAGATCCGGGACCTCGATTCTCAAGTAATAGACCGCGTCCGGCACGAGGGAGAACGAGAACACCTGCTTGATCCAGTCGGGATCGGCACCGCGCACGATCGCGCGCGCGATCAGCGAGTAGACGTAGCGGTCGGTGAGCATGACGAAGCCGGCCCTAAGCGCGGGCAGGATCTGGCGCTCGAGACGGTCCGCAAAATCGGTCGCGTAGAACAGATTGTAGGCGTTCGATCCGAGCGTGTTGCCTTCCTTCGCCCGGCGGATGCCCGCTGCCGCGAGATCCGAGCGCGAGAGCCCGGTCTCGGCGACCGCATAGCCTTCGCGCTCGAGCACCGTGCGCAGGTGGTTCACGTGCGTGGTCCGGCCGACTCCGTCCGTGCCTTCGATCACGAGGAGCCACCCGGTGAGATCCCCCGGATCGACGCCCGGGATCCCGACGCCGTAGGAATCGAAGCGCCTCATGTCGCGGTCCTCAGCTGGAGCGGATGGAGCGGTGAGTCGCGCCGGACGCCGGGCAGGAGAGGCTCGATCGCACGCCGCAGGATCCGCTGCTGTGCCTCGATCGGGCGCGTCGCGTCCATGATCGACAGGCCGTACTCGGGGACGAGCTTCTCGTACTCGGCCAGGATCCGCGCCTGGAAGATGCGATAGGAGGCCTGAGCGTCCGCGTGGAGCCCGAGATCCATCCCCGCCTCGTAGTGCTTGAGCTTCGGCCGGCCGGACAGGATGCGCTTGAGCGCGACCTCGAGCGGCACGCGGAAGTAGAACGCCTGGGTCGGCACGACCGCGAAGCGGTACAGGGACCGCACCCAGCGCGGATCCACGCCGCGGACGACGTCACGCGCGAAAGCGGTGTACACGTAGCGGTCCGCGAGCACGATCGCTCCGGCCTTGAGGAACGGAATGATCTCGCGCTCGACCCGGTCGTAGAAATCGGTCGCGTGGATGAGCGAGAACGTGAGCGGCGTGAGGATCTTTCGTTTCTTGCCCCGGCGCGTCGTCTCGCGCACGATCGACGAGCTGTTCCACTCGCTGAACACGACCGGATAGCCTTCGCCCTGGAGCCACTGCGAGAGGAGCGTGAGCTGCGTGCTCTTCCCGGAGCCGTCGATGCCTTCGACGATGAAAAGACGGCCGGGATACGCCGGCCGATTCTCACCGTACAGAGAGGGGGCAGGGGTCATGCGTTCACCCGTCCGAGGCGGGGCAGCGCGCGCAGGATGCGCGGCGGAAGAAACCACGCGAGCTCGCCGCGGCCACGGGCCGCCGGACCTTCGAACTCGATCGCACACACGCCGGCCTTCTTGAGCGCGAGCGGATGTCCGGGGGAGACGAGGCTTCCGGCGAGCGTGCCGAGATCGGGCTCGTGGCCCACGAGGACGACGGTCGGATCGCCCGCGAGCCGCGAGAGGGAATCGAGGATCGCGCGTTCGGAGCCGCCGGGGGCGAGGGCCTCGACGACTTCGACGCGGGCACGCCCACGCAGCGCGGCCTCGAGGTGACGGGCGGTCTGCTCGGCACGAATGAGCGGGCTCGTCCAGATGGTGACAGGGTCATCGCCGAGGAGCCCGGCGAGGCCTTCGGCTGCACGGTGGGTCTTCTCTTCGCCGCGGGCGGAAAGGGGCCGCCCCGAATCGTCGGGCCAACGAACGGCATCGGCCGAGCCCGCGGGCCCGTGCCGGAACAATACGAGACGCATGATCGAGCCTCTCTCCGAATCCGATGTCCCGCGCGGACCTAGCAGAGGAGGCTGGCGGCCGGCCGCTTGCCGGGGAGCGCTTACGGGTTTCTTCTGAAACGAGGGTACACCCCGCCCTTCGGGCGGGGCAACCGGTTGCCGGACGTGATGCAGGACACCACTTTGCAGGCTCTGGAAGAGGGCGCTGCGCAGCAACCGGCCGAGCAGGAACTTGCCCCGCGGCAACCTGCTGCGCAGCAACCAGCCCGGCGGGAACTTGCCCCGGGGCAACCTCGTCCCGGCGCACAAGACTTTCGGTGGCTCGCACTCGCCAGTGCGGCACTTCTCGTGACCGCCGGGTGTGGCCGCTCGGGCACCAGCGAGAGGCCCGGCGAGGAGCGCGAGGGGCGGTCGGTGACCGGCGCTCTCGAGGGCGAGCCGGCGCTCTGCGATCCGGCGCGTGCCGCAGTCGAGAGCGGGCCCATCGACGTGTGGGTCGGCGCGGACACGTCGCGCGTGCGCGCTTCGGAGGCGCTCGCTTCAGATGCGCGTGCGATCGGCCGGTTCGATCTCGTGCGCAGGAGCGACTGCGCACGTGTCCGAGTTCCGTTCTTCGGGGCAACCGGCGCTCCCGCGACGCTTCCGGGCGTGGGGCGGGGCGAGGTCCTCAGGAGCCTCGGAGTCGTTCGTTTCCCGCTTCCCGGGATCGTAGAGATCGTTCAGGCCGACACGACGATCGAGGGCGGCGACCCGATTCGCGCGCTCTACGTCGTGCGCGCGCCCAACTCGACGCTTCATCTCGACGTGCACCTGAGCGAGGCGGCGCTTCTTCGGAGCGTGGCGCTCTCGGACCCCGCCCGCCTGCTCGTCGACGCTTCTCCCGGAGGCGGAGCGATTCCCGCGCCCGCCGCGACTCATGCGAACGTGGTCGTGCTCGAGCCCCGCGCGGGTGCCGCCGCGTATCCGCTTTCGATCCGCGGCTACGGGCGCACGTTCGAAGCGAACGTGATCGCTCGCCTGAGCCGGAACGGGGAGGTCGTCGCTCAAACTCATACGACCGCCGCGGACTGGTCCATGACGTGGGGGGAATTCGAGATGACGATCCCCAAAGGTCCCTCCGGAAGGCTCGAGCTGTTCGTCGGCGAGGACGACGCGGAGAGCGGCCGCGAGCGCGGCGTCCGGATCCCCGTCGTGATGCCGTGAGGGGGACGATCAGGCCATGAGACCCGACCGATTCCCGAAGGAGCCCGCCTCCGGGCTCACGAGCCTCGGGGAGGCGGCCGATAACGGTTCCATGGACCCGATCCCCGATTCGATCCGCGAGGACGCCTTCGGCGAACGCGCCTGGGACGAAGCGCTCTCTCTCCGGCGCGCCGGCCGTCCGATCGAGGCGATCGAGGCGCTCGAGCAGTGGCTCGCCGAGGATCCGGGTGCGCGCGCGCACGCGGAGACGAGGCGCCTGCGCGCCCTCCTCCATGCCGATTGCGCGAGCGAGGCCGAGCGGGGGGGAGATCCGGCCGCCGCCGCGCGCTGGCTCGAAAAGGCGCTCGAGGACGCGCCGGAGTTTCCGGACCTCCATCACCGGCTCGGCACGGTCCGCCTTCGCATGGGCGAGACGAAGCACGCGCGGGCCGCGTTCGAGGAGGCCGTGCGGCGCGCGCCTGAATTCGCGGCCCCACGGCTCGAGCTGGCACTCCTCGAGGCGCGGCACGGGAAACTCGGCGAGAGCCTCGAGCTCCTGCGCCGTCTCGGCGACCACGCCCGCCACGAGGCGGCCGACGATTTCCGGCGCGGCATGGCGCGCCTTGCGGAAGCGGACTGGGAGGGCGGCGAGGACGTGCTCCGGAAGGCGCTCGGCCTCGATCAGGCGCCCGTGGATGCGCGGCTGCGCGAGGTGGGAACCCTGCTTGCGAGCGGGCGCCCCGCGGAAGCGGTGGCGCGCGCGCGCCTCCTGGTCGAGACCTATCCCGGATTCCCCGATGCGCACCTTGCGCTCGCGCTCGTGCGTCGCGAGCTCGGCGAATGGGACGATTGCGCGGAATCCTGCGGTGCCGCGCTCGAGTTGAACCCGTCGTACCATCAGGCGCGCGTGTATCTCGCCGAAGCTCTGTCGCGCCGCGGGCACTGGGCGGAGGCCGATCATCAGCTCGCCTCGGTCTTCGCCGACGAACCCGATCATCCGCTCGCCCACGCCCTCGCCAAGAGTCTGCGCCGCGCATCGTTGCCCGGCATCGCCCGCCCGGCTTCTCCTTAATATTGACGTCCAGGCTTGACCCGCCTCCGGGGCCTCGCTAGGCTCCGGATCGGTGGCCCGTGCGCGCCCAGGGAACCGAAGCAGGAGGTCGAGAATGCCCAAGGGCACCGTCAAGTGGTTCAATGACACCAAGGGTTACGGGTTCATCGCGCGCGAAGACGGGAATGAAGTATTCGTCCATCATGCAGAGATCGAGGGCTCCGGCTACCGGACCCTCCACGAAGGTGAGCAGGTGGAGTTCGAAGTCCGCACCGGCGAAAGGGGCCTCGAGGCGGCTCACGTCGTAAAGCTTTGATCGACAAGGAGACACGGCGCCACCCGACCCGACGGATTACGATTCGTCGGGTCGCGCTTTAGGCGGAGCGCCTCCCGGTCCGACGAAAGGATCCATGTTCGGAACGCTTCTCAGAAAGATTCTGGGCTCCAAACACGAGCGCGAGGTCAAGCGCCTCTGGCCCGTGGTGGACGAGATCAATCGCATCGTGGAGTCGTACGCATCGCTGAGCGACGAGGAGCTGCGCGCGAAGACGACCGAGTTCCGCGCGCGCCTCGCCGAGGGGGAGACGCTCGACGATCTTCTCCCCGAAGCGTTCGCGGCGGTCAAGGAAGCCTGCCGCCGGCTGGTCGGGAAGACGTGGCCCGTGGTCGGCGTGGACACGGCGTGGGACATGGTCCCGTACGACGTGCAGCTCATCGGCGGCATCGTCCTCCACCAGGGCAAGATCGCCGAGATGGCGACCGGCGAGGGCAAGACGCTCGTCGCGACCATGCCCCTCTACCTGAACGCTCTCGCGGGCAAGGGCACGCACCTCGTCACGGTGAACGACTACCTGGCGCGCCGT
Organism: Candidatus Eiseniibacteriota bacterium; assembly: GCA_050733935.1. Lineage (GTDB taxonomy): Bacteria > Eisenbacteria > RBG-16-71-46 > RBG-16-71-46 > DASYSL01 > JBOHUC01. Next base: position 3,276 of record JBOHUC010000073.1, on the reverse strand, counting down.
GACGCCGAGTGGATGGGCGAGATCTACAAGTCCCTCGGGCTCACGGTCGGCTGCATCCAGAACCAGATGGACTACGACCAGCGCCGCGCGGCCTACGGCTGCGATCTCACGTACGGCACGAACAACGAGTTCGGCTTCGACTATCTGCGCGACAACATGGCCGTGCGTCCCGAGCATCGCGTGCAGCGCGGCTTTGCCTACGCGATCGTGGACGAGGTGGACTCGGTCCTGATCGACGAGGCGCGCACGCCGCTCATCATCTCGGGGCCGGTCGAGCATTCGCAGCAGGACTACGGCCCGCTCAAGTCCGGGGTGGAGCGCCTGATCCGGCGCCAGCAGGAGTTCGTGACCGAGCTCCTGCAGCAGGCCGACAAGCTGCGCGCCGAAGGCGACGACTACGAAGCGGGCGTCGCCCTCCTGCGCGCCCAGCGCGGATTCCCGAAGCACAAGCGCCTGGTCAAGCTCACCTCCGACGAGCCCGCCGTGAAGGGACTGATCCACAAGACCGAGCTCGAGTTCCTGCGTGACAAGCGCATGCACGAAATCGACGAGGAGCTCTATTTCGCGATCGACGAGAAGGGCAACAACGTGGACCTGCTCGAGAAGGGCAGGGACTTCCTCTCGCCGAACGATCCGACGCAGTTCGAGCTGCCCGACATCGCGGAGAAGATCGCGGAGGTGGACGCGCGCGAGGGGCTCACGCCCGAGCAGCGGCACGCGGCGAAGGAGGAGGTCCACCGCGCGTACGCTCAGGGGAACGAGAAGATCCACAACGTGCTCCAGCTCCTCAAGGCCTACGCGCTGTTCGAGAAGGACGTCGAGTACGTCGTGCAGGAAGGCAAGGTCATGATCGTCGACGAGTTCACCGGGCGCCTCATGCCTGGCCGGCGCTACTCGGACGGTCTCCACCAGGCGATCGAGGCGAAGGAGGGGGTCAAGGTCGAGGGCGAGACCCAGACCATGGCCACGATCACGCTCCAGAACTTCTTCCGCATGTACGCGAAGCTCTCCGGCATGACGGGCACCGCCGAGACCGAGGCGCGCGAGTTCTTCGAGATCTACAAGCTCGACGTCACCGTGATCCCGACGCACCGCCCGGTGGTGCGCGAGGACATGAACGACGTGATCCTCAAGACCCAGCGCGAGAAGTACAAGACGGTGATCGAGGAGATCGAGGAGCTCCACAAGAAGGGCCAGCCCGTGCTCGTGGGCACGATCTCGGTCGAGGTTTCCGAGCTCCTCTCGCGCATGCTCAAGATGCGCGGGATCCCGCACTCCGTGCTCAACGCGAAGTACCACCAGCAGGAGGCGGGCATCGTGTCGCTCGCGGGCCAGAAGGGGGCCGTGACGATCGCGACCAACATGGCCGGCCGCGGCACCGACATCAAGCTCGGCGAGGGCGTGAAGGACCTGGACGGCCTCCACATCCTGGGGACGGAGCGTCACGAGAGCCGTCGCATCGACCGCCAGCTGCGCGGGCGATCGGGCCGCCAGGGCGACCCGGGGTCGTCGCGCTTCTTCCTGTCGCTCGAGGACGACCTCATGCGCCTCTTCATGTCCGAGCGCATCGCGGGCCTCCTGGACCGGCTCGGCGTGCAGGAAGGCGAGGTCATCGAGCACCCGCTCGTCACGCGCGCGATCGGAAACGCTCAGAAGCGGGTCGAGGCGCACAACTTCGACATTCGGAAGCACCTGCTCCAGTACGACGACGTGATGAACAAGCAGCGCGAGGTCGTGTACGGGCTCCGGAACAAGATGCTCGACCACGGCGATCCGCGCGAAGAGATCGAAAGCTGGATCGAGGAGATGATCGCGGGGCGCGTCGCGCGCTACTGCGAGGATCGGAACCATCCCGACACGTGGGACCTCAAGGGTCTCGCCGACGAGTGTTCGTTCCTGCTCCGGCGCGGAGTCCAGATCGAGGCGATCGCCGGGGCCGAGCCGAGCTACGAGGGGCTCGAGGGCGGGCTCTGCGAATTCGGCGTCAAGGCGTTCCACGAGAAGATCGAGGCGATGGGGGGCGAGCCGTTCCTCGAAGTCGTTCGCAACGTGCTGCTTTGGACGATCGACGAAAAATGGCGGGATCACCTGTACGAGCTCGATCATCTGAAGCACGGCATCGGGCTCCAGGCCTACGGACAGAAGGACCCCCTCCTGCAGTACAAAAAGGAGGCGTTCGAGATGTTCGAGAGCCTCATGTCCGACATCGAAGAGGAGTCCGTGCGCCGGATCTTCCGGGTCGAGTTCGCGGCCGAGCCGCCGCCGACGGCGCGGACCACGACCGTGCGCATGACGGCCTCCAAGGAATCCGCGCAGAGCGCGTTCCAGGCGATTCCGCAAACGGGCGGCGGAGGCGTGGCGGTCGCCGACGGCGAGGAGGGCCCTTCTCCGGTGCGTGGGGGTCGTGGCGGCCGGGGCGGTGGCGGAGGTCCGACGGGTTCCGGGAGTGGCGGGGCTCCTCCCGCGGGGACCGCGACGGCGCGCAAGACTGCGGCGTTCACGCCGCGAGCCGGGCGCAACGACCCGTGTCCGTGTGGCAGCGGGAAGAAGTACAAGAAGTGCCACCTCCCGCTCGACGAGGGAGGCGGATGATCCGGATCGAAGCGATGAGAGTCTCATTCGAAAGGAGGGGCGCATGAACGAGCACGTGAAAGCGACGCTCAAGCGGATCGTGCACCAACTCCGGGCGGCTCTCGAGGGCGACGAGTTCGCGCTCGAAGACCTGCAGGAGGCGCTTCTCTCTTCCGGTGCTACGGCCGAGGACCTCCAGACGGCACTCGAGGCGATCCTCACGCTGACCGAACCGAACCGCGAGGACCTGCCCGAGACGGAGTCGGGATCGGCGCGCGGGAACCGCGTGCTCTCGCTCGAGGAATCCTGCCGCCTCACGCCCGAGGCGTACGGTTATCTGCTCAACGTGCGCGGGAGCGGCACCATCGACGAGGAGCAATTCGAGTGGGTGCTCGAGCGCGCGCTCGCGTCCGGCGAACGACGCGTCGGACTGCCGGAAATCCAGGATCTGGTCCTCGAAGCCGCTCTCGGCGGGTTCGACGGGCCTGGAGGAGACCGTGGCGAATTCCCGGGCGTCCACTAAGGCGGGCGGGACGAGCGGCCGGAAGACGGGCGCCGGCAAGGCGGCCACGAAGAAGGCGGCTGCGAAGAGCGCGACTCCTCCGGCGGACGAGAGTCTGAAGGCCGCTGCGCCGAAGGCGGCCGCGCCGAAGGCAGTCGCATCGAAGAAGGCCGCCAGGCGCTCTTCGAAGGGCAAGCGCGCAG
>JBOHUC010000072.1:0-15999 GCA_050733935.1 Candidatus Eiseniibacteriota bacterium | reverse complement strand
GCGCTGGGCCGAGCTTTTGATCGAGCACAAGGAGGAGCTGGCCGCGATCCTCTCGCTCGAAGAGGGAAAGACGTACTCGGAGTCGCTCGGCGAAGTCGGAAAGAGCATCAACATCATCGAGTTCATGGCCGGCGAGGGCCGGCGCCTGGGCGGCGAGACGCTCCCGTCCGAGCTTCCGCGCACGTTCATCTATACGGTGAAGCAGCCGCTCGGCGTCGTCGCGGTGATCACGCCGTGGAACTTCCCGGTCGCGATCCCGTGCTGGAAGATGGCGCCGGCACTCGTCGCCGGAAACACGATCGTCTTCAAGCCGGCGTCGCTCACGCCGTGGACCGCGCAGCGCGTGGTCGAATTGCTCGAGCAGGCGGGCCTGCCTCCGGGTGTCGTGAACCTGGTGCACGGCCCCGGGGGCGCGCTCGGGGATGCGCTCGTCGCGCATCCGGACGTACGCGCCGTGTCGTTCACGGGCTCGAACGAGGTCGGAACCCACGTCTACGTCGAAGGCGCAAAGCGACTCCTCAAGGTCCAGTGCGAGATGGGTGGCAAGAACCCGCTCGTCGTGCTCGAGGATGCCGATCTCGAGCTCGCCGCCGATGCCACCGCTCAGGGCGCGTTCGGCTCGACCGGACAGCGCTGCACGGCGACGAGCCGCGCGATCGTCATCGACAAGGTGGCCGACCGCTTCCTCGAAATGGTCGCCGAGCGGGCAAAGAAGGTCGTGGTCGGCGATCCGCTCGCGAACGGTGTCACGATGGGACCGTCGGTCGACGCGCGCCAGTTCGACACCGTGCTCTCGTATCTCGACGTTGGGAAGTCCGAGGGCGCTCGTCTCGTCACGGGCGGCCGGCGCCTCGACGGCGAGAATCACGCGCACGGCTTTTTCATGGAGCCGACCGTGTTCGACGGGGTCACGCACGACATGCGGATCGCGCGCGAGGAGATCTTCGGGCCGGTCCTCTCGGTCCTGCGCGTGCGCGACTTCGACGAAGCGGTGCGCGTCGCGAACGATGTGCCGTTCGGCCTCTCATCGTCGCTCTACACGCGGGACGCCGATCTCGCGCTCCGGTTCGTCGACCTGATCGAGACCGGCATCGTTCACCTGAACTCGCCGACCGTGGGCGGCGAGGCGCAGGCTCCGTTCGGCGGCATGAAGGGAACGGGGGTCGGTTCGCGCGAGCAGGGACGGGTCTCGCTCGACTTCTTCACCGAGCTCAAGACCGTGTACTTCGACTACACGGGCCGGAAGCGCGAGGGCAATCTCTACTGATGGCCGAGAGAGCCGAGGCCACGCCGCACGCTCCGCCGTCGCACGGAGGCGGGCACGCCCACGAACTCCCCGTGAATCTCGCGACGGGCCCGTACGCGAATCCCGACATCTCCCCGACTTCACCCGCGCAACGCACCTGGAACACGTATCACATCGCCGCGCTCTGGATCGGCATGTCGGTCTGCATCCCGACCTACATGCTGGCGGCCGGCCTCATCCAGGGCGGCATGTCGTGGTCCCAGGCGCTCGGCACGATCGCGCTCGGCAACGTGATCGTTCTCCTGCCGATGATCCTCAACGCGCACAGCGGGACCAAGTACGGGATCCCGTTCCCCGTTCTCGCGCGCGCACCGTTCGGCGTGCGCGGATCGAACCTGCCCGCAATCCTGCGCGCGATCGTGGCGTGCGGATGGTTCGGCATCCAGACCTGGATCGGGGGAGCAGCGATCCACCAGCTGCTCGCGGTCCTGTGGCCGGGCTGGATCGCGGTTCCAGGAGCGCCCGCGATCGCATTCCTCGCGTTCTGGGCGATGAACGTCTACTTCATCTGGAACGGCACCGAGTCGATCAAGATCCTCGAAGCGTGGTCGGCGCCGTTCCTCATCATCTCCGGGCTCGCGCTTCTCGCGTGGGCGATCAACAAGGCGGGTGGGTTCGGCCCCATCCTCTCGCAACCGTCCCAGTTCAAGACCGGGGCCGATTTCTGGGGCTTCTTCGTTCCTTCGCTTACCGGCATGGTCGGATTCTGGTCGACGCTCGCGCTCAACATTCCGGACTTCACGCGTTATGCCAAGAGCCAGCGCGACCAGATGCTGGGCCAGGCACTCGGGCTCCCGCCCACGATGACGCTGTTCGCGTTCATCGGCGTGGCCGTGACGTCGGCGACGATCGTCATCTATGGCGAGGCGATCTGGGATCCGGTCGTTCTGCTCGGCCGCATCGGAAACCCGATCGCCGTCGCCATTTCGGTCTTCGCGATCATCATCGCCACACTCACGACCAACATCGCGGCGAACGTGGTCTCCCCCGCGAACGACTTCTCGAACCTCGCGCCACGAAAGATCAGCTTTCGGACCGGAGGGCTCATCACCGCATTCATCGGAATCGCGATGATGCCGTGGAAACTGCTCGAGGACTACGGGAGCTACATCTTCGGGTGGCTCGTCGGGTACTCGGGCTTCCTCGGTCCGATCGCGGGCATCCTCATTGCGGACTACTTCGTAGTGCGCGGCCGCACGCTCGTGGTCGAGGATCTGTACCGAGGAGAAGGCCGCTACTGGTACAAGAACGGCTGGAACCCGAAGGCGGTCGTGGCCCTGCTCCTCGGAGTCGCCGTGGCCGTCATCGGCCTCGTGGTTCCCTCGCTTCGCATCCTCTATTCGTACGCATGGTTCGTGGGCTTCGCCGTCTCGTTCGTCGCGTACGCGGTCCTCATGGGCCGGGTGGAGCGCTCGCGCGCGTGAGCGAAGCGCTCGAAGGAATCCGGGTCGTCGATCTCTCCCGCGTGCTCGCGGGCCCCTATTGCACGATGACGCTCGGGGATCTGGGCGCGCGCGTGATCAAGATCGAGGAGCCGTTGAAGGGCGACGACACGCGAAGCTGGGGGCCGCCGTTCTGGAACGGCGAGAGCACGTACTACCTCGCAATCAACCGCAACAAGGAAAGCCTGACGCTCGATCTCAAGGCCCCCGAGGGCAAGGAGATCCTGTGGAAGCTCCTCGCAAGCGCCGATGTGCTGGTCGAGAACTTCCGTCCGGGGACGCTCGAGCGCCTGGGCTTCGGATACGAAGCATGCGCGGGGCGGAACGCGCGGCTCGTGTACGCGAGCGTCTCGGGCTACGGGCAGACCGGCCCGGACGCATCGCGCGGCGGCTACGATCTCATCGCGCAGGGTGAAGGTGGCGTGATGAGCGTGACCGGCCGCCCCGAGGATCCGCCGATGAAGGCCGGCGTGTCCCAGGCGGACATCGTGGCCGGACTCTGGGTGCTGAACGGAATCCTCGCCGCTCTCGTCGCGCGCGAGCGGAACGGCCGCGGGCAGCGCGTGGACGCGTCGCTCCTCGAGGGGCAAATCGGTTTGCTTGCGTATTACACGACCAACTTCTGGGCGACCGGTGAACCGCCGGAGCGCCTCGGGAACCAGCATCCGAACCTGGCGCCGTACGGGACGTACCGCTGCAAGGACTCGTGGATCACGGTCGGCGCGGGGAACGACTCGTTGTTCGCGAAGCTTTGCGGTGCGCTCGGGAACGCCTCGCTCGCGGCGCGCGCGGAGTTCGCGACCAATTCGGGAAGGCTCGTGAATCGTGAAGCGCTCGAGACAGCTCTCGCGCCTTTGTTCGCCGCGCTCGAAGCGGATCGTGCGCTTTCGCTCCTGCGCCTGGCCGGCGTGCCGGCCGGTCGCGTGCGCACAGTGCCCGAGGTGTTGTCCGATCCGCAGTCGCTCGCGCGCGAAATGGTCGTGCCGCTCCCGCACGCGAAGATTCCCGACTACCGGACGACCGGCTTTCCGGTCAAGCTCTCGGCAACGCCGGGCCGTCCGCGCAGCGCGCCCCCGCTCCTCGGTGAGCACACGGACAAGATCCTCGGCGAACTCGGCTACGACGCGGCGCAGATCGCGGCGCTTCGCAAGGCCGGAGTCGTCTAGGCTCCGAACCCTCGACCTAACGCGCGATCGCGATCTTCTTCACCTGACGGCCGGTCGCCTGTGCGAGCTCCACGAAATAGATCCCTGGCGTCCATGCGCCCGCAACGGGCAGGACGACCTCCTGGGCTCCCTCCGCCGGATCTTCGATCTCGAGGCTCGCGCATCGCCTACCGGTCACCGTGTAGACCGCAATCCGCGCCCGCTCTCCCGCCACCGGCGCGAGGCGCACGGCAAGTGCGCCGCCGTGCAGCTCCGCGCCGAGCAACGCGGGTCCCGGCACGACGACGACCGATCGGGAGGATCCCGGCCCGCCGATGCGCGGCGTGCCCTCCGCAGGATCCGTGAGATCGAGCACGAGCGCTTGCGTATCGCCGAACAGCTCGCCGAAATCCCCGCGCCCGCCGAATGCCACGACACGATCGCGTTTCGAATCGAGCGCGAATCCGTGGAGCCATCGCGGACCCGGGGCCTCGCCCGCGGGCGCGAGCGGACTCCAGACCGCAGGTCCCGCGAGCGAGAGCGCCCAGGCATCGTTGTGGAACGTGCCGTCCGCTCCGCCGAACACGACGAGACGGTTCCGCCGCCAGTCGAATGCCGCACCTAAGCCCTGGCGTCCGCCCGGCCCGCCCGCGCCCGAATGGAGGAACTGCCAGATCGCCTGGCCGGGACGACTCACGTCGAGGGCCCAGGTATCGGCAGCGTAGCCCGAAGTGCCAACTCCGCCCGTCACGATGAGGCGATTGCGGACGGTGTCGAACGTCACGCCCGCGTCGCGCCGCGGCGAAGGCGGAGCGCCGCTCGTGAACACGCGTAACCACGAAGGCTTCTCAGGCCCGAGTGAAAGCGACCACACGTCGTTCAGGTAGCCGATGCCGGACCAGCCTCCGAACAGGAGCATGCGCCCGCCAACTGCGTCGTACACCAGGCGCGCGCCCGCGCGTTGTGAAGGCAGGCCCTCCGCGGGCGTGACGTCCTCCCATCCGCCCGCGCCTGCAAACGCGTACTGCCAGAGATCGCGCAAGGGCGCGCCGACGTAGGTCTCGCCGCCGAAGACGAGGAAACGGTCGCCGAGCGGATCGTAGGCTCCGGCCGCATCGAATCGCCCTGCGGGACGAGCGCCGGGCGCCTCGATCTCGCTCCACTCAGGATCGTCGAGCGTGAGCTTCCACAAATCGTTGCGCAGCGTGGTTCCGACTTCGCCGAATCCGTCGTCGATCCCGCCGAACAGAATCATGCGGTCCTGTTCCGAATCGGCGGCGAGAACCGCGCCGAACCGTGGCGTCGGACCGAACCCGACCTGTGCTTCGAGGTCGGGGGTGACCGCGGCCCAGGCAGCGGGCTCGGCAAGCCCGAGCTGCCAGACGTCGTTTCTGTACGCGCCCGTCCCATCGAAGCCGGCGAACAGGATCATGCGATCGCGCGCGGCGTCGATCACCGCGACGTGTCCGGCGCGTCCGGCCGGCGCCGAGTCCCCGGGCGCGTCTCCGTGGAGAAGGCGCCACTCCGGAATCGTGCCTCCGAGCAGGAGCTCCCATGTGTCGCTGCGATCGGAGAAGTCCCAACCACCGCTCACGAGGAAGCGATTGCGCGCGGCATCGAAGACGGCCGCCGCGCTCATTCGGGGCGACGGACCGGGAAGCGCGCCGGCGAGCTGCCTCCAGATGAACGAGCCGCCCGCGAACTCGAGGGCCCACGTATCGCCCGTGAACGCCCCGATGACCCGCCCCCCGAAGACGATCATGCGGTCAGGCACCGGATCGTACGCGCAGGCTGCTCTGTCGCGCGCGAGCGGGCGGAGGCCCGGCGTGCTGATCAAACGCCACGTCGGCGTTCCCGTGAGCGTGAGCGTCCACGCGTCGCCCGGAAGCCCCGACTGGTCCAGGCCGCCGTAGATGACGAGCCGGTCACGCAGGGGATCGTAGATTCCGCTCGCGTAGCTCCGCGCGGTCGGAGCGGCGCCGGCCGCGACCGCAAGCGGCGCCCACCGCCCCTCGGCGAGCGAGAACGTCCAGACTTCGTTCGTCAGGAGCGTGCCACCGGTTTCTCCGCCGAACACGATCATGCGATCCCGAACCGGGTCGTAGACAGCGACCTCGCCCGTGCGCCGTGGGCCGGCAGGGCCCGAAGCCGGAAGCAGGCGTCGCCACTTCATCGAGCCCGCGAGCGCGAGCTCCCAAACGTCGTTCGACAGTCCGGCCGGGCCCTGCCCGCTGTGCACGAGCATTCGGTCGCGCACGGGATCGTAGACGGCTCCGAGCATCGAGCGCGGAGAGGGCGGCTCGGCCGGGAGAGTCGGAGGGCCGGGAGGCACGAGCCGGGTCCACGCAGGACCGGCCGCCGCGACCGGGAAGGCCGAGGCCGCGCCGAGTGCAATGGCGAGTGTCGCGTGGACGACGAAGAGCGGAAGGGCGCGCATGCGACCTCCAAAGACCGTCACGAGGGCGTGGCGAATCGGCAGGAAGAATCAATACGAGGGCGCGGCGAGCATAGACCTGTACGGCCCGCGGCGCCAGCCTGTAAGCTCCCGGGCGCGTGACTTCTCCCACTCTCGAGACCGTTCCGCTCGCCGCCTGTCCCCAATGCGGCGGGACTGCGTTCGATCCGCTTCCGTTCGAATACCGCCTTGCGGGAACGCGCTTTCCGGCCGGCCAGTGCCGCCGCTGCGGACTTCGCGGCCTCACCGTCCAGCCCGCCCCCCACGAATTCGGCCGGCTCTACTCGCGCGCGTACTTCGAAGGCGGAGACGTGCGCTGCGGCCACGTCGGAGACTACTTCGCGGAGCGGCCGGCGCTGCTCGAAGACGGTGCGCATCTCGTCGCGCAATTCGAAATGCTGCGGCGCGGGCCCGCGACGGCCGGGCGACTCCTCGAAGTCGGATGCGCGTCCGGCGCCGTGCTCGAGGCCGCAATGAAGCGCGGCTGGACGGTGCAGGGCGTCGAGTATTCGGGCGAAGCCTCCGCGGAAGCACGCGCGCACGGCGTGCCGGTCTTCACCGGAGGCCTTGCGCAGGCGGCGCTTCCCGCGGCGTCGTACGACGTCGCGTTTCTCGGCGACGTGCTCGAGCACGTGCCGAACCCTGCGGCGACGCTCGGGGAGGTGACGCGCGTGCTCGCTCCGGGAGGCGCGCTCTTCCTTCGCGGCCCGATGGCCACGCACTCGATTGCGCGCCGCGGCGGACTCGCGCTCATGCGCACGCTCGGGCGCAGGCTCGTGCTCGACGAGCCCCCGTATCACCTGTGGGAGTTCGAGCCCCGAACGATTGCGGCCCTCGTCGCAGGCGCCGGCTTGCGGCTCGAATCGTTCCGGCAGACGAAGGTGCCGCCGAATTTTGCGAAGTCGCGCCGGGGTGCGGCCCGCCTCGCTGCGCTCGGCGTCTACATCGTGGATGGGGCAAACGCAGCGTGGACGAGTCTCACCGGGATGCTCGGCGACCGCTGCGAGCTCGTGGCGCGGAAGCCGGCCGGAGCGCACGGCCGTGGAAGCGGGAGTGGCGCGTGACCAGGCGAGCGATCCTGGTCGGCATCGCGGGCGGCCTGTCGAGCGGATTGCTCGGTATCGGCGGCGGAACCGTCATGGTTCCCCTGCTCACGCATTTCCTGCATCTCGAGCAGCGGCGGGCGCAGGGAACCTCGCTCGCGATTCTCATCTTTACGGCGCTCGCGGCGGCCCTCACGTACCGCGCCGCCGGTCCGGTCGATCTCGTGCGCGCAGGTTGGCTCGCGCTCGGCGCGGTGGCGGCCGCGGCGCTCGGCGCGCAGGCGACGGCACGCTTCTCGAACGCCGCGCTCCAGCGTGCGTTCGGAGCGTTCATGATCCTCGTCGGCCTCAGGCTCTTTCTCACGGGCATTCCCGAGGGCGCCTGGCTCGACCGGCCGGGCCCCGTCGGCATCGCGTGGGACCTCGCGACCGGATTCGTCGTGGGCTGGCTCTCGGGATTCCTCGGTGTCGGAGGCGGAGTCGTGCTCGTTCCGATCCTCACGCTCCTCTTCGGGCTCCCGCAAATCGAAGCGCAGGGCGTCTCGCTCTTCATGATCATCCCCACGTCGATCGTCGGCGCCTGGTCCCACTGGCGGCTCGGGAACGTCGAGCGCCGCATCGTGCTCCCCACGGCCCTCGCCTCGATCGGGGCCGCCGTCGCAGGAGCCGCAATCGCGAACCGCCTTCCGGGGACGATGCTGCGCGTGCTGTTCGCGATCGCGCTCGTCCTGGTCGGCGTGCGCTACCTCGCGCGCCCGTCCCAACGCGCCAGAAACGAGAAGGGCCCTGCCGAACGGCGGAGCCCCTCGTGAGCCGCGGAAGTCTCGGAGGACCGAGCTCTAGCGGTACAGACCCTTCACCTTGCCCCAGCTCGAGATCGCGGCCGGAACCGGATCCTCGCCGCGGACGTTGATGTCGTCGATGCCGACCCACTCGTCGTTGCCGATGGCATTCGTCGTGAGGATACGGACCTGGAGCGTCGCCTGATTCTCGGCGCCGACCGGAAGCACGACGCTGACCGGCGTGTCGATCGCCGTGTCCGGACCCGTCGTCGCATCCGCGACGTAACCGGCCGGGACGTTCGTCCACACGCCGACGCCGCCGATGCGGTACTGCAGGGCGACCTGCTGCTGGGCGTTGTCCGTGCTGCCGACACCCTCGAGGTCACGGATCAGGTACTGGACGGTGATGTTCACCTTCCCGGTCGTGTTGAGATGGAGCACGAGGTGCGGACCGTCGGCCGTGCCGGAGCCGGTCAGCGCCACGACGGGATTCGCGAGCTCGAACTCGGTCGCGCCGCCCGTGAAGAACGTGAGCGGATCCGGACGGTTCGCATTGACGTCGAGCGGCGCAGAGTTGTCGACCGTGTACAGGCCGGCATCCGCCGGAGGCGTGGTCGTCGTGGCATCGTCACCGCGGTAGGCGATGATTCCCGGCACGGCCGACCAGTCGTCGTCGGCCGAGACCAGTGCGATGTTCGACCAGTTCTGCGAGAACGGCAGTGACTGATAGACGCCGTCCGCCATCGCCGGCGCCGCAACTGTGCCGATCGCCGCCAGTGCAAACAACGCAATCGCAGTCTTCTTCATGGGAGCTCTCCTAATCGCTCGAAGTGGGATACGCGCGACCGTCCGTCCGGTCGCGGACCGGGGGGACGCACTGCTCGATCTTCCGAATCCATGGATCGAGAAAGCGCGATTAGTGTAGCCGCTAAGCCCTGCAAAATCAATCAGAAAGACGGGAAACCACGGGTTGCGGCAAGGTCCGTTCGGCCACCGATTTGCGCGACCGATCCGCCTTGGGCGGGCCCGGGTGCGTCAACCCCAGTCCTCTGTTAGCCTTCCGCCCCTATGTCCTCGAATCGCCTGGGCGCCCGCGATGGCACGTTCACGCTCGATGGCCGTCGGACGTACCTCTACGACGGCGAGCTGCATTATTTCCGGGTGCGATCGGAGCTCTGGCGTCCCGGGCTCGAGCGCCTCAAAGCCGCGGGCATGAACGCGGTCTCGACGTACATCCCCTGGGTCTGGCACGAGCCCGAGGAAGGCTTCTTCGACTTCAACGGCGCGACGAAGAAGATGCGCGACCTCGCTCTGTTCCTCGAGCTGGCGAAGGACACGGGACTGGTCGTGATGGCGCGTCCCGGTCCGCTCGTCTATGCGGAGTTCGACGGGCTCGGCATTCCGCTGTGGCTCGGTGACCGCTATCCCGACTCGGTCGTCCGGCGGCGCGACGGCACGAAGGAGCGCGGCGAGTTCTTCTGGAATCACAGCCTAATGCACCCGACGTACCGCGCGAAGGTGCGCACGTGGTACGAGCAGCTCGCGCGCTTCCTGGCTCCGTTCTGGAACGACCCGGTGATCACGTTCCAGCTCGACAACGAAACCGGGCTCCTGTTCGCCAATCAGCTCGGGCGGATCGATTTCAATCCCGACACGCTTGCCCGCTACCGCGACTGGCTCTCCCGCCGCTACGACTCGATCGAGGCCGTCTCCGCGGCGTGGGGCATACCGCTTCGATCGTTCGCCCAGATCGTGGCACCCCGCCCGCCGCTCCGACAGCCCGAGATCGCCGACTGGCAGCTCTTCCTCGAATCGTGGATCGACGAATACCTGAGCTGGCTCGCGCAGACGGCACGCGAGGTCGGCGTGCCCGTGCCGCTCGTCCATAACGAGCAGGGAATCCAGCACAGCCCGCTCCACGCGCAAGACGGACCGGTCCGCATCGATTACTTCGGCTACGACATCTATCCCAAGGCCTCGCCCGGGAAATACACGGCCGACTTTCCGTTCGCGGGCTCGCTCTTCCCGGGCATGTTCTCCGCGTATCGCACGCCGGACCGGCCCACGCTCGCGCTAGAACTGGGAACGGGGTGGTTCGATCCGCGAGCGAAGGTCTCGGACGCTTCCGTCGCGCAGAACATCTTCGGCTCGATCGCGCACGGAGCGCGCGGACTGTGCCTGTTCACGATGCACGACGGCCGCGAGCCAACCGGAGAGCCGTACGAATTCGGCGGCCCGATCGACGACCTCGGGCGACCGACTCCCCGCTACCGTCTCGTGAGCGACGTCGGGCGCTTTCTCGAGACGTACGGCGACCTGCTGCTCGACATGGAGGAGATCCACGACCCGGTCGGCTACGGGATCTACTTCCCGAACATGCGCTTTGCGGCCGAGGACTATTTCCAGGGCACGGACCAGATCGATCCGCACCGTTATCTCACGTTCCTGGCCTACGGCGGACTGCACGCGCTCCTTTTGTGCGCGGGCATGAACCCGTACGTCGTGGACGTGCGCGAGCTCGACGCGAAGCCGCTCGCGGACCTGCAGATCCTGCTCTTTGCGACGCGCGGGATGCTCGAGCCCGAGGTGTACTCGAAGCTCGAGAACTACGTGCTGGGTGGCGGACACCTGATCACGGCACCCGGGCCGCCCGACCGCGATCTGTGGGGACGTCCGAGCCGCTACGGGTCGCTCTTTCCGCTCGAGCCGAGCGAGACGCGCCGCCTCGACGTGAAGCGCGTGTGGTGGACGATCCTGAAAGGCGGAATTCCGTACTGGCTCCACGAGCGGCCGTGGCTCTCCGACCGGCACCGCTCGTCGCAGCACATTCTCGACATCTTCGAGCCGCTCCTCGATTCGCTGCGCACGCCGGTGCGCGGGCAGCTCCTGCGCGTGCGACCAACGGCACCGACGGGAGACGAGGTGCCGGACGTCCCGGATGCGGATCCCCCGTCCATTCCCGGCGACTTCGTCTGCCACACGTTTCCGCTGCCGAAGGATCGCGATTCCGGAATCCGTCCCGGTCCGCTGTGGCTCGGCGACAAACCCGCGGCTTACGAAGTGGACTACGGCTGGGGCACGAGCACCGTTCTCGGCACGCTCCCCGCCGGTCGCTATCTCACGTCGCGCTACTACGCGATGTCGGACGCGGAGCGAAAGGCGCTGCGCCAGTTCGCGCGCGGGCTCCTCGCACAACGCGGTGTCGTGCCGCGCATCCACGCCGACGTCGAGGCGGAGATCGTCGGTCACGCGGGCGAGCGCGGCGGAATGCTGTTCCTCATCAACCGCCTGGGCGCGCAGGCCGGCGACGTTCGGTTCACGGAGCCCGAGACATTCGGCTACGCCGGCCAGCTCGAGGTCGCCTACACGCTCGCGGGCTCGCATGCGCACGTCGTGAACCGCCGGACGATCCACGTCGAGCTCAAGCCCGACGACGTGCTCGTGCTCAGGCTCTACTGATCGGCTCCGAGCTGCTGCGAGGTACTCTTACTGACGGGCCATGGCGACCTTGAGGCGCTCCTCGGGCGAGATCAGGTGATCGTTGTCGTCGCCTCCAAGATCGATCTGCACCCATTCGATGTCGCCGTTCCATGCGTTGCCGCGCGGGCCGTAGTCCGGTGATGCGGGGGATCCGCTGTCCGCACCCACGTCACAGGCCTCGTCGGCGGAATATCCCATGGGGATCGTTCTCTCGACCCGCCCCTTGCCGACCGGCTTGCCGTCCACGTAGAGCGTCACGTCCCCGCCCTTCGCGACGCCGCCCCCGTCGTACTTGAACTCCACGCGCAGCTGATGCTTCCCGGCTGGGATTGGCGCGGTTGATTCCGCGAAGAAGTGTTCGATGCCGAAGAAGTTGTAGCAGTACTTGAGCTTTCCACCCTTCGCGTAGAAGCTCCATCCGCCCACGCCTCCGCCCTGGGTGATGAGGACGCCCTCCGCACCTCCCTCGGGAACCGTCACCTGCGCAGTGACCGAATGGGACTTGTTCTTCACGGTCAGGACAGAGTGTTCGGTCACCCGCATGCCCGGGAACAGGAGCTGACTGTTCCCCTTGACCAGCTGCGGGCGGCCGGCGAGATCCGCATTGATGCGCTCGTAGCGGCGATCGTCGAGCGGCAGCACATTGTACTTGGTCGCCTCGATCATCCAGAGCCGCTGCATCTCCGCGAGCTTCGGCGCGTTGTCCTTGACGAGGTTGCGCGCTTGCGTCCAGTCGTCCGGGCCGTACAGTTCCCACACGTCGGCGTCGAACGCCGGCGGCTTGTCGGTCGTCCACGGCGTGGAGTGCTTGGTCACGGCCGTCCAGCCCTCGTGGTAGAGGCCGCGGTTGCCGAACATCTCGAAGTACTGCACCTCGTGGCGTTCCGGCGCCTTCGCGTCGTCGAAGCTGTACAGCATGCTCACGCCTTCGAGCGGGGCCTGGACGATGCTGTTGACCATCGAGGGAGCCGGCAGTCCGGCCGCTTCGAGGATCGTCGGCGCCACGTCGATGACGTGATGGAACTGCGTGCGGATCTCGCCCCTGGCCTTGACCCGATTCGGCCAGTGGACGATCGTGCCGTTCCGCGTCCCGCCCCAATGGGACGCGATCTGCTTCGTCCACTGGTAGGGTGTGCACATCGCATGCGCCCAGCCGACTGCGTAGTGGTTGTACGCCTTCGGGCTTCCGAATTCGTCGATCTTGCTCAGCAGGAACTCGGGCGTCTCGATTCCGGGCATGCCGTTGAGGGTGGTCATCTCGTTGAAGCAGCCATTGAGCGAGCCCTCGGCCGAGGCGCCGTTGTCACCGATGATGTAGTAGATCAGCGTTTCATTGAGGACATCGAGCTTCTCGAGAGCCTCGATCAGCCGCCCCACGTGATGATCGGCGTGTTCGAGGAATCCGGCGTAGATCTCCATCTCGCGCGCGAGCACCGGCTTGAGCGCCGCGGGCATCTCGTCCCATGCGGGGATTTCCTTCGGCCGGGGCGTCAGTTCGGCGTCCTTCGGGATCACGCCCAGGGCCTTCTGCCGCTCGAACGTCAGCTCGCGTTGCTTGTCCCAACCCTCATCGAACTTGCCCTTGTGCCTGTCGGCCCATTCTTTGGGCACGTGGTGCGGCGCGTGGGTCGCGCCCGGCGCGAAGTACATGAAAAACGGCTTGTCGGGGACGAGCGCCTTTTGCTGGCGGACCCAGCTGATTGCGCGGTTCGCGAGATCCTCCGTGAGGTGGTAGCCCTCCTCGGGCGTCCTGTTCGGCTCGATCGGCGACGTTCCCTCGAAGATGCCGGGGTAGTACTGGTTCGCCTCACCACCAATGAATCCGTAGAAGTATTCGAACCCCGAGCCCGTCGGCCACTGATGGAACGGACCCATGGGGCTCGTCTCCCACACCGGCACCTCGTGACACTTGCCGAACTGTGCGGTCGAATATCCGTTCAGCTTGAGCGTCTCCGCGATTGGAGCCTTGTTCTTGGGCCGGATCGTGCTGTTGCCCGGAGCCGAAGTGGCCATCTCGGTGATCGCTCCCATCGCAACCGAGTGATGGTTGCGTCCGGTCAGGAGTGCCTGGCGGGTCGGCGAACAGAGCGCAGTCGTGTGAAACCGGGTGTACTTGAGCCCTGCAGCCGCGAGCTTCTCGGCGGTCGGCGTGCTGCATGGTCCTCCGAACGCGCTCGACGCGCCGAACCCGACGTCGTCGATGAGCACGATCAGGACGTTCGGAGCGCCCTTCGGCGGCCGGAGCGGCACGATCGGCGGGTACTTCGTGTTCGGGTCCTTCGCGTCGTACGTGGTGAGGCCGACCCACTCCGGATCGGCGATCGGCAGGACCTGGCGCGGAACGCCGTCCGTCTTGTCCGTGGACATGATCTGCTCCCCTGGTCGATCGAACGTTTTTGGATCGGACTTCGAGTGTTGCGAGGAAAGACTCACGCGAGGGGGACCGCCCAGCGGGTCCTCGCCCGCGACGATAGCGCACCGGGGGTCGCGGGCGTTGAGGAATCTCGGATGTCGTGCGGTTTCTGCTCTCTGCCCGGAATGCTAGGATGCGCGCATGTTCGTGACCCTGCTCGTCGTCACGCTCGCGGTCGCGCTCGCGACCTCGGGCCTCGTCATCTTCTTCTTCCGCAAGCCGATCCGCCAGATTCTCGACCGCGTCATTGCCGATCCCGTCGCCGCCGGATGGGAGCGTTTTCTTCTGTTCGCGGTCTTCGTGGTCGGCGTTTCGAGCGGCGTGCAGATCTGGAAGCTCGAACAGTATCTCCATCCGGAGAAGTTTCCTGTGCGCCCCGGGCCGGATGGAGTCGCGGTTCCCGAAGTGCCGCCGCTCGTCCTCGACGGTCCTTCGATGGCGCTCGAGGTCTACCGCACGATCATCTCCACGCTTCAGGGGGTCGCGTGGGCGCTGCTCGTCTTCTTCGTTGTCGCGCTCATCGCCTACGCGATCGTGCGGCGCGGCGAGCGCCAGGGCCCGTCGACGCCGCCTCGGGCGGCATGAGACCGCGTCGCGGCCCTTTGCGTCGGGCCGCAGTCGCTCTCGCCCTTTTTTCTCTCGCCGCGTTGTCGGCGCAGCTCTTCGAGGGCCACGCTCCATCGGCAGAAACGCGAACGCAGGTCGTCTCCTACTTCGTGGGCCGGGTGTCGATGCCCGACGAGGAGTACGGCCCGGATCGATCGCTTCCGCGTTCTCCTTGCACGTGGCGGATCTACGATCCGAAGACCGGCGACGATCGTGTCTTTCTCGAGCTCCCGGCGACGCCCACACGCGTCCGCTGGGACCCTTCGTTTCGACAGGTCGAGTTCAAGCTCGGAAAAGAAGTCCACCGCGCGGCCTGGAACTGGCGACCCGCGGCGAATCGCGTGACGGTTCTGCCGTCGGACTCGTCGGTGTGCGACTTCTGGCAGGATCCCGGAGATTCGTCCTGGTGGGCCCGCACGTCCGCCTCGTGCGCGAGGAACGACGCGACGGGCAACTCTGGTCGTGGTACGAGGCCGCCCTGTGGCAGAGCCCGGCACGGCCAGACCAATCCTTTTCGTCATGGCGTGTCGTGCGCGCCGACACGGCTCTCTCGGCCTATGGCTCCTGCGAGGGGGCGCCGCCGCTGCCTGAAGGAAAGGAGCGGCCTTCGGATCCGTCCCTCTCCTCCCTCCTCGACTCAATGAGGATCGGGTCGCGTCCCTACCGGATTCTCGAGAACCTGGATCCCGGCGATAACGAGGAGCACCGAGTCTGGATCGCCTCGCAGGCGGACACGAATCGCGGTGTCGAGACTCTGGAGGCATTCGGCGATACGGATCACGCCATGGAGCCCGTCATCTACGTGGATCGCAAGCGCGGCGTGCGCCGTGAAGTCTATCCGGTCGGGACGGCGGAGTCCGACTCCGTCGTACTGTCCGGACAGCTGGCTCTTGGGGAGGCCGGCGACTACCTCCTGATCGGCGCTGAGTACTCGGGGGCTTCTTCGCGCGTCGTCGACATGAAGACGGGAAAGGTCCGATTCATCCTGCCCAAGGGCTCGAGCGGCGCGGTCTGGGTTCCGGCCCCCTCGCCGGCTGAGTGAACTTGCCCCGGGGCAAGTTGGGGTGTCCCCGATTGGCGCCGGGAACTTGCCCTGGGGCAAGTTGACCGAACTGGTTTTGAAACCAGTTAGCCCGCAGCGTCGGCCGGTGAACATGCCCTGGGGCATGTTGGCGGGGCCGCGACGGACCCGCGACCACCTGCTGCGTATCGATGAAGACGGGGAGATCGGGAGGAGTGGGTTGCCCTCTTGACCGCGATAAAGTCCGCGGCAGACCACGGGGTCATCCGGTGAAGGAGCCCCAAGAAAGCGAGGGCAACCCAATGG
>JBOHUC010000071.1:0-2766 GCA_050733935.1 Candidatus Eiseniibacteriota bacterium | reverse complement strand
CCGCTGGGCCGTCGCGGGGGACGTCGTGCTGCTCGCCGGGAAGGGACACGAGGACGTTCAGATCGTGGGCGGCAACGCGATGCCGTTCGACGACCGCGAGGAAGCCCGGCGCGCGCTCGAGGCGCTCGGCTTCGTGCGGAGGAACGGATGATCCGCACGTTCTCGCTCGGCGAGGTCGCCCGCGCGACCGGCGCTTCCGGCGCCCCGGGCACGGCGGGGATCGCGCCCTCGGACGCGCGCGAAGCGCGCGGAGCGACGCTCGATTCGCGCCGCGTGCGCGAGGGCCAGGTGTTCGTGCCGCTCCCGGGAACGCGCACGGACGGTCATGCGTTCGTCGCCGACGCGCTCGGCCGCGGCGCGCTCGCCTCGTTCACGGCACGCGCGCACGCGGGCGACGTCGAGGCGGCCGTGCGCACGGCCGGGCTCGATCCCGCGGGACGGCTGCTCGTGGTCGAGAGTCCGGAGGCGGCGCTCGGCGCGTGGGCGAACGCGCGGCGCGAGGCCTGGGGCGGCGAGCTCGTCGGCCTCTGCGGATCGAACGGCAAGACGACCACGAAGGAGATGCTCGCGTCGATCCTCTCCCGGCGCGCGCCGACCGGACGCACCGAAGGGAACCTCAACAATCAGCTCGGCGTTCCGGTGACGCTCACGCGGCTCGCCGGAGTCGAGCGCTACGCGGTGGTCGAGATCGGCATGAATCATCCGGGCGAGGTGAGGGCGCTCGCGGCCCTCGCGCGTCCGACGGCCGCGGTGATCACGAACGTCTCGGCCGAGCACCTCGAGGGACTCGGCACGATCGACGAGGTCGCGCGCGCCGAGGCCGAAGTCGGCGAGAGCCTTCCGCCGGGCGCGCCGCTCGTCGTTCCAGGCGACGATCCGAGGCTCCTCGGATGCGTGCGCGGATTCGCGGCGCGGAAGATCACGTTCTCGCTCGCACCCGGCGCCGACTACGTGGCGGAGGCGATCGAGAACCGCGGCGCCTCCGGCATGAGCTTTCGCGTCTCGGGCTTCCCGCCGCTTTCGATTCCCGTGCCGGGACGGCACAGCGTGCGCAACGCGCTCGCCGCCCTCGCGTGCGCGCACACGCTCGGGATGACCCCCGACGAGTGCGCGCAGGGCCTCGCCGCCATGACGCAGCCGCCCGGTCGCATGGAGGTCGCGAGCTGGGGCGGCGTGACCGTGCTCCTCGATCACTACAACGCGAATCCGGGTTCGGTCGACGCCGCGCTCGAGACGCTCACCGCGTGGCCGGGCGGCGGGAAGCGCTTCGCGGCCCTCGGCGACATGCTCGAGCTCGGGCCCGGAGCGCCCGCGTTCCACGCCGAAATCGGACGGTACCTGGCCGCGCTCGACGGCGCGTTTCTGTGGGGGGCTCTGATGGAGCACGCGGAGCGCGCCGCACACGAAGCTGGAGCCGCCGCGAGGGTCCGGCGCTTCGCGGACCGGCGCGCGCTCGGGCAGGCGCTCGCGGCCGCGCTCGCGCCCGGGGACGTCGTGCTCGTCAAGGGCTCGCGCGGGTCGGTGATGGAGGACGTGCTCGAAGTCCTGAAGCGCGTGCTCGATCCGGCGACCCCCGCAGGGAAGGAGCGCTGAGCGTGTTCTACTACCTGCACGAGCTCTCCCACATCGAAGGCCTGGGCTTCCTGAACGTGTTTCGTTACCTCACGTTCCGCTCCGCGTACGCCGCGGTGACCGCACTCGTCCTGTCGTTCCTGGTCGGACCGCTCCTCATTCACTGGCTGCGCGAGTCGAGGCTCGGACAGCGGATTCGCCAGGAGGGTCCGCAATCGCATCAGGGGAAGGCCGGCACGCCCACGATGGGCGGGCTGCTCATCCTGCTCGCGATCGTGGTGCCGACCGTCCTGTGGGCGGATCTCACGAACCGGAACGTGCTGCTCGCGCTGCTTGCGACCGTGTGGCTCGGCGCGCTCGGATTCCTCGACGACTACCTCCACGTCGTGAAGGGCGTTCGCTCGGGGCTCCTCGGACGCTGGAAGTTGATCGGGCAGGGACTCCTCGGCCTCACGGTCGGACTCGTGCTGGTGTCGATGCCGTCGGGCGGCGTGCCGCCGACTGTCACGACCGTGCCGTTCCTCAAGTTCAGCTATCTCGACTTCGGGTTGCTGTTCGTGCCGTTCGTCATGATCGTGATCTCGGGCTCCTCGAACGCGGTCAACCTCACGGACGGGCTCGACGGTCTCGCGTCCGGGCTCGTCGCGTTCGCGGCGGTCGCGTTCGCGGGCCTGAGCTACATCTCGGGTCACGTCAAGTTCAGCCAGTACCTGAACGTCCTGTACCTGCCGGGAAGCGGCGAGCTCACCGTGTTCTGTGCCGCGGTCGCGGGCGCCGCACTCGGCTTCCTGTGGTTCAACTGTCATCCCGCGGACGTGTTCATGGGCGACACCGGTTCGCTCGCCCTGGGCGGCGCGCTCGGCACCGTCGCCGTGCTCATCAAGCGCGAGTTCCTGCTCCTCGTCGTGGGCGGAGTGTTCGTCGCGGAGGCACTCTCGGTCATGCTCCAGGTCGCTTCGTTCAAGCTGACCGGGAAGCGCGTGTTCCGGATGGCACCCCTCCACCATCACTTCGAGCTCAAGGGCTGGGCGGAGAGCCGGGTCGTCACGCGCTTCTACATCGTGGCCGCGATCCTGGCTCTCATCTCACTCTCGACCTTGAAGCTCCAATGAGTCCGTCCGGAGGCGCCGTGTCGCACGCATCCTTCTCCGTTCCCGGGATCCCCGAGCCCGCGCCGTCGGCGCCGAAGAGGCT
>JBOHUC010000070.1:0-31687 GCA_050733935.1 Candidatus Eiseniibacteriota bacterium | reverse complement strand
GCTCCGCCCCGCGCGAGCGCGGGGACGACTCGGATCAGAACAGATATCCAAGGTTCACATTGAACTGATTGAGGCCAGTCTCCGCCTCGTTCGTACGCCACTGATAGTCCGTCTTCACGGACACCTGCGTATGCGGATAGAACGCGGCCCCGGCGGTCAGGACCGTACGCTCGTTCGCCGGGTTGCGCAGGAATCCGGACGGCACTTCCTTCTGCGTGTCGTACTGCTCGTAGCGGACGTACGGGTACAGGCTCATCGTCGAGTTGGGGGAGATCGGCCGCAGGATGTCGTAGCCCAATTCGCCGTACCAGCCGAACTGCCGCGAGCCCACGCCTTCGTCGCCCGCGAGACCGTTCAAGTCGTTGAAGATCTCGGCCTCCTCGATCGACGATCCGGCGTAGAGCGCGCGCAGCCAGACTCCCTTCGCCTTGTACTCGGCGTGCAGCTCCCAGATGGTCGTCTTCCCGGAGAAATCCTCTCCGGTCGCGGTCGTATCTCCCTGCGCCGATCCACCCGTGTAGAGCGACGCGGCGACGGTCGCGCCCGAGCGCGCGTACTCGAGGCGTCCGGTCAGGCCCCACTGCTCCGCACGCGCTTCAGATCCCGCCTGCCGGCCCTCGCGAATGCCGTCGCTGCCGTCGAACCCGCCGATGTTGTCGCCGGGGTCGGCCACGCCGCGCAGCCCCTCCACGACGTAGATGCGATACGACAGGCCGTAGTCGCTCTCACCGAAGATCCCGAGCCCGTTCGTGCGCCACGTCGACGGAATGATGAGCCGCTCCACGTCGGGACGCCGCGCGCCCAGGAACGTCGGCGGCTCGTGCATCTCGTTGATGAATCCGAGCGGCGGCAGCACCATCCCGGCCCGCACGTTGAACTGCGGCTGGAGCAGGAAGTCGAGATAGGCGAATTCGACGGAGACGCTGCCGTGGATCTCGGTGGTCGCGTGCTCGAACTCGATCTCGGAGTTGAACAGGACCTTGTCCGAGAACTTGTAGCCCGCGTACACGACGGCGCGCAGGAAGTCGATCCGATCCCTGCTGCCGGAGGGGACGTCATTCTCGAGGTTCGCGCCAAAGTTCTCGTACAGCATCTCGCCGTAGCCGCCGATCGAGACGCCGCGCGGCACGCCGTACACCTTGGAAGCCGCCGGACCGAGCCCGTACTTCGAGGCGCCGGCCGGCTTCGCGACCTCGCCGAGCTTCATGTCTTCGAGCTCGTTCGAGAGGACGTCGATCCGGCGCGCAAGCTCCGTGTTGTCGGGGACGGTGCCCGTGTCCGCCGCGTCCGCCGGGGCGGCGACCAGGACCGCGGTCGCAGAACGGTCTGCGCGTTCGATACGCACGCCGCCATCAGCGGTCGCGTCGTCCACGAGGAGGACGGCTTCGATGTCGGTCTGCGATGCGATCCACGCCCGTGCGGCGTCCGCACCGAGGACGTAGAGCGCGGTCGAAGCGCAATCGGCGTCGGTCGCACTCGGTGCAATCGCGCACGCCGCACCCCAGCTCGTCGCCGGCTGTCCCGTGCGCGGATCGAGCACGTGATTGATCACGCGGCCCGAAACCTCGAGCGAACGCTCGGAGGCGGCCGTCGTCGAAACCGACTGATCATGGAGCCGGACCGACGTCACGCCCCGCGCGCGATCCGTGGGGGACGCGAGCTCGACGGTCCACGCGTCGGCGCCAACGGGGCTTCCGAGACCGTAAACCTGGCCTCCGAGATTGAGGAGCGCGCGCTCGACGCCGCGCGCGCGGAGCGTCGTGACCGCACGATCGATCGCCCAGCCTTTTGCGATCCCGCTGAGGTCGAACGCCATGCCCTTCTTTGGAAGCGTGATCGTCCGGGCCGTCGCATCGAGCCGAACGTCCTTTCCGCCGACGAGCGCTGCTGCGTTCCGGCGCTCCTCCGCGCCCGGGATCCGGCCCTCGCCCCGCAGATCGTAGGCGCGCGTGAGAGGCTCGACCGTCGCGTCGAACGCGCCGCGCGTCCGTTCCGTCCACGCCTTGCCGCGGGCGATCACGTCGAACAGGTCGGCCGACACGGGAATCGGCTGCCCCGGCCGGGCCTCGGCCGCGCGATGGAAACGCGAGAGCTCCGACTCCTCGCTCCAGTTGCTGGCCACCGCCTCGAGACGCGCGATCTCATCGAACGCCGCGGTCGCCGCGGCGTCGAGCGCGGCCGGGTCGCCTCCCTGGAGAAGGATCGTGCAGCGGGTTCCCATGAGGAATCGCTCGCGCTCGATCGTGACCGTGCCCGCTTGAGCGCGGGCGCTCGTACCGGCCGAGGCTGTTGCCGTCGGCAGCGTGGATCCAATCGGGGCTGCGAGTGCGAAAAGGACTGCTGCTACGAGGAACCGTGAGACACGGCTCGACATCCAGGACCTCCTTGAGATCGACGAGATGGACGCGCGCAGAGGACCTGCACGCGGGCCGCCGGCGAGGTCGGAGGGACCGCCAGAGGCCGTCCTGCAATTGAGACTCAGTCTCAACAAGGGGCACATTGCCCGAAACCGCAGACCCTGTCGAGAACAATTGGGGAGAAGAGTCGCCTGCGGCCCGAAAGGCGCTCAGGAGGCCGCGTCTTTGCGGCGGGCGATCTCCGGATAGAGGCGCGTGGTGCACTCGGGACAGATGCCGTGGGTGAGCTCGGCCTCCGTATGGCGGACGAGATAGGTCTCGAGCACGGTCCACGCTCCATCCTTCTCGCGGATTTTCTTGCACGAGGCACAGATGGGCAGAAGGCCGCGCAGGACCCTCGCCTCCTCTTCGGCCTTTTCGCGCAGCGCCATCTCCGAAGCCTGATCGCGCCAACGCCGGTAGGAATAGATCGCGCCCCCGAACGCGAGCACGATCGCGAGTGTGACGAGCTCGTCCATCTGCCAGGACTCGTGAGAGCGGGAGAACGCGGCGATCTGCTCGAACGCGTCCAGCCGGACGAGGATTGCGAACGCGAGCGCCGCGAGCGCCGCGACCCCGATCAGGTCGCGCAGCGCGCGCCGGGAGGAGGGCGATTTTTTCACCGTCTCATTCCATCCCATTCGAGGCGGTGAAGCAAGCGGCTCCCGCCCTTCATCGCGCCGGCCGCGTTTCGAGCGGAACGAACGTCTCGGAAGCCCCGGGGGCTTCGAAGGCGATCGCCCGGCCTCCGACCCGACCGCTCACGACGTAGTGGCCACGCATCTGCAGGAACGCCCGCTTCGCGCCCGGCTCCGCTCCCGTCTCGCGTGGATCGCCCGCCGGAACGGAAGCCGCCACGTCTCCGACACGGATCCGGACGGAAAGCGTGTCCTCCTCGTTCGCACTCTCGAAGCGAATCGTCCCGGGAACCGTGATGCCCCGCCCTTCCATGAGCGGCCCTGCGTGTTCGGCCGCGTAGTGAATCGCGTCCGGCTCGAGGTACCCCAGGAACCCGTCCGCTCCGCTCACGAGCGCGAAGATTCGCGCGCCCTGCCCGGTCGACTCGAGCTCGGGCGCGTGCACCGCCCCGTAGACGAGCGCGAACTTTCCGTCGGGACTCTGCACCTGGCCCCAGTCCCAGTGCACGTCCCGCCAGTAGCCCCAGTTGTGGTCGTGATACGCGAGTGCGTCCTCGACGTTCCAGCGCTCCCCTCCCGCTTCGATCGTCCCGGTCGCGCGCGCAAGCACCGCGGGCACGACATAGCCCGATTCGAATCCGTCCGCGCCCTTGACCGTGACCGGCGGGAAGTACGCACGCGGCTCGGGCACGACGGAGAGCGCGACGCGGAGCGCGCGTCCGCTGCGCTCGTCGCGCAGATCCGCTTCGATCCGGTACCGGCCGTCCTCGACGCGCACGCGCGCCCGCGGTCCGAACGTCGCCCCGGCACGCTCGCGCGGAAGGCCGATCGAATCGACCGGCACCAAGGCGGCATGGCGGACGGGCGGTGTGCCCGGGGCCCCGAGTTGGACCGCGACCATGCCGCGGCCACGATCGCGCGACACGTCTCCCCCGACGAGAAACGACACGTATGCATAGCGCCCGCTTTTCGGATCGCGCACGTTGAAGTAGTACCATTCGCCCCATCGTCCGACTTCCGGATGCGCGGAATCCGGCCGGTGCCAGACGTCCATCTCGTCGTAGAGCGCGGGGCCCGTGAGCGCCGCGAATCGTCTTTCCCCTTCGCTGTCGTGCCAGTCCGCCGGAAGGGTCGAGGTCCCGACCGCGCGCTCGAGCGAGGGAACGGTGGCACTCGCGATCCCCTGAACGACGCGCGTCCCCGACCGGAGGAACACGGATCGCCCGACCCACGCCGGGGACGACGCCACGACGTCGTCCGCGAAGCGCGGGCCGGAAAGAAGCTGCCGGTGCAGGAAGCGCGCGTTCGGGATGACCGAGAAGAGTGCGGTCACGCCGCCGAGCTTGAGGACATCGACGTCGGTCCCCTGCGGCACGAGAGTCACGTCGCCCCCGCCGACCTGCTCCTTGTCACGCGCCTGCTCGACGATCGCCTCCCCGACCGAAAGCAGCGCAATCATCACGCCGACCGCGAGCGCGAACCCGCTCAGGAAGAGGAGCGTTCGCCCGCGCCGAACGCCCAGGTTTCTGCGCGCGAGGAGCCACATCAGCGGAGCGTCTCCTCGACGATGCGCCCGTCCCTCAAATGAAGCGTGCGCCGGGCCTGGGCCGCGAGCTCTGCGTTGTGCGTCACGACGACGATCGTGAGGCCTTCCTCGTTGAGCCTTCGAAAGAGCCGCGCGATCACCTGCCCGGTCGCCTCGTCGAGCTCGCCGGTCGGCTCATCGGCGAGCAGGATCTTCGGACGATTTGCGAGCGCGCGTGCGATCGCGACCCGCTGCATCTCGCCACCGGAAAGTTGCGACGGCCGGTGATCGAACCGGTCGCCGAGCCCGACGTACTCGAGGAGCTTCCGGGCACGATCCTCCCGCTCGGGCCGCGGCACCCGCGCTTCGAGCATCGGGAGGAGCACGTTCTCGAACGAGCTCAGCATGGGAAGCAGGAAGAAGCGCTGGAACACGAATCCGACGGAGCGAAGGCGGAGCGTCGTGCGGGCGCGATCGTCGAGTCGCAGCGTGTCGCTTCCCTCGAAGGTGACCGACCCGCGTGTCGGGAGGTCAACGGCTCCGATCAGGTTGAGCAGCGTGCTCTTCCCACACCCGCTCGGCCCCATGAGCGAGAGGTGATCTCCGGGCGGAACGCTGAGGCTCACGCCACGGAGCGCATGAACGTCCCCCGCCGGCATCGGGTAGGTCTTTTCGACCACCACCATTCGCACGATGGCCGCCGTGTCCGCGTCCACCCTCCCTCGTTCGCCGCTCACGTGACCTCGCGATGAAGAGTCGCGACGATGTTCGTGCGCGCCGCGAGCAGTGCCGGATAGGTCCCCGCGAGCGTTCCCGAGACGAGAACGAGCAGGACCGTGCGCACGAGCGTGGCCGGCGTGAAGACGAAGAACGAGAGGTCCGCGGGAATGCCGGGAGAAGTCTTCAGGATCGCATCGAGCGCGGTCGAGGCGAGCGCGCCGAGGGCGAGCCCGGGCCCGAGCGCGAGCGCGGTCAGGAGAAGTCCCTCGATCATCACGAGCCCGACGACCCGGCGGGCGGGAAGGCCGATCGCGCGCAGGATCGCGATCTCGCCCTGGCGCTCGTTCACGCCGAGCGTGAGGAGAGTGAGGATGAGGAGGAACGTGACGAGAAGGCTCACGGTGCCGAGGATGAGCGAGAACTGCCGGAAGTATGAAAGCTGTCCCCGCACCTGGCCGAGCAAATCATCGACCGAATAAATGTCGGTCTCGGGATGCAGGCCCCGCCATCGTTCGACCACCGACGCCGCGTCAGCGCCCGGAGCAAGTCCCCCGAGGACGAACGCAGCCGGATCGTCCGCGTCCCGGCCTGCGATCTTTTGCAGGTCGGGAAGACGCAGGCTCACCGTTCGCTGCCGGTGCATATCGAGGCGGAACGTCGCGATGCCGGCGATCACGACGAGTGCCGGTGCAGCGGGCGTTCCCCCCGCGGCGTCGGGAGCGATGGCGACGCGCACGGTGTCACCCACGGAGAGCCGGAGCGTGTCCGCGACCGATCGATTGACGATGAGCGGCAGCAGAACCGTTTCGTCCGCCGCGCGAATGCCCGGGCCTTCGTCGACCGCATAGAGCGTCTGCGTGCCGGGATCGAGCCCGAGCGCGAACACGGCCACCGGAGCCGCGGGGCGCGCCGGGCCCGCGGAGGACGGGCTGAGATAGAGCGTGGTCGCCCAGAGCGGCATCGTGCGGGCGACGCCGGGAACGCTCGCGAGATCGCGCGCGAGCCGGCTCCCGTGCGGGAGCGCCGCTTCGCTCGTGAACGGAAGACTTCCCTTCGGCAACACACGGAGCTCGTAGCCCATCTGGTCGAGCACGTGCTCGAGGCTCGTGCGGAGCCCCGTCGAGAGAAGCGCCATGTCGTAGAGGAGCGCGGTCGAGACGAGGAGCCCGAGCACGGTGAGGAGTGTGCGCGACCGCTGGCGCCCGAGACTCCGGAACGCGAGAAAGCCGATCATCGCGCGCCCCGGAGCAGGGAGCGGCTCCCGAGGAGCCGCCACACGGCGACCGCCGCCGCCAGGATCCCGAGCGGGACCGAGATCGAAACGGCGACGAGCGCGACGTCGGGCGTCACCGAAGAGAACACGAGGTCGGTTTTGTAGTAACGCTGGAAGTACGCGTTGATTCCGGCCGACGCGAGGAGTCCGAGCACGACACCGCCGGCCGCGCCGAGGAGGGCCACCACGACGGATTCGAGGACGAGGCTCGCGACGATCGTGCGACGTGAGAGCCCGAGGAGACGAAGCGCCTGGAACTCGCGCCGGCGCTCCTCGATCTTGAGCACCATGAGCGTCACGAGAAAGATCGCGCCCGCGACGAGCGTGAACCACGCGATCGCGCGCTGGAAGCGTGAGATCACGACGAACGTGCCGGACGTTCGCGTCGCCAGGTCCTGGCTCGTGTAGGCGTCGTATCCGAGCCGCGTCCGATTGAGGCGATCGCGCACCTCGGCCGCACGCGACGGATCGCGCAGCCGAAGCACGATGCGCTGGACCTGGTCGTACGGCCCGACGAGCCGCTCGAGGTCGTCCGCGTGCATGCGGACGAACCGCGTGTCCTTCCCGACTTCGACGGGATCGGCACGCGGGCGATAGACGCCCGCGACGCGATAGAGCTCGCGCGCGCCGAAGGTGGCCTGCGCAGAGGCCTCGATCGTGTCGCCCACCGAGGCCTCGAGCGCATCGGCGGCACGCTCGGAGAGCAGGATCTCGCCGACTTTCCGGTTGTCCGCCGGGACGGCGACGGCAGCGGCGGGGCCTGCGAGGGCCGGTGCGACGAAGACAAGGGCCGCGAGGGTGACGGCGGGCTTGAA
This sequence comes from Candidatus Eiseniibacteriota bacterium, assembly GCA_050733935.1. Classification (GTDB taxonomy): domain Bacteria; phylum Eisenbacteria; class RBG-16-71-46; order RBG-16-71-46; family DASYSL01; genus JBOHUC01. The sequence goes on along the minus strand of JBOHUC010000070.1, from coordinate 24,320 downwards.
TGCTGTGGACAGGATGCGGGACGGCGAGCCCGGAAAGGCCATGGCGTCAAGCTAGCACGGTTGTGAGGCGCTCGTTCATCCAACCCTTGGGAACGGCTAGAATGAAGGCGGGAGGTGCGCGAGTGGTTCGATTGCCCGTCTACATGGACAACCACGCGACGACCGCCTGCGACCCGCGGGTGGTCGAGGCGATGCGTCCGTATTTCTCGGAGACGTTCGGAAACGCGGCGAGCCGCAATCATGTCTTCGGCTGGCGGGCGGAGGAGGCGGTCGAGCGGGCCCGGGCACAGGTCGCCGCAGCGATCGGGGCGAGTGCCGCGGAAATCGTGTTCACCTCGGGCGCAACCGAGAGCGACAACCTGATGCTCAAGGGCGCGGCGCACTACTACCGCGAGAAGGGCGACCACATCGTGAGCATGGCGACCGAGCATCGCGCCGTGCTCGACAGCCTGAAGACGCTCGAAGCCGAAGGCTTCCGGGTCACGTACCTCCCGCCGATGCCGGACGGATGCGTGGATCTCGGAGCGTTCGAAGCGGCGCTCACGCCGCAGACGATCCTCGTCTCGATCATGGCCGCGAACAACGAAATCGGAACGCTTCAGCCGATCGCCGAGATCGGGACGATCACCCGCGCCCGCGGCATCCTGCTCGCGGTCGACGGTGTGCAGGCGGTGGGGAAGATTCCGGTCGACGTCTCGGCCTGGCAAGTGGACCTGTTCGCGCTCACGGCGCACAAGCTGTACGGCCCGAAGGGCGTCGGGGCGCTCCATGTCCGGAGGAAGCCGCGCGTCCGGCTCACGCCCCTCATCGACGGCGGCGGGCACGAGCGCGGCATGCGCTCCGGGACGCTCAACGTACCGGGCATCGTCGGATTCGGAGCGGCGTGCGAGATCGCGATCGCTGAAATGACCACGGAAGCACCGCGGCTCGCGCGCCTCCGGGACCGTCTGCTCGAGCGCTTGCGGGCCGGTCTCGACCGCGTGCGCATCAACGGAGGCATGGAGCACAGGCTGCCGGGCAATCTCAACGTGTCGTTCGAGGGGGTCGAAGGCGAGGCGCTCCTGCTCGCCCTTAAGGACATCGCCGTTTCAACGGGCTCGGCCTGCAGCTCGGCTGCGCTCGAGCCGTCGCACGTCCTGCGGGCGCTCGACGGGGACGCGGACCGCGCGCATGCCTCGATCCGCTTCGGTCTCGGGCGCTTCAACACGGAAGAGGAAGTGGATTACGTCGCCGACCAGGTGGTCGCGAAAGTGAAGGAGCTGCGCGGCCTCGCCGCGATGTACGATGGGCGGGAACGCACACCCGCCGCGGATCGATCGCCGATGCGCGTGCGGGACGGATAGCCCCCGACCCCGGGAACACGGATCGAAAGGAACCCAAACTCCATGGCCGATTCGCAGACTTCCGCTCCGCCCCGCGCCGGACGGCCGCTTCTCACGGTCACGCCGAAGGCCGTCGCGCGGGCCAAATCTTTGCTCGCGCGCCACGCGAAGCCCGCCGGTACCGGTTTCCGCGTGGGCGTGCGGGGCGGCGGATGCTCGGGCCTCACGTACGCGATCGACTTCGAGAGCGAGACGCGCAAGGGCGACCACGTGCTCGAAGCCGAGGACGTGCGCTTCTACCTCGACATCAAGAGCCAGCTCTTCCTCGCCGGAACGACGCTCGACTACGTCGAGACGCTCATGGACCGGAGCTTCCAGTTCATCAACCCGAACGCGAAGCGCTCCTGCTCCTGCGGTGAATCGTTCACCGTCTGACACCGCTTCCGCTTCCGCCGGCGCAGGCGCACCTGCGGCGCGCTTCGTCACGCCGACGGACCGCCCCATCGTCGCGGTCTTCGGGTCGAGCACGCTCACGCGCGACGAGCCGGCGTGGGCCGTCGCCGACGCGCTCGGCGAGCAGCTCGCGCGCGCGGGCTACGCGGTGATGAACGGGGGTTACCAGGGCGCCATGGAAGCGGTGAGCGAAGGCGCGCGGCGCGCGGGCGGACCGGTGATCGGCGTGACGACGGCGCTCTTCAACCATCGGCCGCCGAATCCGCACCTCACCCACCGCGAGGACACGCGCACGCTGCTCGAGCGACTCGACTACCTGGTGCACGTCGCGTCGGGTTTCATCGCGCTCGAGGGGTCGATCGGGACACTCGCGGAGCTCTTCCTCGCGTGGAACCTGCTCGCCGTCGACGGGAGACCGCAGGCCCCGCTCGTCTGCCTGGGACGGCCCTACGAGACGTTCCTGCGCGCGGTGCGCGAGCCCGGGCTCGTGACCCCCGAGCTCGTGCGATTCGTCGAGGTCGCGCGCGATCCCGCGCACGCCGTCGCCCTCATGCAGCGCTCAGTGCCAGTTCGTCCGCAAGGAGCCTGAGGAAGAGCCCGACGTCGGTCACGACGCCGAGCGCGTGCGAGGATCCCCGGTCCACGAGCTTCGTGACCACGGCCGGGTGGATGTCGACGCAGACCGTCCGCACGGACGACGGCAGCATGTTCCCCACCCCGATTCCGTGGAGCATGGTGGCGAGGATCATCACGAGATCCGCGCCCACGAGCTCCTTCGCCGTCTTCTCCTGCGCCTCGATCAGGTCCATGAGCACCTCGGGCAGCGGGCCGTCGTCGCGAATGCTCCCCGCGAGCACGAACGGAACGCCGCGTGCGATGCACTCCCGGAAGACCCCTCGCGTGAGCACGCCCTGCTCGACCGCCGCCCGGAGCGAGCCCGCCTTGTAGATCGCGTGGATCGCCCGCATGTGGTTCATGTGGCCTTCGCGCGCCGGGATGCCCGTCGAGAGGTCGACGCCGAGCGACGTGCCGTAAAGCGCCTGCTCGACGTCGTGGACGGCGAGCGCATTGCCGGCGAGCAGTGCCTGCACGTAGCCGTCGCGAATGAGGCGGGTCAGGTGCTCTCCCCCGCCCGTGTGGACCACGACCGGGCCTGCGACGATGACGACCCGGCCGTTGCGCGCGCGCACGTCGCGCAGCTCGTTCGCGATCTGGCCGACCATCCGCTCCACCCGCCGCTCGCTCGAGACCTCGTTGCTCATGAACACGAAGTCGCGAGCCTCGCGCGACTTGAACGGCGGGAACGTACGCACGCCCGTGCCGCCGCAGACCACGAGGTCCCCGGGCCTGAGATCCCGAAGCTTCACGCAGCGCGCTCGCTCTCCGTCGGAATCGACGACGATGCAGGCGTCCATGCGCTGGCTCTCGACCGGAATCCAACCGGCCTTCGTGTGGACCTCGGTGCGGTGGTGGGTCGTCGAGTAGAAGGCGTCGGGCGCGGTGCGCGGGCCCGGACACGGAGCGAGGAGCGCGGGAGCGGTGCTCTCGACCGTGCACCCGAGCGAGACGAGCTCGGCCACGATCGCGTCGAGGGACTCGGCCTGAGCGTGGACCGCGAACTCGACGGTCGAGAAGTCCTCGACCGTGCGCCCGATGTCGAAGCGCAGGAGATCGTAGCGCCCCCCGTTCTCGACCACGAGCGCGAGGTAGCGCGACATGAGACCGCTGTCGATGAGATGGCCGCGGGCGGTGAGACGAACGGTGCGTTCGGACATGCGCCGATGATCGGCGCACGTCCGTGAAATTGCAACCGTGGCGCTACGTTGGGAGGCCGCGCCTCACGATGCCGCCGGCGTGATCGAACGAGTCCCGGAACGTGTGATTGATCGCGACCATGTCCTCGTGCGTGACTTCCTCACCCGTGGGCGACGGTGCGAGCGGAACGGCCTTGACGACCGAGTCCGTCCGCACGAGATGGATTCCTCCGGGGATGAGGAGCGGGAAGAACTCCTCGCCCATGTTGAGGAAGTCCGAGAGGCGCGACCGGTCGTGGGGCAGGCCCATCCAGATGCGTCCGTGCATGGTGCTGCCGTTCACGAGCGTGAGCGTGACGTCCTCCTGGCGGGTGACGAGGCCCTCAGGAACGAACACCTGGTCCATCGGGGTGTCGCCCGCCGGGGTGACGCGCAGGAGATGCCGCTTCTGGTAGATCTCGATCTGGCCGCCTTCGCCCACCTCGAGCACGACGAACATCTCGGGGCCGTTCAGCCGCTCGAGGATGGTCTGCTGCCCGCCGTGTCGCGGGGTCGCGGGGTCGACGAACAGCGCACCGCGGGTGACGGATCCGTCCATCCCGCAGAGTTTGATCGGTACGCGGCACTTCGGAACGCGAAACACGGGTGCACTCTCCTGGTGGACGTTCCGGCGACGAGTCGTTCGTCGCGCTGTGCCCCTTCCCCTTGCAGCGGCCGTGCCAGCCGCAAGAGCATGCCGGGCGCACATTCTTCGTGCGCGGGGTCCCGCCGGCCCGTGCGATGCGCAACGTCCCCCCCGCAGAGCGCACGGAATTGCCCGCCATGCGCATCGCCCTGTCCCCCGGCACCCCCCGACTCCCTTGCCGAATGCCACTTTCAGCCTCGCACGCCGCATCATCTTCGTGGCACCCGACTTGCAAGTCCCGCAGGGGGATCGTGCGTCCCGCGGAGGTCACGTGCCGAGAATCGACTCCATTCTGCAACTGGTGCAGGCCCAGGGGGCCTCCGACCTGCATCTCGTGTCGGGATCCCCGCCCATGCTCCGCACGCACGGCGAGCTCATGTCGATCGAGTACGAGCCGCTGTCCACCGAGGTGATCGTCGGCCTGCTCGCCGAGATCATGACCGAGGACCAGTTCGTGCGGTATCAGGCGCTCGAGGAAGTCGACTTCGCGTACGAGGTGCCCGGCGTCGTCCGGCTCCGCTGCAACGTCTACCAGCAGGCGAATGGGATGGCGGCGGCGTTCCGCCTCCTCCCCACTCGTATCCTGACCGTCGAGCAGCTCGGACTTCCACCGCAGATCCTTCGCTTCGCCGAGTTCAACCGCGGGCTCGTGGTCGTCACCGGGCCGCCCGGATGCGGCAAGTCGACGACGCTCGCCGCGATCGTGGATCACATCAACCGGACGAAGCGCCAGCACGTGATCACGCTCGAGGACCCGATCGAGTACATCCACCAGAACCACCGCTGCCTCATGAACCAGCGCGAGGTGGGCCGGAACACGCGGTCGTTCTCGGCCGCGCTCAAGGCCGCGTTGCGCGAGGATCCGAACGTGATCCTGGTCGGCGAGATGCGCGACCGCGAATCGCTCGCGCTCGCGATCTCGGCGGCCGAGACCGGGCAGCTCGTGCTTGGATCGCTCCACACGCAGAGCGCGATCGCGACCGTGGACCGCATCCTCGACGCGTTCCCGGCCGATCAGCAGAACCAGGTGCGCGCGCAGCTCTCCGAGTCGCTCAAGGGCGTGGTCGCGCAGCGACTGTTGCGGCGAAAGGACGGACGCGGGCGCGTCGCGGCGGTCGAGATCCTGTTCGGCACCCCGGCGGTCGCGAACCTGATTCGCGAGCGGAAGACGTTCCAGATCTCGAGCGTCATGCAGACGAGCAAGCGCGACGGCATGCAGACGTACGAAGATGCCGTGCTCCAGCTCGTGCGCTCGGGCGTCGTGGCCGCCGAAGAGGCGATGGGCTACGGAATCGATGCGGACACGCTCGACGGCGCCGCCCGTCAGGGCGCGCGCGCTTCCGCCGGATCGGCGGGAGCCACCGGAGTGGGCGTCGGCGTGACGGGCAGCGGCGACACCGCCGCGAAGTCCGGCGCCGGGGCGATGGCCGGCCCGTCGAATGGTACATCGACGACCGGTGCCGGAAGGGCGACCGATGCCGGAGCGACCGAGAAGGAAGCGACGACCGGCTCCGGCACGGCTGGAACGGCCGGCCTTCTCGCTGGATTCCAGGTCCTCGGCACGAACGACCCGCGCGCCTCCGCCGCTCCGGCGGAGGCGAACGCGCCTCAGGCTCCGCCATCCCGGCCCGGATCGATCGTGGAACGGGTCGGGCACCACCGTTGAGCCGCAACTCCTCGACTGCGTCCTCGCTCGTCGGGACGATTGCGTCCGCCACGTTCACGGGCGGCGGCAGTCCCGCACGCGCCACCGGCGGGACCGGGGAACAGCCGCTTCTCTCCGGGCGGCTCGATCAGACGGACCTGTTCGAGATCTGCCAGTTCATCCACATGGGCACGAAGACCGGGATCCTCGAAGTCGAAGCCCCCGGGAAGCGTGGCGTCATCTGGTTCGACCAGGGCCAGATCGTGAACGCGGTCGACGATGCGCTCGCCGAAGGGGAAGCCGCGGCCTACCGGATCTTCTCCTGGGCGGGCGGCACGTTTGCGTTCCGTGTGCAGGCCGTGGCGCCGATGCGCACGATCCACTCTGGGACGGAATCGCTCCTGCTCGACATCGCGCGCTTCATGGACGAGCGGCGCGAAGAGAGCGCGCAGCGCGGCGAAGGACCCGAGGACGACCGGCCCGAGCAGTGGACGCACGAAGAGGGTCTCCGCCGGCGGCAGGAGTCGGGCGAGGAGCTGCGTCAGCTCTTCGCGACGCTCCGCGAAGGCCGCGGAACCGCAGGCGGCGACGATCCGCTCGCACGCCTCTGGGAACGAGCGCGCACCGGCGGACACGACGCGGTGCTCGTTCGTCCGGGCGAGCCCGCGCTCGCGCTCCGCGAAGGACTCGCGACCGCGCTTCCTGACGCCGCGGCCGACGACACGGTCGCGATGGCGATCGCGGCCCTCGGCGCGAGCGACGGCGGAAGCCGGCGGCGGAACTCCCCCGTCGGGCCGTTCATCCTCTCGCTCATCACAGAGGCGGGAGGCGAGGCACTCTTCCTCCAGGCCGTTCCCGAGTCGATCGAATGGTCGGCGGCCGGATTGCCCGACGACTGGCTCGATGGAATGGCGAGCTGTCCGCGTGGTCTCGCGTGGCTCGGCGCTCCCCCCGCCTCCGGACGCTCGCGCACGGCGCGCACGCTGGCGGAAGAGTTCTCCGTGCGCGGGCGCTTCACGGTGCTGCTCGCCGAAGGAGCGGTCGAAGGCGCCTCCGGGGCGTTGAGCGTGCGCGCGACCGATCCGGTGCGCGTGAGCAAGGACCTGCGCCAGGCGCTTCACGAGGGCGCTTCGGCCGTGATCCTCGATCTCGTGCGGGGCGTGCGGGCCGGTGCGGTCGCACATGCGGCGGCACGGAGTCTCGTCGTCGCGTGCGAGCCCACGCCGGATCTCAGGACGCTGCTCCTGCGCGCGTCGCGCCACAGCCGCGCGCGTGACGTGTTCGTGGGTGCGCTGTTCGTCACGCTCGGCGGCGGGCGCGGACACTACGAGTCGCTGTGGCTTCCGGAAGAAGCGCGGCTCGGCCTCGATCTCGCGCGCCACCCGGATCGCCTGCTCGCCCTGTCCGAGGATCCGGCCGCCACCTGCGACGCGGGACCGCTCTCGGTTTCGTACGACTCCGAGTAACTCACTCCGAATCGTTTACTCCGAATCGTTCACTCCGAAGGGCTCACTCCGAAGCGCTCGCGGTTCGTCGCGCCGGCGTTCCGATGACGTCGGGCGTGCTGAACGGCGACTGCCTGCCTGCACTGTCGATCGCCGCCACGCTCACGCCGTAGGAAGCTCCCGACGCGAGCCCGTCGAGCACGGCCGGGCTCCCCGTGACCGGAAGAAACAGGGCGGGCCGCGCGGGATCGACCGGCGTGACCCGCACTTCGAAGAGCGCCACGTCGGGCTCGGGGCCGGGAACGAACGCAATCTCGAGCGCCCCGGAGAGCGGCGTCACCGTGAGGTCGGTCGGCGTCGTGGGGCCCGTGCGATCGGCCCGGATCGGCGGCGTCTCCGCGGGCGCGCTTTCGACCCCCGCGCCCGTGACCGCGACCACGCGGTAGACGTATCGGCGGCCATCTTCGGCAAGCAAGTCCGTGAACGTGGTGTCGGCGAGGAGAGCGTCCGTGAGCCGGACGAACACCGGGCTCTCGGTGGGGCGGCGTTCGACCGTCCAGCCGTCCACGACCACACGATCGTCGCTGGTCGCGCTCCACGCGAGCACAACCGAACCCACGTCATCGAGGCTCGCCGCGAGCGCGCGCGGCGCGGGAACAGCCGACGCGTCGTCGTACGGCGCGAGCGCTTCGGTCGAGTGCCCGCAGCCGCCGGTCGCGAGCGCGACGGCAAGTGTCAGCGCACGCGCGCGAAAGCGAGCTTCCATTTCCATCCCTCGGGCGTGTTCGTTCCGGCGAGCGAGCGCCACGCCTGCACCGAAATCCGAGCGCCAGTCGACGGGGCGAACGCCAGGCCCGGCCCGGCCATGACGATGCTCGAGCTCGCGGTCTGCGGATCGAACACCGTCTCCGCGGTCGTCGTTCCTGAAACCCCCGCGGGGGGAGCGGCGATCGGCTCGCTTCCGAAGAGTCCGTTTCCACGCACGTCACCGATCAACTGCCATCGGGGCGCGAAGTTCCATCCGGCCTGCGCGGCGAACGGCCATTCATCGCGCGGCGGTCCCCCGCGCCCGCGCGCGCCGATCTCGGCCTGCGCGTAGAACGCGCTCGTTCCGTATCCCGCGTGCACGAACCCCGCGAAGTCGGCGTGTCCCGATCCCAGGCTCGGGTACTCGGTCTCGTCGTAGCCCAGCGGAACCTTTCCCTCGAGCGAGACGGCCCACGCGAGAGAGCCCGCGCGGAATCCGCGCTTGACGAGCACGCGCAAGTCGCCGGGACCCCAGGTCGCAAAGCGTGTCGCGGGCTCCGTGGAATGCAGGCGACGCCACGAAATGTCGCCTTCGATCCCGAAGCCTTTGCCGAGCCCGAACTCGCCGAACGCATAGATTCCGGCGTCCGAATAGGTCGTCGCACGGGCGACTCCCGTGAGCCGCGTGAACGGCGTCCGGTCGCCGTCCTGGTCGTAACGTGCGTCGGTGGACAGATAGAGAATCGAGGTTTCGACGTAGGAGTGTCCGCGCTCCGGAACCCAGCCGCCTCCCGCGTGCGCGAACGGTGCGCCCACGACGAGGCCCAGGAACGAGCTGAACGCGAGGAGAGCCGGAGCTGCAGGACGAGCGGGAACGCGGACGAAACCGCCCCGGCGCATGGAGGGACCTGGATGTGGTTCTACGGAGTCACCGGGATCGGAGGCGGAATCGGCCCGGTTCCTTCGTCGATCAGCTCGTAGGTGTTCGTGTTCGCGCCCTCGGATCCCGCGCCGTGCGGGTAATCGCGCGCCACGATCCCGTGGCGGCGCGCGAACCAGAAGCCGCGCAGAATCTCGGGCGGCGCCGGCCGCGCCGCGACGCCGCGCTCGGCGAACGCCGCTTCGAGCGAACCGGCGGATTCCGACACGATCCCCGGGATCGCACGAGTCACGGTCCGCGCACCGCGGTCGACGTCGAGGATTTCCTCCGTGCTGCGCAGCGCCTGGAACGAGCCGGCCGGGAGCTTCAAGTGCGTCCGCGGGGACGCCTGCCATACGTGCGCCTGCGTGGCTTCGAAGAACGGCACGTTCCCGGGCAGGAAGCTCTCGAAGAAGACGGTGTCCGTCCACGTCGCGAGCGGCTCGGCATCGGCGAGCAGGAGGCGCAGCGGAGGCTCGTTGTGCGACATGAAACCGTTGTTCTGCGCGCCAACGAACTCGAGCGCGCCGTCCTCGCCGAGCGCAAAGTACTGCCGGAGTCCGATCAGGCTCGTGTCGGGCACCTGTCCCGGAACGGGCGAGAAGACCCAGGGATACGCGGAGCGGCCGAAGAAAATCTCGGGCGCGCCGAGCGTCGCTCGCAGGTAGCGCGTGCCGACGCCGGCTTTCGTGATGCGGTAGTCCCACGTGCGACCGGGCACGAGCGGGAACCACTCGTGTCCCGCGCCGGGCCTCGCCTTCGGTCCCGGTCCCCCGGGAGCGAACGGAGAACGCGCACGGGCGGTTGCTTCGAGCGCGCCGGAGGTGTTCGCCGCATTGCTCGCGGAATCGCTCGCGTCGGTGCCGCAACCGGCAGCCACGACGAGCAGGAGAAAGAGGGCAGGAACGGCGTTTCGAATCGCAGGGCCGCGCGTCATCAGGGTTCTCCGATCGAGGTGCTTGACAGGCCCACGCGCCGCCCGCAAAGCCGGCCGGCCGCTACAAGCATACCCCAGCGGCGGGCACCGGTTCCTCTCGCCGGATCAGTGCGACGCGCTCTTGTCGGCGGGAGCATCGAGCGCACGGCGTATTGCATCGGCGAGCTCGGCGGAGGAGAACGGCTTCTGCAGGAACGGCAAGCCGGGATCGAGCTCGCCCCGTTTCACGATGATGTCGCTCGAGTGGCCCGACACGTACAGCACGCGCAAATCGGGAAGAGTGTTCTGGAGCGCCTCGACGACCTGGCGTCCGCTCCGTCCGGGCAGGATCACGTCTGCGAGGACGAGCGCAATCCGCCCTTTGTGACTGCGCGCGATCCCGAGCGCGCTGTCATAACCTTCGGCCTCGAGCACGCGGTAGCCACGGGCTTCGAGGAGGCGCCGCTCGACCGTGCGCACGTCGGGCTCGTCCTCGACGATGAGGATCGTTTCCGCGCCGCGCGCATCGGCCGGAGGCGTGAGCCTGGGCGGCGGCGCCTGCGGCTCGAAGACGCGCGGAAGGTAGATCTTGAACGTCGTTCCCCGCCCCGGCTCGCTGTAGACCCAGATGTTTCCGCCGAGCTGTCGCACGATGCCGTACGCGGTCGAGAGGCCGAGGCCCGTGCCTCGGCCCGGATCCTTGGTCGTGAAGAACGGCTCGAACACGCGCGAGCGGATCTCCTCGTCCATGCCGATCCCCGTGTCGCTCACGGAGAGCTGAACGTAGGCGCCGGGCTCGAGCGGAACGTGCGTCCCCGGGAAACCGGCATCGAGGCTCGCGTTCCGGGTCTCGATCGTGATGTGGCCGCCATTCGGCATCGCGTCCCGCGCGTTGAGCACGAGATTGAGCAGCACCTGGCCAATCTGAACGGAATCCGCGAGCGTCTGTCCGAGGTCGGGATCGAGTACGACGGAGAGCGCCAAGTCCTCCCCGAGCGTGCGCCTCAACATAGGCGTGAAGTCGGAGATCACCCCGTTCAGGTTGAGCAGCACGGGATCCAGGGACTGGCGCCGCCCGAACGCCATGAGCTGGCCGGTGAGCTGTGCGGCGCGCTCGGCGGCCTGCGCCATCTCGAGGACTTCGCCGTGCCCGGACGTGCCGGGCGGGAGGCGGCTCACGAGGATGTCCGCGTAACCCTTGATGACCGTGAGCAGGTTGTTGAAGTCGTGCGCGACGCCACCAGCGAGCCGCCCGATCGCCTCCATCTTCTGGAATTGCCGGAGCTCGTACTCGCGCACGCGCAGCGCATCCTGAGTCATCTTGACGTCCGAGAGATCGACTCCGACGACGACGAATCCGCCCGGCGAACCGTCGGGCCGCCGGATCGCCGACGCCGACGCGAGCACGGGCACACGCGTTCCGTCCGGGCGCCGCACGCGGAACTCGCCGCGGAAGAAGCCGCCGGACAGGACGTACTCGCGGATGCCGTCGACCTGCGTGCGCTCCTCCTCCGAGAGGAGCACGTCCCGGCCGCGACGGCCGACGATTTCGACCGCGGGCCAGCCGCACAGTTCCTCGGCCGCCCGATTCCAGTAGAGGACGCGCCCGTCGTGATCGAGCGCGAGCACGGCACTCGGAATCGCATCGAGCACGTTGATCTGGAGGCGCGATTGCTCCTCGGCAATCACGTCCTGCGAGACGTCGCGAAACACGACCACGCCGCCCGAACGCTCGCCACCGGGCGTGCGCCAGGGCCGGCCCGACGCCGTGAACACGCGGCCGTCGGGCACGTGCTCGTTCTTCAAGTAGAGGCGGACGGCGTCGGTCGTCTCCCCCTTGATCGCGCGGACGAGCGGCAGCTCCTCGTTGCGAAAGCGCGTCGTCCAGTCCGAATAGAAGAGGCCGTACTTCTCGCTCCAGGTGGACGGGTCGCTCTCGATCAGTCCCACGCCGGCGAGCTCCCGCGCGGCGCGGTTGTAGAACAGGAACTCCCCCGCTTCGTCCGAGACGACGACTCCGTCGGCGGTCGAGTCGATGACCGCGCGGAAGACTTCGGCGAGGTCGCCGACCGCGTTCTCCGCACGTTTCCGATCCGTCGTTTCGAGGTGCGAGATCACGGCGCCGCCTTCGGCGCCGAGGAGCGGCGTGGCCGTGAGATGGAACCAGCGGCGATCGTCGCCGAAATGCATCGGGTACTCGAGCTCGAAGCGCGCGCGCTTCCGATCGAGCACCTCATGGAGACCCGCGAGGGCCAGGCTCGAAGCCGGGCCTTCGAACGAGTGGCCGTCGGCGAGCCGATCGAGATAGTTGTCGCCGAGACCCGCGACTTTGGGGAAGCGATCGGCGACTTCGTTGACGAACTTGTCCCACGCCTTGTTCACGCCGACGACGCGGCCGTCCTGTTCGATCACCGCGAGATGGGCGGGCAGCGAATTGAGGATCGCGCGCGAGAAGCTCTCCGCTTCCGGGCCCTGGAGCACGCCGGGATCGTGCGGCGGAATGGCCGGATCGCGCCGCGGTCGGCCGCGGCCACGGCGGGGAGGCGTCGGACGGGATTCGAAGGAGTCCATCGTAGCGGAACTCTCCAGAATTTGCGTGGGGGTTCGACTCAGTACAACACAGAGTGACCCTCTCGTGTTGTCTCGAGTTTGTGCGCCGGGCGCACGAGGAGCGGACGCGTGTAGGCGACCACGAAGCCGGCCCGCGCGAGGTTCCGGTGGGACGCGCTCCCCGGCTTCGCGCCGACGACCGCGAGCGTCCCGCCCCGCCGGGCTCCTTCGGCGAGCCGGGCCGCGATGAGCGCCGACTGCACGCCCCGCTCGCGAAACGCGGGCAGTGTGGCCATCGCGAACAGATCGACGAGATCCCCGTGCAGCGCGACCGCGCATGCGCCTGCAGGAACGCCGTCCACGCGCGCGATCCAGGGAGTCCCGCCCGGATATTCGAACATGGCCTCGAACATGCCGTCGAACACGGCCGGCACGGGCTCGGGCGCGAAGAACCCTTCCGCCGTGAGCCGGCTCCAGAGCTCGAGCTCATCCGGACGTGCGGGCGCGACCGATACGCCCGGCGGGAGCGGACGGTTCCCGTCCACGTCGGAGGGTCCGAGCGCGCGGACCAGGATGTGCTCGAACTCGACGAGCGCATAGCCGCGTCCCGAGAGACGGCGCGCGAGCGTCGGCTCGGCGAGCGGACAGAGCTGGATGCGCACCCCGCTGTCGCGCTCCTCGTAGAAGCGTTCGATCGTGTCCAGGGTTTCGTCGGGGACGGCGCCCGCGAGGCCGAGCGCCAAGACTTCGGAAAGCGGAGAGCCGCGGCCCGCGAACGTGGCGACCGCGCCGTCGAATTCGAGGGTCATCGCTTCACGCGCGGGAGAACGGCGCTTGAGCAATCGGACGCACGTGACCGAGGCTTCCGCGGCGAGGCCCTCGAGCCGGCGCGCGAGGGAGAGGTCGACGATCGGCGGAGTCGGAGCCGGATCGGAACGGCCTGCGACCGTCATCGCGTCTGGTGGAACTGGTCGATCATCCAGTAGGGATAGACGCGCGGCATCGAGGAGATCGCATCGAGGGTTGCCACCTCCTCGGGTGTGATCTTCCAGGTGACGGCTCCGAGGTTGTCCTCGAGGTGCGCGAGCGTGCGCGCGCCGATGATGACCGAGGTCACGCCGGGACGTGCGAGCAGCCATTGCAGCGCGGCCTGCGAAACGGTGGCGCCGTGGTTCTTCGCGACGACATCGAGTGCGTCGATCAGGTCGAAGCCGCGCTCCTCGTCGAACTGCAGGTACGCCTTCTCGCGGTCCGTGCGCCGCGCCCCTTCGGGACGGGTCTGGCCGCGGCGGTACTTGCCGGTCAGGAATCCGCCCGCAAGCGGGCTCCAGGGCAGGATCGCAAGCCCCTGGTCGAGCGAGAGCGGCACGAGCTCGTACTCGAGATCGCGCTGGATCGCGTTGTAGAGCGCCTGGAGCGAGACGTAGCGCGCGAGCCCGCGACGATCACTCGCCGCGAGCGCCTTCATGAGCTGCCAGCCCGCGTGATTCGACGCACCGATGAGACGCACCTTGCCCTCGCGCACCGCGTCGTCGAGCGCGTCGAGCGTCTCTTCGACGGCAGTCGCGCGATCCCAACCGTGCACCTGGTAGAGATCGATGTAGTCGACGCCGAGGCGCTTGAGGCTCGCGTCGAGCTCGTTCCGGATGTGGTGGCGCGACAGGCCCACGTCGTTCGGTCCGGGCCCGGTGCGGCCGCGGACCTTGGTCGCGATCAGGAAGTCCTCACGCCGGCGGCCCTTGAGCGCGCGGCCGAGCTGCTCCTCGCTCTCCCCCGCCGAATAGACGTTCGCAGTGTCAAAGAAGTTGATGCCGTGGTCGAGCGCCATCGCGACCATCGAGTCCACGAGCTTCTGATCCGAGGTGGCGACGTGCTCCCACTTCGTGCCGAACGTCATCGTGCCGAGACAGAGACTCGACACCTTGACGCCCGTCGATCCGAGAAAGCGGAGGTCCATGGCGCGCAGGATACAGCAGTCGGGCGGGCCGTGCGCGGTCGGGCTATGCGCGGCCGGCCTGTGCTATGGTGCGTCGCGCCGTTCGTGTTCGGGTCGCGCTTCCCGGAGGCCATCGTGGGACTCTCGAAGTATCCGCCGACGCTCGCCGAGCATCTGTTCCGCCGGCAGGCGGCGCATCCCGGCGTGTCAGGCCACTTCTCGACTCTGATCGCGCAGATCGACCTTGCCGCTCGCATCATCGCGCGCGAGATCAATCGCGCGGGGCTCTCGGGAATCCTGGGCTCGACCGGTCGCATGAACGTGCAGGGCGAGGAGGTGAAGCCGCTCGACGAGATCGGCAATCAGACGTTCATCGACGCCTTCCGCCACTCCGGTCTCGTCTGCACGCTCGCCTCGGAGGAGATGGAGGAGCCCTTCCTCCTGCGTGAGAACTGCCCCCAGGGGAAATACGCGCTCGTCTACGACCCGGTCGACGGATCGTCGAACATCGACGTCGACATCACGATCGGATCTATTTTCGCGATTCGTCGAGGCGCTGACGACCACGAGCACGCACCGCGCGAGTTCCTTCGTCCGGGAAGCGAGCAGATCGCGGCGGGATACGTCGTGTACGGGCCCTCGACGATGATCGTCTATGCGGACGACGCGTCGGTCGACGGCTTCACGCTCGACCGTTCGGTCGGTGAGTTCTTCCTGAGCCATCCGGACATCCGCATTCCGTCGGGCGGAAGCGCGTACAGCGTGAACGAGGCGAACTATTCGAAGTGGTCACCGGCCCAGCAGCGGCTCGTGGACGCGCTCCGGCACGGCAACGCGCCCGGCGAGCGACAGACCGCGCGCTACGTGGGCTCGCTCGTCGCCGATTTCCACCGGACGCTGCTCCAGGGCGGGATTTATATGTATCCGGGGGAGGCGAAGCGGCCGAGCGGGAAGCTCAGGCTCCTCTACGAAGCGGCCCCGCTCGCGTTCGTGGTCGAGCGCGCGGGTGGAAGGGCGAGCGATGGCACGACCGCGATTCTCGAGAAAGCGCCCCGCGAGTTGCACGAAAGGACCCCGCTCTTCATTGGAAGCGCTGATCGCGTCGAATTCGTGGAGAGAGCCCTTCGCGAATAGGGCGACACCGGCTTGCTAGGAATCAGGGCCCCTCAGGAAGCAGTGTCCGTGCGAAACCTGACCATCAGCGTCACGGTGCAAAGTGTACTGAAAGCAATGTTCCGAGCACCTCACACTGAACAAGCCCGGCCAGTCTTCGACATTCAACGCCGCCGAGCACACCGGACACAGTGGCTCCACGGCTTCATGCCTTGCAATCCGCTGGCAGAATTCAGGGATACGCGGGGCCTCCTTCTGAAAGTGAAGTCGACGAGCCACAGTCCAAAGATACAACCGCCTCCCCCGTCGTGAGGAGAAGGTTAGTGTCGTGCCATCAAAGACCAACTCACACTTCAGCGTGTCGTCGCCTGATGGACGATGAAATGCAAACACAAGTCTGTAGATGTCTCGCACGATGCTATTCGGGCCACAGTACTTCTGGTCGTCGTACACGGCCATCAGCGTTCCGCTGGAGGATTCGAATGGCCCTCCTGCCTGGGGCAACAACACTGCCTCGAGAAACGAGCTGAGTGACTCCCGAAACTCCGGAGTCATTGCCTCGGCGTGGTAGGTGCTGGCAAAGGGGCCATAGCGAATGTCGGAGAATACCGGGTGCATTCGGATGCCTGCCTCAAGGTAGCCTGCGGAGTTTCAATCTCAGTTCCGCCGCCGCATCGAATCCGGTCAGTACCCCGGAAAATCCTCCGAGCGCACGCGGCCATCCGGCACGCCGACCTGCTCGAGCGCCTTCCGCGTCGCTTCGACGAATGCAAGCGGACCGGCGACCATGTAGAACGCGCTCGCGCGGCCGTCGTCGAGCACATCCTCGAGGAACGCGGCGTCCGCACGCCCGCGCAGGCCGAGCCACTGGGTCTTCGACCGCTCGGGCCGGGTCATCGTCGGCACGTACGTGAAGCGGTGATTCGCGGTCGTCCAGCGACGGAGCTCTTCGAGGAACGGAGTCTCCTCGGGCGTTCGATTCACGTGGATGAGCGAGAGGTCGTGCGTGAGCGAGCGCGCCGTCGCATCCTCGAGCATCGAACGGAACGGCGTGACCCCGATGCCGCCGGCGAGCATCACGACGTCGGCCGGATTCTTCGGCAGATTGAAGTCCCCGAACGGGCCTTCGAGGTGGATCTCCGTGCCGGGTTGTGCCGCGAGGAGGTCCTTCTTGAACGGGCTCTCGCGAATGCGGGTCGCGATCATGAGGTCGCTTCCCGGGGTGTTCGCGATCGAGAACGTGCGCTTGTGTCCGCGCGGATCGGGCGTCGGCGCAGTGGGCCACGTCAGGTCCACCGTCTGTCCCGGGCGAAAGTCGAACGGCTCGTCGGTTCGCAGGCGAAACGACCACGTCCCTTCGGCAACTTCTTCGCGCTTTCCCAGCTTCACCGTGAGCTCGGGCATGACCCGGTCCCCCTCCAGGCTCTCTAGCTCGGATCCCCGATCTGGTGGATCTTGAGCATGTTCGTCGTGCCGTGGCGACCGGGGGGTGTTCCGGCCACGATCACGACCAGATCGCCCGTCTTCGCGCGTCCGAGCGCGAGCAACGAACGATCCACTTCGCGCACCATCTCGTCCGTGTGACCCATCCACGGCACGATGAACGTCTCGACCCCCCACACGAGCGTGAGGCGGCTCCGCACCGGCGGCTCGGTCGTGAACGCGAGCAGCGGCTGGGTCGGACGGAACTTCGCGACGTAGCGGACGGCGAGCCCCGTCTGCGTGAACACGGCGACCGCCGCGACGTCGAGCTCCTGTGCGGCGCGCACGGCCGCTTCGGCGATCGCCTCCTGCTTCGTGGTCGGCGGCGGATGCCTCCGGTCGCGCAGCGAGTCGTGCGGCGCCGCTTCGGCCTCCTCGATGATGCGGGCCATGACGCGCACGGCTTCGATTGGGTGCGCGCCCACGCTCGTCTCGCCGGACAGCATGACGCAGTCCGCACCGTCGAGGATTGCGTTTGCGACGTCGGACGCCTCGGCCCGCGTCGGCCGCGAGTGCTCGATCATGGACTCGAGCATCTGGGTCGCGACGATCACGGGTTTCCCGAGCCGGCGCGCCATGAGGATCGCCTGTTTCTGGACGATCGGCACGCGCTCGAGCGGCATCTCCACGCCAAGATCGCCGCGCGCCACCATGACCCCGTCGGCGAGTTCCAGAATCTCGCGCAGCCGGACGACCGCTTCGGGCTTCTCGAGCTTCACGATGATCGGGAGGTCGGCGCTCCGCGCATTCAGGAACTCGCGCGCTTCGAGCACGTCCTCGGGCCGGCGCACGAACGAGAGCGCAATCATGTCGACCCGGAGCGAGAGGCCGAACTCGAGGTCGGTCTTGTCCTTCTCGGTCATCGCGGGGGCGGAGACGGCTGCCCCCGGAAGATTGATGCCCTTGTGATCGCGCACCGGTCCGCCCTCGACCACGCGGGTGCGGACGCGCACGCCATCCGTGTCGAGCACCTCGAGGCGGATCAGGCCATCGTCGATCAGGAGCGCATCGCCGGGCCGCACGTCACGCGCGAGCTCGGAGTAGGTGGTCGAGGCCATCTCGGCCGTGCCCGCGCGCGCCTCGTCGGGGTGCGTCGTGATCGTGAACGTCGCGCCGGATTGGAGGTCCGCCTCTCCGCCCTCGAACTCTCCCAGGCGGATCTTCGGTCCCTGGAGGTCGAGCAGGATCCCGACCGCCCGCCCGGTCGTATCCGACGCGGCGCGGATGTGCGCGTAGACGGCGCGATGCTCGTCGTGCGTTCCGTGCGACAGGTTGAGTCGCGCGACGTCCATCCCGGCGCGAACCAGCTCTTCGATCCGCTCCACGGACGAGGTGGCGGGGCCGAGCGTGCAGACGATTTTCGTGCGTCGGTTCATGGACCTCCCGAGGACCCGGCGCGGTTTCCGGGCGACGACCCGGGGCAGCCTAGCACACGGCCCGCTCCCGTTCGATTGACACGGGCCACCCGCTCCGGTACCACATCGATGCATGGAAGCGAACGCGCCGGTCGCAGGTCGCGTGGCGATCGTGTTCGTCCACGGCATGGGCGAGCAGCGGCGCTACGCGGAGACCGCGCGGCTTGCGACCCGGCTCGCGTTTCGCGCCGGGGCGAAGAATCCCCGATCACCGTGAGCTGGGGCGAAGGCGCGGGACCCGCCGATCGACGGCCGCGCGCGCATGCGACGTTCGAGACCGTGATCGGAAGCGTGCCCGTGCGCTTTTACGACGTGTACTGGGCGCCGCTCGTCTCCGGGAGGACGACGTTCCGCTCGCTCTGGCGCTGGCTGCGCGGGCGGTACCTGCGCCCGATCGGGTACCTCCTCGCACGCTGGAGCAGCCACGCGCAGCTCAAGGTGACGGTCCTCCACGAGAACCGAACCACCGCCGGTCCGCTCGATCTTCTCCTGCTCGACGAATACCTCGCCTTCGCGGAGACGGCCCGCGCACCCGAACGAAACCGCGCGACCGGGACGTTCGCGTCGTTTCTCTCGTTTCTCGAAACGCGCCACGCCGGGGGCGCGGGCGGGTCCACGGGAGCGGGCGAGGGAGTCGCCACGCTGCCGCTTCTCCTCGCCGGCGCGCACGCGTGGCGCCAGCGTTTCACGGCGGCCATGGGGTTTGCGCTCGTGCGGGCGCTGCCGGTCCTGCTCGCGCTGTTCGCCTGGATTCTCGCGGTTCCGCTCACGGCGGCCTGGCTGCTTGCGCGCGGCGCCGAGGCGCCGACGGGATGGGCGCTCCTGGGGTTCGGGCTCGCGCTCGCGCTCTGGGCGCTCGCGTTCCCGCTCGCGCGGCTCCTCGTTCACACGCTCGGTGACGTCGAGGTGTACGCGACGTACACGGAGGCGTCGGAGCGTCACGAAGCGCACGAGGCGGTCGTGGCCCAGGCGACGGGAGTGCTGCGACGGGCGCTCACCGACGCGAACGACCGTGTGCTGCTCGTCGGACACAGCCTGGGATCGGTGGTCGCGTGGGATGCGCTGCGCTCGCTCGCGCTCGAGGCGGAGGCCGGCGGGCCGCTCCCGTGGCTTGCGCTCGAGAAACTCGATCGCGTCGTCACGTTCGGCTCGCCGGTCGACAAGATCCGGTTCTTCCACTTCGCGGACGACCGGCACGACGCGACGTTTGCCGCCGTGCTCGAAAGCCTGCGCGTCGACACGCGCTTCGGGCGCTTCGCGGACCGCCCGGGCGGGCTCGCGTGGGACAACTATTACGATCCGGCGGATCTCATCGGCGGGCGGCTCGAGAGCCCGAACGACCGCGCGCTCGAGGCGCCCGTCCAAAACGTGGCCCTCGCAAACGGCGCATTCCCGAACCCGATCACGTCGCACACGGGATACATCGAGAATCCAGCGCTGCTCGACGGCCTGATCGCCGCGATCGCGGGGGGCCCGCGCGTCCCGTCGTCACCGCCCGAAGCGCTCATGAGCCGCGCGGGGTGGACGGCGGCCGAGCTCCTGGTGCCGGCGGCACTCGTGTTCGCGTTCCTGCTCGCTCAGCTCCTGCCGCTCGTGGCCCTGGCCGCCACCGGCGACCCGGTGGGATGGGCGGCGCTCGTCCTGCTCATTGCGACGTTGTTCTGGCTCGCGTGAGGATGATCGTCGCGGTCGTCGCGCCCGGCTCGAGCGGCACGGTGCGCCCCGCGACCCAGTCGGCGAAGTGATCCCCGTAGTGCCGGGAAAGGAAGTGGCCGCTCTGCCCACCCGGGAGCGCGAAGCGCGAGCGCTCGGGATCGGTGAGATCCGCGACCATTCGCATGGATGCCCCGGAGCGCGGGCGCGCGACGCGTAGCACGTGGGAATCGCCCGCGAGCGCCACGCCCGGCATGTTGAACCAGCGACCGAGCGCGGGCACCGCATCGCCGAGCGGATGATGGATGCGCGCTCGGTTCACCCGGCCCCACGCAATGGACTCGAGCGCGACACCGGGAACGCGCGCGCGCAGGGCCGCGACCCCGCGTCGGGCGGCCGCGCGCACGAGCGCGTCGTAATCCTCGTATTCCGGATCGAGGAGATGCAACGGCCGCTCCTCGAGGAGCCGTCGCACGACTTCGTCGGCGAGGTTCCAGTCGTACACGAACGTCGAATCGAGCGCGACGCAGGGCGCGATGAGCGGAGCCAGGAGGAGATCGCTCAGCTCCGTGCGCACGAATCGGAGGAGCGCGTGCGCGACGGATGTCGAATCGGCGCTCCGGTTCCAGCCGCCGACGATCGCGCGCACGGCCGCGAGCGTGGAGTCCGTCCGCGCGCTGTCGGGCGCGAGCGCGCGCTCGAGCGCCTCTGCGGTGGTCCCGAGGAACGCGTCGTCGAGATCGTTCTGCAGACTCACGCAATCCTCGACCGACCATCGCTCGCGCGAGGCGAGAGCCTCGGCGATCCGGCGCGCGCGCCAGGGCATCGCGGGCGCCCGGCCGAGTTTCTCCCAGCGGGCGGGAGCGAGCGTGCGCTGATTGGCGCTCCACAGGAATCCGGATGCCGGATCGAGGATCTCGGGAATCGAGTCGGCGCCGACATAGCCGAACCAGCCCGCGCCGGACGTGCGTGCGTCGCGCGGGCGCGTCGGATCGTAGCCCCCGCGCCGGGGAACCTGTCCCGCGACGCGCCAGCCGATGTGTCCCTCGCGATCGGCCGCCACGATGTTGAGCGCCGGCCCGCGATAATCGCGAATGCGGTCGAACAGGTCGCGCACGGACCGCGCACCGGGAAGGTCGTAGAGCCCGGTCACGTGCATCGCCGGATCGAGTGCGGTCCATTGCAGGGCGAGGAGTCCCCCGCCGCGCGCCGGGCCCACGATCGGTCCGAAGCTCGTCGTGCGGACGAGAAGCGTCTCGGGTGGCGCGCCGCGCACGCGGAACACTTCGCGGCGGAACCCGAACGGCTCGCGTCCCGCGGGACCTTCGTAGAAGAGTGTGTCGGCGTCGGCGATCGCGCAGCGCACGAGATCGACGAAGTCGCCCTCGAGATTCGTGCCGCTCCAGGCGACGGCCCCGTTCGAGCCGAACACGACGCCCGGCAGTCCGGGAAGGGTGACGCCGGTGATCGCCGTGCGGCCGTCCCTTCCGGAGGCGGTCTCGAGCCGTTCGCGATGCCAGATCACGGGCACGCGCAGCCCGAGATGCGGATCCCCCGCCGCGATCGCGCCTCCGGTGGCACTGCGCGACGGGGCGATCGCCCAGTTGTTGCTCCCGCGATCGGCGCCGTCGAGCCGGACGTGCGCGGCGAGTTCGCCCACCGAAAACGTGGGGGACGCGGGCATCGTCGGGGACGCCGGCGGCGCGAGCGCCGCACGCCGCCTGAGATTCAACTCGGTCGCACTCGGCGTGCGCGCGAACGCCGAAACTGCGGCCGGTCGGCGCGAGACGGACGCGGTGCCCGCGGGCGCGGCCAGAGGCGCATCGAGCGGCGCGTCGAGCGGCGTGACCCACGGCGTGAGGAACGCGACGAGCGACGCGGGGAGCGTTGCGTCCATGATTTCGAAGTCGCGTTCCTTCGACGCCGCGTCGTAGCCCAGGTCCTCGAACATGAGCTGGGCGACCAGGACGCAATCGCGTGCGTGCCACGGCTCGGGCGCGCCGCCGAACGCGAGAAACTCCGGCGCGGCCGGATGGCGCGCATCGAACGTGCGCACGCCCGCCGCGTACGCTTCGTAGAGCGCGCGCGGACGCTCCTCCATGAGTGCGATCGCGGAGTCCGCGACCTGCGCGAACCCGAACGTGCGAAAGTGGTGGTCGGACGGGAGAGCGACACGGCCCACGAGCTCGGCGAGCCGGCCCGAGGCCGTCTTCCGGAACAGCTCCATCTGGAAACGCCGATCGCGCGCGTGCGCGTAGCCCTGGCCGAACGCGACGGCGACTTCGTTCTCGCCGCGCACGGTCGGAACGCCGGCCGCGTCGTACGCGATCTCGATTCGATCCCCGCCCGCGGCAGCGGACCCTTCGGCCGCGATCTCGAGCTTCTCGGAGGCAGGAGGCAGCGTGCGCCGGATCGCCCACGCGCCGTAGGCGGCGACTCCGAGCAGGAGAATGGCCAGAAAGAGCAGGAAACCCAAGAATCGGCGCACGATTCTCCCTTCCTCCGGGTATCAGATGGGGCGGCAGTATGGCATGCTGAACGGGCCCGGACAAGGCGAGCGCAAAATGCGTCAAGTCGAGCCCGGACAGGGCCTTAGACCCCAGCTTGGAGGTTCAGAGTCAGCCCCTTCGCGCCGATATTTCGGAACGATCCCAGTCCTGCCGCCGGCACCCGTCGAATGGAGTCCGCCATGACCGTTTCGATCGTTCCGACCGCTCTCCTGCGTCGTGCGCTTGCGTTGGCGCTCGCCTGCGCGACAGGAGCCCTCCTCCTCCCCCCTGCCGCCGACGCGCAACGAGCCACCTCACAACCGCCGCCGCCCCCGCCCGCTCCGGCGCGCGTCGCCGTGTCGGGGTTCCGCGCCACCGACCTCTATCCGGGCGCTCTCGCGTTTGCGCGCGAGTGGGCGGCGGATGCCGAGCTCGTGTACGCGGAGAACGCGGACACGCTCCGGCGGGACGGATCCGCGCGCGCGTGGAGCTTCGTGTTCGCGTCCTCGGGCACACGCGAGGCGCGGGGCGTCACCGTGCGATCCGATGGCGTGACGCGCGGATTCGAGCTCCCGTTCCCGTTCGACGCACCTGCGATCGAAGCCGGATGGCTCGATGTCTCGGCCGCGATGGCGAGCCTCGAGAGGGACGATCCCGTCTCGGCGGTGCGCGCCGCCGGCATGCCCGCGGCGGCCGTCCTCTCGCGCGGGCTCGTCGCCGCACGGAACGAGGTGCGGACGACCTGGCTCGTCACCTATCCGACGCTCACGGGCTCGGCCGGGCAGGAGCTCGTGCTCGACGGGCTCCGCGGATCCCTGCTCGCGCGCCGCGCGATCACGCCCTCGGCCACGACCGGATCGGAAGGCGCGGGCGCTCTCCCCCGCTATCTCGCCTCGCAGCGAACGCGCTTCCTCGCGCGCATCGAGGAGCTTCGGAACGATCCGAAGTACGGATCGCCTGCACGCGCGCGCACGCTCGCGGCCCGTGAAGCCGATGCCGCGCAGCGGCTCTCCGCTCAGGATGCCGCGCGCGACACGCTCGGGCGCGCCGAGATCCTCGCGCGCGGAGCCGAAGTCGAGGCCGGACTCGCGCGTCTGACCACCTGGCGCGCGCGCATGGCGGCGAACGACAGCGCCCTCGAGCGCGCGAGCGCCCGCGTGGCGGCGGCCGAGCGCGATCTCGCGTCCGAGCGCACGACCGAGCTTGCGCTCTTCCTGTCCGGCGAGCAGCGCGCGCGCCCCGCAAAGATCGCGGTCTTCGTGGACGGCGGTGAGATCGCGCGTGCGACCTGGGGCGAGCCCCAGTGGAAGGCGCTCGACGCCGGCGCGTGGGCGGAAGTCGCCCGCGCGGCGGTCCGCCCCGGATCGCACGAAGTGCGGCTCGAGATCGAAACGCCGGACCGCCGCGTCACGACGAGCACGTGGCGCGGCTCGTTCACCGAGGGCCGGCTGAGCCTCCTGCGTGTCCGCGTGCGAGGCGGGTCGGGCAGCGGCTCGCAGGATCCCACGTTCGAATTCGTGGCGGCGAAGACGCCTTGATCCGTCCGTCCGGCATGAGCGCATCGCGCGGCGCGCGCGCGGCCACCCGGTGGTCGCCTGTCGCGGCGTTCGCGTTCTCCGTTCTTGCCGTCGCGGGCCTCCTCGCTCTCGCCGCGGCTCCCGTCGCCCACGCGGCGGCGCCGTCCGCCACCGTCACGACGACCGATCGCGATCCGTTCCTCCGCTCGGAGGCGTTCGCGCGCGCGGCGCTGTTCGAGTTCGTGGCCGGACGGCCGGATCGCGCGGCCGAGCTCGCCG
>JBOHUC010000069.1:0-16289 GCA_050733935.1 Candidatus Eiseniibacteriota bacterium | reverse complement strand
CAGCACGAGCCGTCCGGGCGAGAGCGCCGCGCGGCGTGCGAGCGTGTCGAGGAGTCCCATGTCAGGCGGCTCCCACGCGTCAGCCACCCGAGCGATGCTGCGCGCGCTCGTCCTTGAAGCGCTCGATGAGCCGCGCCTCGACGTTCGGTGGCAGGAGGCCCGTGATCTCGCCTCCGAGCCGCGCGATCTCCTTCACGAGGGATGCGTTCAGGAACGTGTAGCGTGCGCTCGGCATCAGGAACACGACTTCGAGGTCAGGGGAGAGCCGGCGATTCATGAGCGCCATCTGGAACTCGAACTCGAAGTCGGAGACCGCGCGGATGCCGCGGCACATGACCTGCGCGCCGACCTTCCGCGCGCAGTCGACGACCAGTCCGTCGAACGAGACGACCTCGACGTTCTTGAGCGAGGCGAGCGCTTCGCGCGCGAGCGCGACCCGTTCCTCGACCGAAAAGAGCGTCCCCTTGCGGGGCGATTCGGCGATCGCAAGCACGACCCGCGGGAAGAGTCGCGCGGCGCGCTGCGCGAGATCGAGGTGTCCGTTGGTGAACGGATCGAACGTGCCGGGGAAGAGCGCGGTCCGGGCCGGGGAATCGGTCATCTCGCCTCCGTCCTGGCGCGATAGAACGTGAGCGCCGTGTCGCCGTACGTCCGTGTGAACCGGGCTTCGAGGTTTTCCGGAAGCGCTGCGGCCTCTGGCGCCGCATCCCGGGCCGCGTGTTCGAGCACGACCCAGGCGCCGGGCGTGAGCAGCCCGGAGGATGCGAGCAGCGCGAGCAGGTCGGGCGCTCCGCCCTGCACGTAAGGCGGATCGAGGAACACGAGCTCGAAGCGGGACTTCTCGCGCGCGAGCCGTTTGAGCGCGCTGCGTGCGTCGTCGGGCACGATCCGCGCCGTCTCGCCGACGCCGAGGTCTGCGACGTTCGCTTTGAGCGCTGCGACCGCCGCGCGCGCCTCGTCCACCAGGACCGCGCTGCGAGCACCGCGCGAAAGCGCTTCGAGCCCGAGCGCGCCGGAGCCCGCGAACAGGTCGAGCACGTCGAGGCCCTCGACGTCGCCCAGGATCGAGAACAACGCCTCGCGCACCCGATCCGACGTCGGACGGGTGGCGCGGCCCCGTGGCGCCTGAAGCGAGCGGCCCCGGAACGCACCCGCGATGATGCGCACGCGGCGCAGTGTGCCCGCGTGAAGGAACGCTGTCAAGGAGCGGCGATTCTTCAAGTTGCACGACCCGCTGTGCTTGACCGGAGGGCCCCCCGCGCCGACACTCGCCGTCTATGAGGGACTCGGATGTGCCACGCGGGCAGCGACAGGCACAGGGACAGCGTCAGGGATCCCCAAAGCTCCTCATTACAGGTGGGACGGGCCTCCTCGGCGCGACGGTCGTCAAGGAGGCGGTCGGGCGCGCATGGGACGTCGTCGCGACCCGGCATGCGAGTGCGGCCCCCGCTCTCACGGGCGTTCGCTGGTTCGAGCTCGATCTCGCGACGCCGGGAGCCGCCGCGCAGGTGATCGAGCGCGCACGTCCGAGCGTGATCGTGCATACGGCGGTCGCGATCGCGCCCGAGCAGCTCGATCCGGTGATCGTCCGCGGGTCGGAGGAGGTCGCGCGCGCGGCGCGCAACGCGGGAGCGGCGCTCGTCCACGTTTCGAGCGACATGGTGTTCGACGGAGAGAGCGGTCCGTTCGACGAAGACGCGCCGCTCTCCCCGATCACGGATTACGGTCGCGCGAAGGCGGAGGCGGAGGTCCGCGTGCGGGCCGCACACGACGGAGCGTCGGTCGCGCGCCTGTCGCTCCTCTATCGTCTCGATCCGCCGGATCGATCGCTCGCGGCATGGCTCGAAGGGGCTCGGGGCGCTGCAGACGGTGCGGGCGGTGCGGGCGGTGCGGGCGGTGCGGGCGGTGCGGGCGGTGCGTATCCGTTGTTCACGGACGAGGTCCGATGTCCGGGCGAGGTCGGTGATGTCGCGCGCGCGCTGCTCGATCTCGCGTTCCGGCTGGCCGCCGGGCCCCCGGGTCTCCCGGAGGTGCGCACGGTGCACCTCGTCGGACCGACCGCGATCACCCGCTACGATTTTGGAAGGCTCGTGCTGGAGGCGCTCGGCTTGCCCGATTCGCTCGCGCGCCCGGCGCTCTCCGCGAGCTCAGGGCTCGTGCGACCCCGCGCACTTCACCTGCTGCGCCGCACGACGCCGCCCTCATTGGTCGCGGGCATCCGCGGACCGGAGGAAGCGCTCGCCGTGCGTCCATAGGACAGGGCCTCGGCGGACGCGCCGCCCTAGAGCGCGAGCGCGCGAGGCAAGTCGAGCAATCGGTCGATCGTCCGATGCCCGTCGGTCGCGAGCGCCACGCTGTTTCCCGCCGATCCCCCCGCCATCGAATCCGGAGACCGTAGCCAGATCGTCATCATCCCGAGTGCGCGCGCCGGCTCGAGGTTCTGCGGGGAGTCGTCCACCATCGCGATCTGGTCGCCGGGAGCGCCGAGCGATTCGAGCACGCGGCGATACGGATGCGGGTCGGGCTTCGGGATGAAGTCCGCGTGCCGGATGTCGAACAGGCGCGAGAACTGATCGGCCACGCCGAGTCGCGTGAGCACGCGGCGCGCGAACTCCGCCGGCCCGTTCGTGAAGACGTGACGCTCCCCCGAAAGCGATCCCAGCATGCGGCGCAGCGCAGGATCGGGTGCAAGGATCTCCTCCACCGGCACGTCGTGCACGTGCGCGAGGAACGGCTCGGGATCGATCCCGTGCTCGACGATCAGCCCGCGCAGCGACGTCCCGTACTTTCGCCAGTACGCGCGCTGGACGCGCCGCGCTTCGTCCTCCGGCAGGCCGAGAAGCGATGCGATGCGTCCGGTGATGCGTCGCGACACGTGATGAAAAAGGCCGGTGCTCGCTGGATAGAGAGTGTCGTCGAGATCGAGTAGCCAGTGACGGATGATGCGTCGGTCGCGCGCCTGTGCCGATTGCGCCGGATCTCCGCTCACAGCTCGACCAGGCGCACGTCCGCCGGAAACCGGGGCGCAAAGCGCGAGGCGGAAAGCCCCGTGTTGCGCGAGAAGCGCGAAAAGGTGAGCGTCACGGTCCCGCCTTCGACGGGACGGACGACCACGCGCGAAGGAAGTCCGGTCGAGCCGTCGAGCGTGAGCGCGACCGAGCGCCAGGTCGAGGACTGCGCTTCGCGCGGCTCGAGAACGAGATCGCGCGGCCCGGTTTCGCGCACGATGCACGAGCGCTCGAGGGTCGCGACCGATTCGTCGAGGAACGGGAGCGGAGGAACTCCCGCGCGGGACGCGCGCGTGCGCATGACCTGCTTCTGCGCCGGCTGGTACACCCACGCCGTGTCCGCCTGAACCAGGATCGTCATCGGCACGCGACCCGTGTACTCGAGGCGAACCTGGCGGGGAGTGCGGTACTCGAGCGACCCGCGGTTTTCGGTCGTGCCGAGCTCGTCGACCCGCACCTGTTTGAACGTGGCTCGCGCGTCCTTGAGTCCTTTGAGGGCGCGATCGAGGGTCGCACGCGCTCCGGCTCCGGCTTCGGCCGGGCGGGCGGTCGCGACGGTCAAGCAGGTCGCGGCGGCCACGGCCGCAAAGACGAGCGCAATCGTCACGGCTCGCGAGCGGATCGGCTTCCTTCTCATGGCGCCGTCCCCTTGAGATCGACGACCGGCACTCCCTCGGGCGGCACGAGCCGAAACGCGTCCGCCGGGTGCGTGACCTGGAACGTCACGCTCGAGAACTCGAGTGCGAGCTTGCCGCGTTCCTCCGGCCAGTCGAACTCGATCCGCGTGGGCCACCACACGCCTTTGCGCTTTCGGTAATCGCGGTATTCGAGCTTTGCGACGCGCTTGTCGCCGGCCCACAGCTCGGCCCGCTCGATGAGAACGGGATTCCGCCGGTAGCGGGCGCGCACTTCGTGTCCGTCCGCCAGGGTCCATGCGACCCAGGTCTCGGGAGTGAGCGAACGCACGCGAATCTTCTGGTCGGAAGCTCCGTACGGCTCGCCGAACAGCGCCCTCACGATCTCCCCCGGCAGGATCGGCAGGCCGGCCGTGAGCAAGGACTCCTGGCCAGAGTCGCCGAGGACGGCATGTCCGAGCGCGGGAATGTAGAGGCCGAAGCGCTGACCGTCGGTGGCGGCGTCGAACACGGTCGATAGCCCTCCGTAGCCGCGGAGCCGAAGCGCGCCCGGTCGGCGCGCAAGGAGACGTCCTTCGCACGTGCCGGTCCCCTCCCACGCGGGTGCGGCGAGAGAGACGACGACGTCCGCAGCGAGGCTCTCGACCGTCCGTGCACGCTCGGTGCGGGCGCGCTCGAGCTCGGCGAGGAACGCGGTTTCTGCGGTTCCGGCGGTCTGGGCGTCTACGGTCTGGACGTCTGTGGTCGAGGCGAGTGCCAGCGCTGGACTCACGGCGAGCGCGAGGAGAAGAGCCACGGGCGCCACGGGCGCCACGGCCCCTGAAGCCCGCTTGCGACCGCATCGGAACGGGTTCATCGCATCTCCTGCTCGTCGAGCGGGTGTGGGGCGGCGTCCTTCACGCTACGGGGGCTGCGCTCGGCCTGTCAAGCAGCGCTCGGCTCGACAGCCACGAGGCGGGCCGTCATGGCTATGGCACACCTGAAGGTGGACGAACGCGATCGCAGTCGATCAACGTCGCCCTGTTTGAGGACGAAACAAAAATTTCTCTTGACGCCTGTTGCGCATGAAAGCGACTCGAAACGGAAGTGGCGCATGCAGCCGCGCGCCAGAGCGCGCTGGATGGCCTCTGCGGGCCGATCATGGTCCCCGATGACTCTTCGAACCCTCGCGCCGCAGGCGGACGCACCTGGGGCAAATATGCGCGCGCAAAAGCGTCGTGATAGAAATGGAGCGTCCCCACAGAAGAGAGGCGAACCGTCGCCCCCACATCGCCGGGTGACCGACCCGGCCCGAAACAAGGTGCGCCCCCGAGGAGTCTCCCTCATGCGTACCTACTCGCTCGCGCATCTCAGCGACGCTGCTCTGCTTTGCGGTCTGCACACCCTGGTGGCCCGGCACCGGATGACGACGGCCGAGCTCCTGGCCCACCTGGCCGAAGTCGACGAGCGCAGGCTCTATGCTCCGGCCGGCTATCCGTCGATGCATGCCTACTGCGTCGGCGAGCTGCACTTCTCCGACGACGCGGCGTACAAGCGCATCCAGGTCGCGCGGGCGGGCCGGCAGATCCCGGTCCTCCTCGCCGCCATCGCCGATGGCCGGCTGCACATGACGGCCGCACTGGTGCTCGCGCCGCATATGAAGGAGGAGAACGCCGAGGAGCTGATCGGCTCAGCGACCCACCGGACAAAGGGAGAGATCGAGCAATTCCTGACCGGTCATGGTGGACGTCATGAACCTCAACTGGTTCTGGAACCAGTTGCGTCCGCAATCTCTGAACCCGGAGAACTGGTTCCGGAACCAGTTGGTGAACTCGCTCCAGAGCGAGTTGATGAACTCGCTCCAGAGCGAGTTGTCGGGCACCACGACCGGCCCTTCGACATGCCGCAAGCACGTATGCTGCTTAAGCTTGCAATCGAGCGCGACACCTATCGAAAGCTCGAGTACGCACGGGAGCTGCTGAGCCACGCGGTCCCTTCGGGAGATGCCGCGACGATCATCGACCGTGCACTCGATGCTCTGATCACCCGGCTCGAGAAGCGGAAGTTCGCGGCGACGAAGAATCCGCGCCCGCAGTCCGTTCCGAGCCCGGCCTCGCAGCCGCGGGAGCCTCGCCCCGCCCGGAAGCGATACATCGCCGCACCCGTCCGGCGATCGGTGTGGGAACGCGACCAGGGACAATGCACGTTCCTGAGCGAAAGCGGTCACCGCTGCGAAGCGCGACGGTTCCTCGAGTTCGACCACGTCGACCCGGTAGCCCGCGGCGGGCGGGCCACGGTCGAGGGCTTGAGGCTCCGGTGTCGCACGCACAACCAGTTGGAAGCCGAACGCGTGTTCGGCCACGAGTTCATGCGAGAAAAGCGCACCGAGGCGCGGGAGAAGGCGCTTGCTCAGGCCCGGGAACGGACCGCAGACGTGGTTGCTGCATTGCGAGGCCTCGGCCTGCGCCCTGCGGATGCGCGGCTTGCGGCGGCACGCTCGGACGGGATGCACGAGGCGACGCTCGAGGAGCGCATACGAGAGGCGCTGAAGGGCCACGGGAGCAGGTTCGCGTTCCGATCGACGCCGGCGAGTCAGCCGTCCGCGGCACAAGTCGCGACGCCCTGAGCGCGGGCGGCGCGACGCCCACCAGCCCCCGGGCGCGCTCGAGCACGAGCCGCCGACAAACGCGAACGCCCCGGCCGAAGCCAGGGCGTCCAGGTGGTTTGCTGTCCCGCGAGGGGCTAGCGGTCCTGCTGCTGCCGCTCCTCGGGCGTCATGTCGGCGATGTTCTCGATCAGCTTCGGCGTCACGAAGATCACGAGCTCGCGCTGCTGCTTGACCGTGGTCTTGTTCCGGAACAGGCCGCCGACGAACGGAATGTCCATCAGGATCGGCACACCGGTCACGACCTGGCCTTCGTTCGTACGGATGAGGCCACCGATGACCGCGGTCTGTCCGTCGTCGACGAGCACGCGCGTGTCGGCTTCCGACGTGTTGATGATGACACCGCCCTGCACGGTCGACTGCGTCGAGAGATCCGAGATCTCAGGATGCAGGTCGAGCGAGATCCGCTTGTCGGACGTCAGATGCGGCGTGACCTTGAGCTGGATGCCCACGGTCTGGAGCTGCGTGACCGCGTTGCCGGCGACGTCCTGCACGATGAGCGGGATCTTCTGGCCGACGAGGATCTTCGCCTCGCGGTTGTCGACGGTCGTGATACGCGGGTTCGAGATGATCTGCGCCTGGCGCTTCTGCTCCAACGCCTCGAGCAGGAACTCGACCGTGCCCCACGGACGCGTCAGCACGCCCGCGATGCTTCCGACGCGCGACGCGGCGCCGGCTTCGACACCGATCTCAGGCTGGAACGGAGGACCCGTCCCGCCCAGGAAGGTCGCCGGGTCCGGCGTGGTCAGGTGATTGATATCGAGATTCGCGACGCCCCACGTCACACCCAGCTCGCGCAGGGCGGCGACGTCGATGTCGATCAGCTTCGCGGTGATCTCGATCTGCGGGGTCTTGGTGTCGAGCTGCTCCGCCATCGCCTCGGCATCGGCGATCTTGGACTCGATGTCGGTGATGATGAGCGAGTTCGTGCGCGAGTCCACCTCGACCGTTCCGCGCTTCGACAGAACGCTCTGCACGCCGGTCTTGAGCTCGGTCGCGTTCGCGTACTCCACCTTGACGACACGCGTCATGAGCGGCAGGACTTCCTGGCGCCGCGCTTCGTTCGTCTCACGCGCGAGCGTCTCCGCCTGGAGCTTCTCGGCCGTGTCGATGCGCAGGATTCCGCCCTCGTCGATGTAGTCGAGTCCCTGCGTGCGGCACACGGTATTGAGCGCGCTCTGCCAGGTCACGTCCTTGAGCGAGATCGAGACGGTTCCCTTGACTCCGCTTCCGACCGCGATGTTGCGACCGGAGAACTCCGAGATGCTGCGCAGGACGGTGCGGACGTCCGCGCCCTGCACGTCGAGGGACATCCGGCCGCCGCTCGTCCGGGAAACGCCGGGCATGGCCGTCCTGGACGTCTGAGCGAGGGCGGTCTGGACCGGCGAGGCGCCAAACGGCAGCGACGGGTCCACGAAGGCCGCGAGGGCCACGACCGCGGTTCCGACGAGGATCCTAGTTCGCATTGCGGGCACCTTCCTTACGCTGGAGTTGAATGGTCACGGTCTGGGTATCGCCGTACGACGACTGCTTCACGATCAGCTCGTCCTTCGTGAGCCCCGCGACGTAGCCGTTGAGTACCGGATCCCCGACCCTCAGGACGAAGCCATGTCCGTGGCTGTCCTCGACGAGAGCGAACCGATCGGACGCGCCCCACACGATGCCGACGAGCTTCATGCTCGAGACGTCGAGCAGCGGCGTGCCGAAGTCCCCTTCGAACGCACCTGACACGAGCGACGCGAACGGGTCGCGCCGGTTCAGGCTGTTGTAGACGTACATCTCGCGCTGCTCCATGAAGCGCGCGCCCAGGTTCTGGGCCGCGGGCACGATCGCCGCGGGCTTCTTCGCGGCGGCGGCCGTTTGCGCGGCAGTCTGACCGGCGGTCTGACCGGTGACCTGACCGGCGGCTTGACCGCCCGACGGTGCACTCGCAGCGGTCGCCGACTTCGCGCCATTCGCCGCGGTCGAGCTCGAGCCCGTGGCAGCGGCCTTCGCGTTTCCGGAGGCGGACCCAGCGGCCGAACCGGCCGCGACTCCGATCGCCGCACCGGCCGTGCGGGCGGCACCGCTCGTCGCAGCCGTTCCGGTCTTCGGAGCGTTCGTCGTGGCCGCGACCTTCGAACCGGCAGCGTTCGCGGGCGCGGGCTTCGCACTCGTCGTCACCCCGGCGCCGGCAGGAGCACCCGCCCTCGTCGCCGACGCAGCCGGCTGAGCCTTACCGGCGCCCGCCGCAGCGGTCGCCGTCGCGCTCGAGCCCGACCCCGTCGTCTTCGCAGTCGTCGTGCCGCCGTTCTTCACCGTGCGGAACGACCAGCCCTGCTTCGCGGGGGTCGCGGGCGCGACCGCCTTCGCGGTCTGCGCGGACGTCGCGGTCGTCGGCGCCTTCGTGCTCGTCACAGACTTCGCCACCGTTGACGTCGGCGTCGACGTGGCCGTCGACTTCGCGGTCGTCGTCGGCTTCGCGGTCATCGTCGCTTTCGCGGTCGTCGTCGGCTTCGCGGTCGTCGTCGTTGCGCTCGTCGTCGTGGACTTCGAGCTCGTGGTCGCGGGCTTCGCGGTCGTGCTCGTCGCCGTCGTCCTGGGCGTCGCGGTCGACCTGGTCGTCGTCGTGGCCGAGGTCGTCGCCTTCGTCGTCGTCGGCTTCGTCATCGTCGACTTCGCAGTCGTCGTCGGCGCAGCCGTCGTCGTGGTCGGCTTCGACGCGGTCGTCACGCTCTTCGGAGCCGGCGGAAGCGAGGCCCGCGGCGACGTCACCATGACGGGTTTCGCCGCGCTCGTCTTCGACATGCGCTCCGTGTTCGTGGGCGGCTCCTTGCGGGTCGCCGTCGCGGTGCTTGGAGCGGTCGTCGACCCGGCGCTCTTCGCGCTCGCTGTCGACGTCGAGGCCTTCGTTCCCGTCGTCGCGACTGAAGTCGCGGCCGCCGGAGGAACGTTCTTGGCCAGCATGACCGGCGGGTACGTGTTGCGCGGGCGGGTCGCAGGCTTCACGCCGCCCTTCGTCGCCGTTCCCGTCATCGCCGTCGGCTTCGTCGCGGTCGTGGACTTCGCGCCGGCCGTGGTCGTGGTCGTCGTCGTGCTCTTCGCCGCGGTCGAGGTCTTCGACGAGTCGCTCTTGGCCGACGTCGACGTCGTGCCCGTGGACTTCGTCGTCGTTCCTGACGCGAGCGCGAGTCCGGGCAGCGCGACTACGAGAGCAAGCGCCAGCGCGAGTCGGCCCGGGCGCCGCGCGAGATCACTTCGCAGTGGCAGCATTGGTCCCTCCCGGGTTCGTGCCCGCCTGGGTCGCAGTTGCATCGGCCTTCGGGTCCTTCGCCTGGGCGCTCGCGGGATTGAGCGTGTAGGCGGTGACCACGAAGCGCGCTTCGGTCGTCATGCTCTCGTCGGCCTTGTCGTAGGCCAGGATCTGGAGCCCCGAGACCTTCATGATCCGCGGCATGTTCGCCACCTCGGCGAGGAACTGGCCGACCTGGTGGTAACCGCCGACGACCGTGATCTGGATCGGGATCTCTGTGTAGTGGTCCTTCACGACCTGCGGGTCGGGCCGGAAGCTCTCGAACCGGACACCGCACTGCTGGCCCGCGAGCGTGAGCCGGCGCAGCATGCCCGGCATCTCCTTCTCGCCCGGCAGGAGCTCGGCGGCCATCTCGTAGCGCTCGTGCAGAGCCGCAAACTCCGCCTGGAAGCGCGGCAGGTCCGCGACCGACTGGCGCGCACGCGCGAGGTCGTTCGACTTCTTCTCGAAGTCGGCTTTGATCACCTTGATCTGCTCCGCGGCCACCGGATAGTTGATCGGGACCCACGGGGTCGCGAAGAACACGTACAGCGATCCGGCGCCCAGGAACCCGGTCAGGATGAGCCGCTGGGTCTTGGGATCGCGCAGGTTGAACGAAGCCATCCCGCCCTCCTAGCGATCGCCCTGGGCCATCTCGGCCGGGGTCACGTTCATGGTCAACTTGAACTGGACGACGTCGCGTTCGTCCATGACGCCGCGCGAGGCGCTGCCCAGCGCGATGTTCGCGAACAGCGGCGAACGATCCAGGCGGATCATGAGATCCGCGATGATCAGGTTCGAGAACGTCACTCCCTCGAGCGTGACCTCGTCGGTACCGCTCGTCATCATCGAGGCGAGCCACATGTGATCCGGCACCGCCCGGTCGAGCTCGTCCATGAGCCGCACCGAGTCGAAACGGCCGCGCGAGAGCCGGTCGATCAGGCTCAGGCGCAGGTCGAGATCGGCGCGCTCGCGCGCCAGCCGCTCGACCATCGCGATCTGCGGGGCGAGCGCGCGCGACTCCTTCTCGACGCGCGCGACCTCGGAGGTCAGCATGTGGATCTGCGCCTGCTGCTGCACGAACGTGCCGACGATCAGCACCAGCACGCCGGCGATGATGGCGAGCGGCAGCAGGAGCCCGGCGATCGTGGGTCGGCCTCCGGAGGACCTGCCGGGCTTGGCGCGACGGACCTTCTGCCCGCGCTCCTCGGCCGGCATCAGGTTGATGCGAATCATTTGTCGCCCACCTTTCTGAGGGCCAGGCCGATGCCCACGGTCAGGAACGGCGCCACCTGGAGCGGATCCTCGGTGCCGAAGAGCGAGCGGTCGTACTGGATGCGCGCGAGCGGATTCGCGATCTCCGTCGGAACCGCGAATCGGTTCTGCAAGAACGGCACGAGACCCGGCGTGAGCGCCGAGCCGCCGCACAACATGAGCCGGGAGATGAGCCCGGCTTCACCCGTCGTCCGAAGGTAGGCCTGCGCGCGCTCGAGCGCGGTCGCGAGGCCTTCGCAGGCCTGCTCCACGACCGGGATCACGTCGTAGTCCGTGATCTGGCCGCGCACGGCCTGGATGGCCTGCTCCTGCGTGATGTTGTAGCGGCGCTGGACCGCGTCCACGAACGTGTGACCGCCGAGCTGGAGGTCCTTCGTGAAGTAGGGCACGCCGTTCTGCACGATGTTGATGTTCGTGATCTCGGCCCCGATGTTCAGGATCGCGACGACTTCCTCGGCGGCGAAGTCGTAGTTCGCGGCGAGCGCGTTCTGGATCGCGAACGAGTCCACGTCGATGACCACCGGCTGGAGTCCGGACTCGCGGATCAGGTCGGCGAACGTGAGCACCATGTCCTTCTTCGCGGCGACGAGCAGGACCTGCATCTGCTTGTTGTCCTGCGGGTGGTCTCCGAGGATCTCGAAGTCGAGCGACACGTCGTTGATGTCGTAAGGAACGTGCTGCTCGGCTTCCCACACGATCGCCTGCTGCGCGTCTTCCGTGGACAGCCGGTTCATCGCGATCTTCTTCACGATGACGGCGCGCCCGGAGACCGCTGCGACCACGTTGCGCGACTTCACGCCCCGCGTCTCGAGCAGGTTCGCGATGGCATCGGTGACGAGCTGGCGATCCATGATTTCGCCGTCGACGATGGCCTCGGACAGCGGCTCGGAGATTCCGTAATTGACGAGCCGGTGACCTCCGCTCGGCAGGCTCTCGATCTCGACCACCTTGACCGAGTAGCTCCCGATGTCGAGTCCCACGAGAGACTGCTTCTTACTGAAGAACATGAGCTTCACTCCCTGAAGCCGGGCGCGCGTTGGGTCACCGCGCGCGCGTGGGTGGAAGTCCCTTCGCGGACCGCGTGTCCGTCGCTCTGGGCCTCGCGAAGGGGGAGCGGAGGCGCGGGTGATCCCGCGTCCTCTCGGACACCCGGGTTTTCGGCCCGTTCACATGCAACTTGAGTGCTTTGACCGAAGGAGGTTGCGGCGACGTGGTTCAGATCGAGCGGTCGTGCAATGTGCACGACCCGAGGAGCTCAGCGCACCGAGAAGAGCGCTCCGTACCAACGCCAGAGCGACGGCCCGGCGACCGCGGCGAACACCGCGGCCGGGGCGAGGAACGCGCCGAACGGAAGCGCCGTGCGCCGGTCGCCGCGCTGCGAAAGGAGGAGTCCGGCTCCGACCAGGGTGCCCGCGAGGGCCGCGCCGAAGATCGTGAGGAACACGCCCGGCCAGCCGAGGAAGGATCCGATCATGGCCGCGAGCTTCACGTCCCCCCCGCCCATGCCCTCGACGCCGGTCGCCTTCCGATAGGCGGTGGCGACGAGCCAGAGCGATCCGCCGCCGACCAGGGCCCCGATCAGGCCGGTCGCGATGTCGGCCGCACCGAACCCGCGCGCGAAGAGTCCGAGCAGAAGGCCGCCGAGCGAGATCTCGTCCGGGATGATGCGGAAGTCGAAGTCGATGATCGCGACCGCAAGGAGCGCGAGCGCGAACACGGCCGCCGGCACGAGCCCGAGGCGCGGACCGAGCGCGTGCGCAAGGCCGACCAGGAGGAGCGCGGCCGAGAGTTCGACCGCCGGATAGCGCCACGAAATCGGAGCGCGGCAGTCGCGGCAGCGGCCGCCGAGCCAGAGCCAGGACAGGACCGGCACGTTGTCCCAGGGACGGATGCGCGCCTGACACGAAGGACACGCCGAAGGCGGCCACGCGATCGAGCGGTCGCGCGGCAGGCGATAGATGAGCACGTTGAGGAACGACCCGAGCACGAGACCGAGCACGAACAGGAGTGCGTAGGCCGCAGGAGTGAACGATGCGCCGTCGAGAGTCTCCCCCCACGGCGACCAGGCGAGAAGACCGAGGAGCGCGGCCGGCGTCACGGCGCGACGTCCTTCGCAGGAGTCCCGGACATGGTCTCTTCGGGGACGTCGGGGACGTCGGAGACGTCGGTCGGGACGGGAGCCGCGCCCGGAATCCCGCCCGCGAGCGGCGGCAGACTCCTCACCCACATGTCGATCTGGCGCTCGGCGGACGTTCCGCGCACGAGCTTCCGCAGGTTCTGCACGGCCTTCTGCCGCAGGACCGCGTTTTCGGTCGTCTCCGCGACCTGCTTCCACAACTCGAACGCGACGGCTGCGTAGCCGGCGCGCTGGCCTGACCACGCGGCGAAGCGCTCGCAGTAATCGGGCGCCTCGGGCTGGCGCGCGGCCTGCGCGAAGTCGAACGTGGCGCGTGTCAGGTTGCGTTTTCCGATGTAGTGCACGAAGCCAAGCTCGAACGGATAGACCCAGGCGCGCGGGTTCTCGCGCGCTCCCTTCTCGAGCAGGGCCACGCCGGCTTCGAACTGCTTGCCCTCCTGGCAGAGCGACGTGCCACCGAACACGTACGCGCTCTGAAAGTGTGGATCGAGGGTCGTGATGATGTCGAACACGTGCGCCATTTGGACGAACGTGTTGTCCGTCTGGCGGTGCAGTCCGTAGTACTGAACGGCTCGAAGCCACAGGAGATCCGCCCACGCGGTCGCGTCGCCGAGGGCCGCCTGACGGAGCCAGGCGCCCGAGGGGTAGTACGCGAGCTCCCCCAGCGGGTCGACGCGCGGCAGGCGCCGCTCTGCGATCTTGAGCTGGGTCACGGCCCCGACCCCGCACCCGACCGCGATGAGAAGCGCGAACGTGATCGTGCGCTGCGAGCGCACGTCCGCCGGTCGCTTCGACTCGGTCACTTGAGCTCCCGCCGCTCGAACGCGACGACCGCAAGCGACAGCACGGCGGCCGCGTAGGCTCCCGCGTATCCGACCGCGAGGGCCAGGTGGAGGGTCGAGGCACCGGTCGCGTGCGCAACGTGCGAGCGCAGATTGAAGAGCTCGAGGTTGGGAATCACGTACGAGGCCGTGCGCAGGAGCTCGCCCAGTGCTCCAGGCGCCGCCCCCGCGAAGTCGCGCAGGTCGTTCGTCCAGTAGCCCGCCGCGAAGAGCCCGAGGGTGTAGAGCACGGAGAGGACCGGCGTCGAGAGCGACGAGAAGAGGACGGCGAGTGCCGCGAGCACGGCGTTCGCACACGCGAGCAGGAGAACAGCCTGGAGGATCGGCCCGACGGTCGTGGGCCCGCGCAGCGCGCCTCCGACGATCGCGAGCACGACTCCCATCGCTCCGACCGCCGTCGCCATCGTCCAGAAGAGCCCGAGCCACTTGCCGATCAGGTACTCCGCGCGCGACACCGGACGCGAGAGGACGACGTGGATCGTCCGCCGCTCGAGCTCCTTGTGAACCAGGTTGGTCCCGATGAGCGCCACGATCAGAACACCCAGGAATCCGATCGCGGAGAGTCCGAGATCGACGGTGATTCGATCCGCCTCCCCCATCGCAATCGGCGCAAGGATCTTGGAGAGAGCGAGCGCCGCGATCCCGAAACCGACGACCAGGAAGAGCACACGATCGCGCACCGCCTCGCGGAACGTGCCGCGCGCCACGGCGAGAATGACGTTCATGCCTGTTTCCTCCACCGAAGGCCGGGGCGCTTCTCCGGCTCCCCGCCTGCTTCGTGCGCATCGTGGAACAGCTCGACGAACAGATCCTCGAGCGAACGGCGCTCGCGCGTCACCGAAAGCACTTCGTGTCCGTGCGTCGCGAGCCATCCGACGAGGGCGCTCGCGCGAGAGCTATCCTCGAGACTCAGGCGCACGCGCGGACCAAGCGGCTCGAGCGCCACTCCCAGGAACTCGGGCGGGAGTGCAAGACTGCCGTTCGGACGCACGACGATCTCGGCCGAACCAGTTCCGCGCTCGAGCAGGGATTCGAGCGTGCCGGCCGCCTGGAGGCGTCCAGCGCGGAGGATCGCGACGCGATCGCACAGCGCTTCGACATCCGGGAGAATGTGGCTCGAGAACACGACGGTGACGCCCTCGCGACGCAGCTCGCGGAGGAGCTCGAGCACTTCGTGGCGGCCGATCGGATCGAGGCCGGTCATGGGCTCGTCGAGGAACAGGAGGCGCGGCCTTCCCATGAGCGCGTGCGCGAGACCCGCACGCTGGAGCATGCCCTTCGAGTACTTGCGCATGCGCACGTGCGCGGAGCCGGCGAGACCCACGCGCTCGAGCAGCTCGACGGCCTGATGGCGTGCGCTCGCCCGCACGAGGCCCGCGAGCTCGCCCGAGTACTCGAGGAACTCGAGCGCGCTCAGGTGGTCGTAGAAGTACGGGTTCTCGGGCAGGTAGCCCACATCCTGGCGGCTTTCCGGCGTGCCCGCGGGCCGCCCGAGCAGGAACGCCTCGCCGCGTGTCGCGGGCAGGAGTCCGAGGAGGAGGCGGAGTGTGGTCGTCTTGCCCGCGCCGTTCGGGCCGAGGAGTCCGAAGATCGAGCCCTCGGGCACGGTGAACGAAACCTCGTGGACGGCGGTCTTGAGCCTGCGGGTCCACGGATGCCGGAAGTCCTTGCCGAGCCCTTCGACGCGGACGGCCTCGGTCCCGGCTTCCTGTCCGGCCTCTGGCGCGGCAGACGACGCGCTGTCCGGACGAAAAATGCCCGCCTGATCAAGGCCCGGGTGCGACGTAAGGTTCTGGCTGCGATCTTCGAATGCGTTCATGCGCCGGTCCCGTTTGGGGTTAGCGATCGCGGTCCAGTTTCGACGCCGAGGTGGTCCGACGTGTGCGACCGTCGCTCCGTGCAATATGCACGGCGCGTGCCAGCGAAGAGCTACATGCCCGTGGAGAGCACCTGCCCCATCAGCGCGCCGTCATCGCCGACGCCCTTGAGCCGGTAGGAGTCGCGTGTCGCGGGATTGAATCCGAGCTCGCCCGGATTCCCGAGCGTCGGGTCCACGTCGAACTGAACGACCGTCGAAACCTTGGTGTAGGGATTGGGCGGAAACAGCTGGCCGGGGATGTGCTGCTCGAGCGTGAGTCCGTCGTCCGCGGGATCGGATCCGTCGTCGGGGTAACGGCCGCCGGACACCGCGGAATAGTCCTCCATCGCGGTCTGCACCAGGTGCATGTTCGACTTCACGGCGGCTTCGCGCGCACGCCCGGTGATCGCGTGGAAGTTCGGGATCGCGATGGCTGCGAGGAGCCCGATGACCACGACAACGACCATCAGCTCGACGAGCGTGAAACCGCGATTCCGCATGATTGGACTCCGGGCGGGCGAAGCGGGCCGCGACACGAGGTCGGAAGAGGGGGCGCCGGACGGGGCGCCCCCGTTGCTCCGAACGACTACTGACCGGCCGACAGAACCAACGTCAGGGC
>JBOHUC010000068.1:0-21771 GCA_050733935.1 Candidatus Eiseniibacteriota bacterium | reverse complement strand
GGGCTTCATTCGTTCCTCGCGGACGATCCGGAGCTCGCCGCGCGCGCCCGCGCGCTCGGAATCCGGCTCGTCGACCTGCGCGCCGTGCCGCCCGAGCTTCCCGTCGCGGCGGGCCGCGCGCGCGAGGTGGCCGCGCACGTCACGCTCACGGTCGGCTCCGATTGCAACGTCGGCAAGATGACGGCCGCGTGGGAAGTTCATCGAAGCCTCCTCGCGCGGGGCGAGCGGTCGGCCTTCGTCGCGACCGGGCAGACCGGAATCCTGCTTGCGGGGAGGGGGCTTGCGGTCGATCGGATGATCGCCGACTTCATCGCGGGCGCGGCCGAAGCGCTCGTGCTCGAGGCCGCGACAGGATCGGACTGGGTGATCGTCGAAGGCCAGGGCTCGCTTCTTCATCCGGGCTACTCGGGGGTGACGCTCGGTCTCGTGCACGGTTCGCTTCCGCAGTCGATGATCCTCTGTCACCAGGCGACGCGCACACGCATCCGCGTCGGGGAAGTTCCGATCGCGCCGCTCGTCGAGCTCGTCAGGCGCTACGAGGACGCGCTCGCGCCGATCCGCTCCGGAAAGGTGATCGGGGTGGCGCTCAATACGTTCGACCTGCCCGAAGTCGAGGCCCGCGCGGCACTCGCGCGCGCACAACAGGAGACCGGGCTGCCGGCGACCGATCCCGTGCGATTCGGTCCCGAACCCCTGACCGACGCGCTGCTCGCGCGCCGCACCCGAGGAGACGCCGGATGAAGATGACGGTCGAGCCGCTCGAGCTCGTCACCCGCCACGAATTCCGCATCGCGCGCGGAGGCCGGAAGAACTGGGAGCATCTCGTCGTCCGTCTCGAGCACGACGGCAGGGTCGGCCTGGGCGAGGTGGCCGCAACCGCCTACTACGGCGAGAACGCGGCCACCGCGCGCGCCGCACTCGCGACCTGGGAGCCGCTCCTGCCGCGCGATCCGTGGGAGATCGAGGGCTTCGAGCGTCGCGCTCGCACGACCCTGAACGGCAACCGGGCGGCGTGGAACGCGCTCGATACCGCGCTCTGGGATCTGCGCGCGCAGGCCGCCGGTGTTCCATTGTGGAAGCTCTTCGGGGTGGATCCGGCCGCGATGCCGGTCTCGTCGTTCACGCTGGGTCTAGCAGATTGGGAGACGACGCTCGTAAAGCTCGAAGAGGCAAAAGGCTATCCCATCCTCAAAGTCAAGGTCGGCGGGCCCGACGACGTCGCGACCCTGCGCCGGATCCGCGAACGCTCGACCCAGCGCCTGCGCGTCGACGCGAACGCGGCCTGGAGCCGCGATCAGGCGCTCGCACTCCTCCCGGCGCTCGCGGACGTCGGCGTCGAGTTCGTGGAGCAGCCGCTCGCACCCGACGACCTCGAGGGGCTCGCCTGGCTCGCCGCGCGCTCTCCGTTGCCGCTCTACGTGGACGAGTCCTGCCATGTCGCGACCGACGTGCCGAAGCTTGCCCGTCGTGTGGCCGGCGTGGTCATCAAGCTCGTGAAGACCGGCGGCCCGACCGAGGCGCTCCGGCTCGTGCACGCCGCACGGGCGCACGGGCTTTCCCTCATGCTCGGCTGCATGATAGAAAGCAGCCTGGGTATCACCGCGGCGGCCCATCTGGGGCCGCTCATGGATACGCTCGATCTCGACGGTCACTGGCTCCTCGCGCGCGATCCGTATCAGGGCGTGGGAGGAAGCGACGGTCGTCTGATCCTGCCCGACGTCCCCGGCCTCGGGGTCGTCCCACGCCCGGGAGGGTGAGTGAGCCGCCGTCTCGTCCTCTTTGTCGGCTCGGTCGTCGCCACGGCGATCGTTCTCCTGGCACTCCATCCGCTCGATCCGACGAATGCGCTCCTCGTTCAGTTCCTGATCTGGATCGCCATCAACCTGGTCGCCGAGAGCCTGTGGCTGCCGACGATCACGGGCGAAGGCACGGACTCGATGGCGTCGGCCGCGAACTTCGCCACGCTCGTCCTGTGGGGGATCACGCCCGCGATCTGGATCGTCGCCGCGGCGACGGCCCTCTCGGACATCTTCCTCCGCCGCAGGCCCGCGATCCGGGTCCTCTACAACACGGCGGCGATGGTGATCGTGATGGCGGCCGCAGGCTGGACGTTCCACCTGCTCGGCGGCCCGAGGGAGGGGATCTGGCCGCTCATCGACCAGGCGGGCCGACTCGAGGTCACCGAGATGGTCGGGCTTCTGATCCCGCTCCTCGGGCTCGGCGTCGTCTATCGCGGGCTCAACATCGTGCTCGTGTCGACCGCTTCCGCGTGGGGCTCGGAGCGGCCGGTCACGCTCGTCATGCGCGAGGACTTCCTGTACGCGGAGCAGCTCATCTCGGACCTGGCACTCCTCTTCCTGGCGCCGCTCATGGTCGTCTCCTACGCCATGCTGCGCTGGGCCGGGATCATTCTCTTCTACGTGCCGCTCCTCGTGATTCGCGACTCGCACCGGCGCTACGTCGACCTCAAGAAGGCGCAGGACCAGCTCGTCCATCAGGAGCGTATGGCGGCGAAAGGGGAGATGGCGGCGGAGATCGGGCACGAGATCTCGAACTACCTGGCCGCGATCTCGGCCCGCGCGCAGATGCTCACGCTCGAGCTCGGGAAGGCCGAGCCCGAGAAGATCGCGCGCCACGCCCGCATCATCATGGAGCAGGCGGCGAACATGGCGATCCTCACCAAGGGGCTCATGGACTTCTCGCACAAGGAGATGAAGGTCGTGCGCGTGGACGTGAACGACCTCGTGCGCCGCACCGCCGATTTCGTGCGGCCGCAGAACAAGTTCGACCAGGTCGAGTTCGCCCTCGAGCTGACCGACGGCCTGCCGGCGATCACCGCCGATCCCGGTCAGCTCCAGCAGGTGTTCATCAACCTGTTCGGCAACGCGGCCGAGGCGATGATCGAAAAGGGCACGGCGAACAAGCGCATCACGGTCATGACCGGATGGCAGGAGCCCGGTGAGACGGTCCTCATCCGGGTCGCGGACAACGGGCCGGGCATGAGCCGCGCGATCCTCGACAAGATCTGGGAGCCGACGTTCACGACCAAGCCCACCGGGCACGGCTTCGGCCTTGCGACCACGTATCGCATCGCGGCCGCGCACCGCGGGCGCATCTGGGCCGAGAGCGAGGTCGGGCGGGGGGCCACATTCTCGCTCGTGCTTCCGGTCGGCGGGCAGGCGGGCTGGTGAGCGCGGACGCCGGCGGCCCGGCGGGATCGTCGCCCGGATCGTCCTCCGGGACGCCGGGAGAGCGCGGCCCGCGCAATCGCGTGGCGCCGATCGCCTGGAGCTGGGGCGCGCTCTCGCTCGGGTCACTGCTCGCGATCGCGGCGGTCGTGTACTTCGCCTACCGGCTGCGCGGCGTCCTTCTCGTGCTGGTCGCGAGCGTGTTCGTCGCGTACGTGCTCGAGCCGCTCGTGGCCCGGCTCGCGCGCGTGCCCCTCGGCGGCGAGCGTCTCGTCGGACGGAAGCTCGCGGCCGGAGTCGTCGTCATCGCCTCGATCGGCGTCTTCGCGCTCGCGCTCTACTGGTTCGTCCCGGTCCTCTGGACCGAGCTCGCACGCCTCGGCGGAGAGCTTCCGCGCTTCTACCAGGTGGTCGAGCAGTGGTTCGTCACCATGTCCGAGCGCCGGGGCATGGGACTTTCGCCCGAGGTCTGGCTCAAGGTGCAGGCCGAGTGGCACCGCCTGCTCGAGACCGGTGCGCACAAGGCCGCGAGCCTCGTTCCCACGCTCCTCGGGTCGATCGACGACTTGCTCGGGCTCATCGTCGTTCCGATCGGCGCGTTCTACATCCTGACCGATGGCGGCAC
The DNA here is from genome assembly GCA_050733935.1 of Candidatus Eiseniibacteriota bacterium. Lineage (GTDB taxonomy): Bacteria > Eisenbacteria > RBG-16-71-46 > RBG-16-71-46 > DASYSL01 > JBOHUC01. The sequence goes on along the minus strand of JBOHUC010000068.1, from coordinate 17,958 downwards.
GCTCACGACCGGGTTCGTCGAGGGCCTGCCCGCGCGCTGGCGCCCGACTGCGCGGCTCCTCGTCACCGAAGCCGACCGCTCGCTCGAGACGTACGTGCGCGGCCAGACGCTCGTCGTGCTCGTGTGCTCGACGCTCGCGACGGTCCTGTTCACGGCTCTCGGCGTTCGCTACTCGTTCGCGCTCGGCGTGCTCGCCGGGGTCGCGGAGGCCGTGCCGTTCCTGGGCTCGGTCGCGATCGTCGGCTCGCTCGCGGTCGTCACGTCCGACCGCGGGCCGACGTACATGGCCGTCGTCCTCGGCGCGTACGTTCTCCTGAACCAGATCAACAACTACGTCATCAATCCGCGGCTCATGAGCTCGCGCCTCGAGCTCCATCCGTTCGTAGTCATCCTGGCCGTGCTCGCCGGCAGCACGCTCGGCGGGATCCTCGGGGCGGCGCTGGCGTTGCCCACGACGGCCCTCCTCGTGGCGCTCGGCGGAGCGCTCTGGGGCGCCGGACGGCCGGAGTCGCGCGCGAGGTGACGTTCGACGGAGTCGTCGCGCGCATCGACCTGCGCGGCGTGGTCGTGCTCGACGACGGCGGGACGCTGCGGGCCGTCGCGGTGCCGAAGCGGCTCCAGGATCCGGGCGCGCGGCTCGGGAACGCGATCGTCGTGGGCGACTCTGTCAGGGTGCGTGAGGAGGTCGTCGAGTCGATCGCGCCCCGGCGGAACCGCTTCGAGCGCCGCGCGGCCGGCGCGCGCGCGCGGGCGCGCCATCAGATCCTTGCCGCGAACCTCAGCCAGGTGGTCGCGGTCGCATCACTCGCGCATCCGCCGCTCGCCGAGGGACTCCTCGACCGCTTCGCCGTCACCGCCGAATGGTGCGGCCTTCCGCTCGTCCTCGTGTTCACGAAGTGCGACCTCGTTTCCGAGGCGGAGATCGCGGACGCGAGCGCGCTGTACGCGCGCACCGGATATCCGACGCATGCGGTCGTGGCGAAGGAGGGGCGGGGCCTCGCCGAGCTCCGGACCGTGCTCGCCGGCCGCCGCTCGCTCGTCGTCGGGCACTCGGGAGTGGGGAAGAGCACGCTCCTGAACGCGCTCGTTCCGGGGCTCGATCTCAGAATTGGCGAGGTGAACGCGAAGACCGGCCGCGGCCGCCACACGACGACGGCGAGCACGCTCGTGCGCCTCGATCCGGGGCCGCCGGCGACCGAAGTCATCGACACTCCCGGCGTACGCACGTTCGGGCTTCCGCCCGACCTCCCGGCGCGCTCGCTCGCACAGCTCTTCCCCGAGTGGCGGGACCAGGGGCCCTGCCGTTTCGCGGATTGCTCCCATCTCGACGAGCCCGGCTGCGCGCTCGTCGCCATGCGCGCCGAAGGCGCGTTCGGCGGCGAGCGCCACCGCTCGTACCGCGTGCTCTACGAGGAGCTCTCGGGCGCGCCCGAGCGGAGGCTCCCGCGCGGGGCGAAGGGGCGCGCGCGATGAGCGCGGCACGATCGGGCACGCGGGCGACGCAGCCCCACCTCACGCACCTCGAGTGCACGGAGTGCGGTCGCACGTACGACCTGTCCGCCTGGCGCGGGCTCTGCGAGTGCGGGCGGCCCCTCGCCGCGCTCTACGACTTGGACACGCTCCGAAAGCGCTTCGATCGTGCGGCGCTCGCCGCGCGCGAAGCCACGCTGTGGCGCTACCGCGAGGCGCTTCCGCTTTCGTTCGAGCGCGCGCCGATCACGCTCGGGGAGGGCTGGACGCCGCTTCCGTCCCTGCCCGCGCTCGCCGCGCTCGTCGGCGTGCGCGAGCTCCTCGTCAAGGACGAGGCTCCGAACCCCACGGGATCGTTCAAGGCGCGCGGGTTGTGTCTCGCCGTCAATCTGGCGCACGCGTTCGGCGCCCGTCACGTGGCACTCCCGAGCGCCGGGAACGCGGGCGGCGCGCTCGCGGCCTACGCCGCGCGGGCGGGGCTCACCGCGCACGTGTTCGTGCCCGAGGACTGCCCGAAGGCGTTCGTGCTCGAAGCGCGCGCGCTCGGAGCACGCGTCACGCTCGTTCCCGGCTTCATCACGGACGCCGGCCGGCGCCTGCGCGAGGTGGCGGGGCCCGACTGGTTCGATCTCTCGACGCTGCGGGAGCCGTTCCGGGTCGAGGGCAAGAAGACGATGGGCTACGAAATCGCCGAGCAGCTCGGGTGGACGTTGCCGGACGTGATCGTCTATCCGACGGGCGGCGGCACCGGGCTCGTCGGGATGGCGAAGGCGTTCGACGAGCTTTCGGCCCTCGGCTGGATCGATCCCGCCCGCAGGCCGCGGCTCGTGAGCGTCCAGGTCGAGGGCTGCGCGCCGATCCCGCGCGCGTTCGAACGCGGCGCGGCCGAGGCGACACCGTGGGCGGATCCCGTGACACTCGCCGCCGGGCTCCGGGTGCCGGCGGCGGTCGGCGACCGCTGGATGCTTAGGGTCCTGCGCGCGTCCGGCGGAACGGCGGTCGCGGTTCCCGAAACCGCCATGCTCGACGACACGCTCGTCCTCTCGCAGGCCCTCGGCATTCTCGCGGCCCCGGAGGGCGGCGCCGCGCTCGCGGGCCTTAGGCGGCTCGTCGAGACGGGCGGTGCCGGAGCAGGGGACCGCGTCGTGGTGTACAACACGGGGAGCGGACTCAAGTACCTCGAGGCGATCGAAGCCGCGCTCGCGCGGCGAAGTCCGTTATGCTAGAAAGCGTGCGCGCGGTCCGGGGGAGGTTCCCGGTCGCTCGCGGGCCCAGGAAGCCAGGCGCGGTGCCAGAGGAGGACTCGATGTCGAACGCCGAGCAGCCGAGACGGAACAAAGGCCTTCCCGTCCCGCACGGTGTCCTGTTCCGGGATCTCGTCTCCGCGATCGCGCTCGTCGCCGCGTTCGGGTTCGTGATCGCCGGCTGCGGCGGCGGCTCTCCGAAGGTGAACCCGAGCATTCCGCCGGGCTCGCCGACGACGCCCACGCCGATCCAGGACGCGGAGCAGCGCGCGCAGCAGCTGAGCTCGGGCTTCCTCTACCGCTTCGACATGATCTCGCCGAACAACGACCGCTTCGGTGTCACGACCCGCGAGTTCTACCTGTACTTCAAGCCCGACACGAACTTCGTGTCGTTTAGGATCGAAAACCGGATGGGAGTGGCCGCGAAGATCCTGTGGGACGAGATGACGTTCGACGACGTCTACGGGAGGAACTGGAAGGTCATCCACCGCGGCATCACCTACGACAACCGGACCCTTCCGCAGGAGCCGACCTGGATCCAGGCGCAGCAGGTCTATCAGGACTGGGTCGCACCGGTCGACCTCCTGAACGATCCCTCCGCCGCGGGCGGCGGTCCGATGCGGCTCCTCCTTCGCACCGACAATTCGGCGCAATCGCTCGTCGGGCGGACGTTCGGCTTCAAGCTCGTGATGGGGGCCGAGAACGACCAGCGCCTCGAATTCGACGTGCGGTTCCGGATCGCGAGCGTCTATCCCGTGGGACGCTGATTCGGACGTGCGCCGGCGGACGCCGGACGCACGAGGCGCGCGAGAGCGGTGACGACGGCCGCGAGACCGAACATTCCAAGGACCACGATGAAGGGCTCGACCGGCGCCCGCATGCGGAGAGAGCCCCAGTAGACGGCCGCGAGGGCCGCCTGCACGAGCACCGCGAGCGCGGGCGCGAAGAGCGCCGAGCGCGGGCGGGCGAGCGCCCACAGCAGTGCCCCGGCGAAGAACGGCAGGAGAATCCCGTACGTGAAGAACAGGGGATCGAACGCCCGGACGATCCGGCCGAGCGTCGAGCCGCGTCCTGCGGGATCGCCCGTCACCGGCGTCTCCGAGAAGGGGCGGAAGAAGCGAGCGAGCTTCCAGCCCGCCATTTCGAGCCAGCGGTCCCGGTGTGCGGCCAGGAACTCGCGCGCCTTCTTTGCCGAGAGCCGGTCGATCTCGACTTCATCCAATCCTCGAAATTCACCTGCATACGGATCGACCTGCCTTAGGCTTAGCGCCCCGCCTCTCCATCTGGGATCGGTCAGGACGATCGGGTTGTTGCTGTCGTAAAGGGCGGCTCCGCCGCCGCTCGTGAGGCCGATCCATCGCCCGGTCACCGCGTGATTGCGCACGATCCACGGCCCGATCGCAAACCCGAGCGCAAGGAGCGCAAGCCCGACCGCGATCGCACGCGCCCGCGCCGGACGTCGCGGTGCAAGGAGAAGCCACGCGAAGAGCGCGGCCGCAAGCGGAAGTGCAGTGGGCCGCGCAAGAGCCGCAAGCCCGAGCGCCACCCCGAGCCCGAGCGCCAGGGCCGCCCCACCGCGCGTCAGGAGACGCACCGCGAGAATCACCGCGACCACCTGGAGGAGGGCCGTGAGCGTCTCGGTGAGGAGCGTGATCGAGAAGTAAATGAGCGGCGGCCAGAGCGCGGTCGCGATCGCCGCGGCGAGAGGAACGTGTGCTCGCGCGCTCGCGCCCGTGCCCGTCGCAGGTCCCGCGACCTCGCGCGCGAGCGCGTGAACGGCCGGGACGAGCAGCGCCCCGAGCGCGATCTGCACGAGGAGCGCCACCAGATAGTGCGCACCGAACAGCGCGTAGAACGGCGCGATCACGAACGGCAGGAGCGGCGGGCGGAACGTGGACGGGAAGAGCGCCCCGTCGGGACCGAGCGCAAAGCCCGCACCCGACGCGAGGTGCGCCGCGAGGCGGTGATAGTCGACCGAGTCGGAGTACGGCGCGACCGAGAGTCCGGGCCCGAGCGCGAGTGCTGCGAAGCGGACGGCGGCCGCCACGACCGCCCACGTCCAGGGCGACGCGAGGAGCCGGCGCACGAACGGGCTCAGGCGAGCAGGGCCGGCAGAGCGCGCTGGGGCTCGGTCGTGACCTCGGCCCGGCCGTGCCCCAGATACATGTCGATTTCCGAGCGCACGCCGAACTTCGGCTGGTACACGCCCGGCTCGATCGAGAATCCGGTGTCCGCGATCAGCGTGCGCTCGTCCCGCGTCTCCAGGTTGTCGATGTTCGCGCCGTTGCCGTGCGTCTCGATTCCGATCGAGTGTCCCGTGCGATGGATGAAGAAGTCCGCGAGCCCGTGTGCGGCCACGTGCGCGCGGGTCGCATCGTCCACGTCCGCTCCCTTGATCGGCTCACCGCGCTCGGCCCGCTCCATGACGTAGCGGATCCCCGCGTCGCGCGCGCCCGAAACGACGTTCCAGACGTGGCGGACCTCGTCCGGGACGCGCTCGCCGACGAACGCCATCCACGTGATGTCCGCGTACACGGCGTCCTCGCCCTTCTCCTTGGCCCACAGGTCCGTGAGGAGCACGTCGCCCGTGACGATCGGCCGCGCGTTCGCGGGCGTGGGCTCGAAGTGCGGGTTTCCGGCGTGATCGTTGACCGCGACGATCGGCGGCCCGTTCGTGACGAGCCCGCGCGCTTCGTATTCGGCCGACATGCGCGCCTGGACCTCGACCTCGCTCAGGGGCTTTCCGGCACGCACGGCCTCGCGCACCCAGCCGTGCCCGAGCGTAGCGATCTCGGCGAGATGCCTGGCGGCGCGGCGGTGCGACGCGAGGCCGCTCTCTCCCCAGCGCGCCTCGAACACCTGGACGAGATCGCCCGAGGAGACGATCTCGACGCCGAGCGAGCGCACGAGCTCGATCGTGCCCGCATCGACCCGCGACACGTAGGGGATCGCGTTGCCGGCCGAGTACTCCATCGCCACCGTGCGAATGCCCGAGAGCATCCACGCGAGCCGGGTCTCGAGATCCCGCCAGCCGACGAACGCGACCTTCTCGCCCGGGAGATCGGCGAACACGTGCGCCTCGATCGCCGAGTGGAGCCAGCGCGGCTCGCCGCTCGCAGGCACGAGACCGAACCAGCGCCGCGTCGTGTGGCGGTCGGCGGAGAGTCCTGCGACCCGGTTTGCGATCGGATTCATGTGACGGAAGTCGTAGAGGAGCCACGCGTCGATGCCGCGCTCGCGCAACCCCTCCTGGATGGCGGGCAGGTTCATTCGGTCTCCGTGAACGGAAAGCAGGGGGTCAGTGCGTCGCGCCGAGGCCCATCGGGCCGAGCCCCAGGCGCTCCGGGCCCGTGTACACGTTGTAGTCCTCTCCACGCAGGAACGCGAGCAACGTCATGTTCGCCTCGCGCGCGAGCTCGATCGCGAGGCTCGTCGGGGCCGACACGGCCGCGACCGCCGGGATGCCCGCAAGCCACGCCTTCTGCACGATCTCGAAGCCGACCCGTCCCGAGACGAGGAGGAGCCGCTCCTGGAGCGGCCAGTCGGTCAGGAGGAGCCGTCCGCCCACGATCTTGTCGACCGCGTTGTGGCGCCCCACGTCCTCGGCGGTCGCAACGAGCGTGCCGTCGAAGCGAAAGAGTCCCGCCGCATGGAGGCCCCCGGTGCGCTCGAACGTCACCTGCGCCTGACGGAGCGCGGGCACGAGACGCGGGAGCGCGTCGGGCGCGATCGTCGATCCCCCCGGGAGCGGCGCGGCGAGGAGGCGCACCTCCTCGATCGAGCCCTTGCCGCAAATGCCGCACGAGGACGACGCATAGAAGCCCCGCCGCGCGCGCTCGTGCGGATCGGGGACGCCCGCGGCGACCTGGACGTCGATCACGTTGCCGCGTGCTTCGGCCGGCACGTCGTCGCAGTGGCGCACGTGCTCGACGTCCTCGGGGCCGCGGATCATTCCCTCCGTGAGCAGGAAGCCGACGGCGAGCGCTTCGTCGTCCCCGGGCGTGCGCATGACGACGGCGAGCGGACGGCCCGCGATCCGGATCTCGAGCGGCTCCTCGGCCGCGACGCGATCCTCGGACTCGCGAATGCCGCCGGGACGGACGGCCATGCGATTGACGAGGACGTCGCGGCCGGAGCGAGTGGGAGAGGCCACGGTCGGTTTCAGCGGAAGTCGCGCGCGGTCGGGACGGAGTCGCCGGGAGCGTCGCCGTCCCCGAGCGGCTCGTGGAGCGGGCCCCCGGGGGCGGTGAGCTTCGTTCCAAGCCCGTGCTCATAGACCATTTCGCCCCCCTCGAGGCCCGCCATGAAGAGCGCGAAGAGAAGTGCGGCGTGGCCGAGCAGGAACAAGGGGTGCGGCCTCGGCGGCCGCTTGAGCCTGCGCCACGCGACGACCGACCAGGCGGAGAGGAGGCTCGCGAGGATGAGCACCATGTAGCCGTAGTTCCGGTGCTCTTCGAGCTCGTGGGCGGCGCGCAGAACGGGGGCCACCGTTTGCGACGCGAAGAACCCGGAGATCACGGCGGCTGCCGCCCCGGCCGTCCCGAGGTACAGGCACGCGCGCGCGAAAGCCTGCACGGACGGCCGCGCGGTGAAGGCCGCGAGGAAGGCCGCGAACACGGCGACCGTCAGGAGCGCGATCGGGAAGTGAACGACGAGCGGGTGCCCGTTCTGCATGGATCCCTCCGCAGGAAAACGGAACCGCGTCGAACGCGGGACCGGCGCAGTGTAGCAGGGGGTTCGCGCGGTTGCCAAACGCGGCTCGATCCGGCATCATGCGGATGCCCACCCGACGTCCACCCCGAAGCCGAGAAGAGATCGCGGGTCGTTCGCGGGCGTGTCTGCCCCCGGGCCCGGGGCGGCCACGTCGTTCCAAGGCCCGGGAGTTCCCCTTGTCGCCTGAATCGCCGAACACGCACGAACGCCGGACCGATCTCAGAAATGTCGCGATCATCGCCCACGTGGACCACGGCAAGACCACCCTCGTGGACGCGCTCCTCTGGCAGGCCGGCACGTTCCGCGCGAACGAGCACGTCATCGAGCGCGTCATGGACTCGAACGACCTCGAGCGCGAGAAGGGGATCACGATCCTCGCCAAGAACACCTCGGTCCGCTTCCGTGACGTCAAGATCAACATCGTGGACACGCCGGGCCATGCCGATTTCGGCGGCGAGGTCGAGCGCACGCTCCAGCTCGTGGACGGGGTGCTCCTGCTCGTGGACGCGTCCGAAGGGCCGCTGCCCCAGACCCGCTTTGTGCTCCAGAAGGCGCTCGAGCTCGGCCTGGCACCCGTCGTCGTGATCAACAAGATCGACCGGAAGGACGCGCGCCCGGACGAAGTGCTGAACGAGATCTACGACCTCTTCATCGATCTCGACGCGCACGAGGACCAGCTCGAGTTCCCGGTCCTCTACACGAACGCGCGCGCGGGCACCGCACGGACCAAGCCCGACGGCGAGGACCAGACGCTTCGGCCCCTGTTCGAGGCGATCCTCGAGCACATCCCGCCGCCGCGCCACACCCCCGGGCACGGGCTCCAGTTCCTGGTCAACAATCTGGGCTACGACGACTTCGTGGGACGTCTTCTCATCGGGCGGATCGCCAACGGGACGCTGTCGGTCGGCGATCGTGTCGTTTCGCTTCCCGCCACGAACGGTGCGGGCGAGGGGACGACGCACAAGATCACCCAGCTCTATACGTTTGAGGGCTTGAAGCGCATTCCCGCCGAGAGCGCGGGCGCGGGCGACATCGTCGCACTCGCGGGCGTGGACGGCGTCTCGATCGGCGACACGCTCGCCGATCCCGAGCAGCCGGTGGCCCTTCCGCCGATCGTGGTCGACGAGCCGACGGTGTCGATGGTGTTCGGCGTCAACACCTCGCCGTTCGCCGGGCGGGAGGGGCGCTACGTCACCTCGCGCGCGATCAAGGAGCGCCTGGAGAAGGAGCTCCTGACGAACGTCGCGATTCGCGTCGAGCCGACCGAGACGCCGGATGCGTTCAAGGTATCGGGGCGCGGCGAGCTCCAGCTTGCGATCCTGATCGAGATGATGCGGCGCGAAGGCTTCGAGGTCGCGGTCGGGAAGCCCACGACCATCACGAAGACGGTCGACGGCGCGGTCCACGAGCCGTACGAGCACCTGGTCGTGGACGTCCCGGAGGAGCACCTGGGCGTGGTCACGCAGAAACTCGCCCCGCGGAAGGGCCGCATGACGCGGATGGTGAACCACGGCACGGGGCGCGTGCGGCTCGAGTTCGACGTTCCGGCGCGCGGTCTCATCGGGTTCCGCACGGAGTTCCTGACCGACACGCGCGGCACCGGGCTCCTGCACCACATCTTCAGCGGCTATCGCCCCTGGGTCGGCGAGATCCCGCATCGGACGAGCGGTGCTCTGGTCGCCGACCGCACGGGCAAGGCGACCGGCTACGCGATCGAGAACCTGCAGGAGCGGGGGAGCCTGTTCGTCCACCCCGGCGATCCGGTGTACGAAGGCATGGTCGTGGGCGAGAATGCGCGCCCGGACGACATGGACGTGAACGTCGCGAAGGAGAAGAAGCTCACGAACATGCGCGCCTCGAACGCGGAGGAAGGCCTTCAGCTCGTGCCGCCGCGCATCCTCTCGCTCGAGCAGACGCTCGAGTGGATCCGTGAGGACGAGCTCGCGGAGGTGACACCCCAGAGCATCCGCATGCGGAAGCGCATCCTGGCCGCGAACCAGCGTCCCAAGTGGAAGATGATCGCGGCCCAGGTGAGCGGCCGGCCGTGACCCGTGTGACGACGCGGCCTCCCCAGGCGCGCGTCCGCAAGGTCTGGATTCCGTCGAAGGTCGGGCCGCTCGAAGGCGTGCTCGAGTTCGTCGAGGGCGTGCGCCCGCGCGCCGTCGCCGTCGTCTGCCACCCGCACCCGTTGTTCGGCGGAACCATGCACAACAAGGTCGTCTTCCGAACGGCCGAGGCGTTCCAGCAGGCGGGCTTCGCGACCCTGCGCTTCAATTTTCGTGGCGTGGGAGGAAGCCCGGGCACGCACGACGACGGAGCGGGGGAGCAGGAGGACGCGATCGCGGCGATGGACTTTCTGTCCGCGCTCTATCCCGACGTTCCGCTCGCGCTCTCCGGATTCTCGTTTGGCGGAGCGGTTTGCCTGAACGCCGGTCCGCGTGATCCGCGGGTGCGCCTCCTGTGGTCCGTCGCGCCTGGCGTCGGGCGACGCGACTTCTCGCACCTTGCGCTCTCCGACACGCCGAAGGGCGTCGTCCAGGGGACGGCCGACGATCTCTGTCCGCTCGCGGATCTCGAAGCGGCCTGGCCCGCGTGGGCCGAGCCCAAGGCACTCTACTTGATCGACGGCGCGGGCCACTTCTTCGACGGCCGGCTGCCCGAGATCCAGAACGCGCTCCACACGTTTCTCGCGAGCCCTGCGGCCGGGTCGTTCCGCGCCGCGGTCGAGGCGCGGGGGGCCGCGTGAGTCCCGTCCTGCGCATGGCGGTCGTTCAGACCCGCCCCACCTTCGGCGACGTCGAGGGGAACGTGAAGCGCGCTCTCCGCCTCGCGGAGCGCTCGAAGTCCAAGTCTCAGCTCTATGTGTTTCCGGAGCTTATGACCTCGGGATACGTCTTCGTGTCGCGCGCCGAGGCGCTTGCGCTCGCAGAGACCCCGGGCGGAAGGCCCGCCCGCGCCCCCGGTCTTTCGCTCCTCGCAGTCTGGGCAAAGGCGCGCCGCGCCTGGGTCGTCGCAGGCTTCCCCGAGCGCGACGGCCGCCGCGTCTACAACAGCGCCGTGCTCCTTGCGCCCGACGGACGCGTGCGCGACGTCTACCGGAAGATCCACCTCTTCTTCGAGGAGAAGCTCTGGTTCGCGCCAGGGGACCGGGCGCCGCGCGTCCATCGCGTCGGCGCAGCACGGGTCGGCATGCTCATCTGCTACGACTGGCGGTTTCCGGAGGCGACACGCGGGCTCGCGCTCGCGGGCGCGGATGTGATCGCGCACCCGTCGAACCTCGTCTTCCCGCACGCACAGCAGGCGATGCGGGTGCGAGCGCTCGAGAACCGCGTGTTCGTGGGAACGGCGAATCGAGTGGGAGAGGACGTCCGTCCGGGGAGGGCCGTGTCGTTCACCGGGCGGAGTCAGATCGTGGCACCCGACGGCTCGCTGATCGCGCGCGCCGGAATCCGGGCCCCGCGCGCCCTCGCGGCTGCGCTCGATCTTCGGGCGGCACGCGACAAGTGGTTCACGTCGCGCAATCACCTCTTCAGAGACCGCCGGCCCGAGCTCTACCGCACTTCGTAGGGCCGGTGGACGCCACGCGTCATCGGCCAGCTCGAGACTCGCAGCGCCACGAACGTGAGCACGAGCCCGAACCCGAGCCACGAGGCGGCAATCGCAGCGTTCAGGAGCGCGGGCGCATCGGCGAAGCGCTCGAGGTCGCGCACCGCAGAATCGGCGGCGACGCCGGCCTCGTCCCACGGCAGAAGCGAGAACGCAATCCCCACGAGCACGAAGAGGAGCACGAACGCGGGCACAGCCCGGCGCCAGGGAAACGCGATCGGCGAGGGCGCGACGCGCTCGACGTCGGCCTCGGCGAGAACCTGCCGCATGACCGACTCCGTGAAATCGTCCGGAGCCTCGAAGTGCAGCTCGGGACCCAGCGCGCGTGCGAGACGCGCATCCAGGTCGGGAGAATCGGGCTTCGAACCGCTCATGTTCTCGCTCATGCCTCCACCTCGCGGAGCGCGCGCTCGGCCGCCCGTTTCGGGTCGGCCGCTTCGATACGCTCGAGTTGTCTTCGCACCATCTCGCGCCCGCGTGCAAGCTGTGCTTTGAGCGTTCCCGTCGGGACGCCGAGCGAACGTGCGGCGGTCTCGACGTCCATCCCGTGAAAGTAGTAGAGCACGAGCGCGTCCCGGTACCGCCCGGGCAGGGCCATCACGATCGCGCGCACGCGACGATCCTCGCTCTCGCGCTCGGCCGTCTCGCTGGGGTCCTCGCCGCCTGCGATCGAGAGCGCCTCCTCGATCGGCGCCGGCGGAGGTCCGCTCTTTCGGAGCGCGGAACGGTACGTGTTGACCGCAATGGCGAACAGCCAGGTCGAGAACGCGCCCTCGCCGCGCCAGCGGGGGAGCGCGCGCCACGCGCGCACGAACGCTTCATGTGCGAGTTCCTCCGCCCGGCTTCGATCGCCGGTCCAGCGCCACGCCAGGTTCACGAGCGGACCCTGCCAGCGGCGGACGATCGCCTCGTAGGCGTCGGTCTGTCCCGCCCGCACCCGTTCCACGTCCGCGCGATCCCGATCATCGCTCACACCTGCCCTCCAAGGGGTGGGACGCCCGCCAGGCGCGTCCGGTTGCAACTTTCTGCTCCCCCCGCGGCGAAAAACAAGTGCAACCGGAGGTGCCGGGTCCGAGTCCCACCTCATGAACGTAGAGGGCCGGGCCGCCGACCTGAAGTCTCGAAGGCTCGAGCCCGGGAGAGAGGGATGGGTTCCCGGGGGTCGCTCCGGCGACCCGATCCCCGGCGGAACGCCGGGAGGGAGGAGACGATGATGTTCGGCTCGTTCGCAAGCGCGCTTCCGGGAGCGATGCTGTTCCTGGTGCCCATCGTGGGCTCGATTGCTCTGTTCACGTTCCTCGCGGTTGCAACGCACGCCGAGGAGCGGCGCAAGGAACGCGAAGCGTACTACCGTTACGAATTCCAGAAGAAGTTGCTCGAGACCGGCAGCACTCCGGAGCAGATCGGCGCGCTCCTCGCATCGCAGGAGACGCAGCAGTTCGTGCGCGAGCGCGAGGGCAAGAAGCTCGGCGGGCTCGTGACGATGGGGATCGGCTTTGGAATCCTGTTCGGGCTCCAGTTCGTGGGCGACAGGGTCTGGATGGTCGGTTGGATCCCGATCGCGATCGGCGCGGCGATCACCCTGTACGCGTTCCTGCTCTCGCCGCGGCGTGCGACCGCTGCGGGGCCGCAGTCGTAGAGCGGCCCTTGCCAATCGTGGGACGAGGGGGCATGCTGCCGGCATGCCCACCGTGCTTCCATTTCGGGCCGTCCGGCCTTCGCCGGACGACGAGCCCATCGCGGAGCGACTCTCACCGCCGTACGATGTGATCGCTCCCGCGGAGCGTGCGCGCCTCGCGCGTGCGCCGCACAATCCCGTCCACTTGATCCTGCCGGAAGACGAGGGCGAGAAGGGAAGCCGCTACGCGGTCGCCGGCCGCACGCTCGCCGCGTGGCTCAAGGACGGCACGCTCGCCCGCGACGAAGCTCCCGCGTTCTACGCCTACGAGCAGTCGTTCACGCACCACGGCCGCCCGCTCACGCGCCGCGGCTTCTTCGGCCTGCTCGAGCTCGTGCCGTTCAGCGAAGGCGGCGTGTTCGCCCACGAGCGCACACTCGCCGCACCGCGCGAGGATCGCTTCCGAATCCTCGAGGCCACGCGCGCGAACCTGAGCCCCGTGTTCGTCCTGTACGAGGATCCCGACGGCAAGATCGCGCTCGCGCTCGAGACCGCGCGCGCGAGGGCGCCGCTCGCTCGTGCGACGACGCCCGAGGGCGAGGAGGCGCTGTGGGCGCTCCCGGATCGCCCCGAGGACAGCCCCGAAGCGCGCTGCCTGGCCGCCGGGGTGGCGAACGTCACGCACGCGCTCGCCGCGCAGGGCCTCGTGTTCGCGGACGGGCATCATCGCTACGAATCGGCGCTGCGTTACCGGAACGAGCGGCGCGCGGCCGAGCCGGACGCGCCCGCGCCGCAGGCGTACGACTACATGCTCGCATGCTTCGTCGACGCGGGTGACCCGGGGCTTCTCGTGCTGCCGACGCACCGCGGCGTGCGGGGACTCCTGCCGATCACCATGGCCCAGCTCGCCGAGCGGCTCGATCCGACGTTCCGGATCGAAGGCCTCGGCGACTGCTCCGATCCCGAGTCGGTCGCCTGGCGCGCCGAGGCGTTCCTCTCCGCCCATCCGCGCGGAGCGTTCGTCGCGGTCACGGCGCGCGAGCGGGTGCTCACGGGATTCGTGCTCGACTCGACGCGGCGCGCGGAGGCGTTCCGCGGATTGGACACGCCGCCCGTGCTGCAGGAGCTCGATGTCGTCCAGCTGCACGAGCTCGTGCTCGATCGCGCGCTCGGCATCACGGCCGAGCAGATCACGGCGCAGACGCACGTCGAGTACGTGAAGTCGACGCTCGACGCGATCCGCATCGTGCGCGGAGTCGGCGAGGGAGCCGGTGAGGGAGCCGGTGAGGGAGCCGGCGTGGTTTCCGGCGCGTCCGCCGCGTCGGCGCCAAACGTCGCGTTCCTCATGAACCCGACGCCCGTGCGCCAGGTGCTCGAGGTCGCGCGCGCGGGCGAGCGTATGCCGCAGAAGTCGACGTACTTCCTGCCCAAGATCACGACCGGCTGGGTCTACCACGTGCACGGCACGCCGTCCGAGGTGTGGGGCGAGGCGGCCGCTTCGCGCGCCTGGTGGCCCGCCGTTCCTGCGGGGACGCCCGGATCCTCGAAGCGCGCGTGACGGCGCCGCGGCGCGTGCCTAGCTCGCGAGAATCGGGTCTTCCTGGCCCGTGAGCTGGATGCGCCGCCAGGCCCCGCTCCGGAACCGGAAGCCGAGCGCGACCGCGAGACACGCAAGATAGAACACGACGCACCACATGACCGCCGTCGGCCCGCCGGCGCGCACGGTCACGAACAGGTACGCGGTCGGGATGAACACGCACCAGGCGATCGCAAGCCGGGCCCACAAACACCAGGCCGTGTCACCCGCCGCGCGCAGCGCTTCGCCGAACGCGAGCCCGAGCGCGTCGAACACCTGCCACACGCCGCTGATTGCGAGCATGACCCCGCCGACCGCGATCCATCCCTCGATGCCCTCGGGCGGCGCGAACCCGTGCATCAAGAGCTCGGGCAGCGTGAGGTAGACGACTCCCACGCTCACCTGCCAGACCATCATGACCGTCGCCGTCATCCGCACGATGCCGCCGACCGAGTCCGCCGCACCGCGCCCGATCGCCTGTCCGACCAGGATCGCTCCCGCGGACGCGAGCCCGAACGCGGGCATGAACGAGATCGAGTTGATCTGGAGCACGACGTTGAACGCGGCGACCACGGTCGTCCCGAGCGGAGCGACGATCGCGTTGATGAACAGGATGAATGCGGCAAACTCCATGAACCAGTTGAACCCGTTCGGCAGTCCGAAGCGCAGCATGCGCAGAAACTCCGAGCGCGTGAGCCCGAGCGTCCCGAGCGGTCCGAGCGGACCTTGCAGGCCGAGGGCTCTGCGCGCGCGCATCCACGCGACCACGACGACGCCGAAGCCGATCCACGAGGAGATCGTGCTCGCGAGCGCCGCACCCGCGACGCCCATGGCCGGCGCGCCGAGCTTCCCGTAGATCAGCACCCAGTTGAGCGCCACGTTCGCGAGCATCGTGACCACGCTCGCGCGCATCTGGACGCGCGTGTTGCCCTGCCCCGCGAACCAGTTGCCGAGTGCTTCCGTTCCCACGACCGCGCCGGTCGATGCGACCCGGATCACCATGTACTCGGTCATGAGGTCGTGCACCCGCGGCTCGTACGAGAACCAGCCGATCACGGGCCCGATGAGCGGCAGGCAGGCGAGCGAGATCGCCATCGCCACCGCGGCGAGCACAAGGCCGTACCAGGCGTAGCGCTGCACCGCGACGTGATCCCCGCGTCCGAAGAGCTGGGCCGCGTAGCTCTGCACGATGAACGCGGTCCCCATGGGCAGGATCATGAACGCGAACGTGTTGAGCGCGCCGGTCGTGGTGGCGGCCAGTGCAGCGCCGCCGAGCGGCGCCGACATTGCGGCGTCGCACACGCCGACGACCGACTGCGACGAGCGCGCGAGCACGACCGGCCACGCGAGCGCGAGGAGCGTTCGGACATTGGCTTTCGGGAGGGGAGGCTCGGCGGTTGGAGCGGAAGTCGTGGCGGCGGGCGTGTCGGGCGCTGAGGTCATGTGCGCGCATCCTACCCGATGAGTCCGACCCCGACCGACGATCGACGGACGATCGAATCACGCGCCCGTTGACAGACGGGAACGCAACCTGCATCCTGCGAACGATTTCCGTGCGACCCAGAAAGGAATCTGCCAACCATGGCTCTGCCCTGCATTCCGTTCACCCACAAGTGGGAGCGCGTTCCCGGTCCGGGCAGCGGCTTCGTCTACGACCGCTGCGGTCGCTGCGGCAAGGTGCGCGCGAAGGTCGCGCCGCCGCTTGCGCTCCTGGTCGGGCCCCGGCTCGACGTGGATCCGAATCCGAAGCGCTGGACACCGGGGCCGGGAGTCTCGTCCGGGGGAGAAGTGGGTACGACGAACCCGGTTCTCGCCCGCGGGTACGCGAACGACAACGAGTACTGATCCGCGTCGCACGCGATGCACGCCCTGCCCCTCGTTCTGACCGCGGCCGGACTGCTCGCGATCGCATACCGTTTCTACAGCGCGTTCCTCGCCGCGAAGGCGCTCGCTCTCGATCCCGCACGACCCACGCCTGCCCATACGCTGTACGACGGTCACAACTACGTTCCGACGAACCGCTGGGTGCTGTTCGGCCACCACTTCGCGGCCATCACCGGCGCGGGGCCGCTCATCGGCCCCGTGCTCGCCGCGCAGTTCGGCTTCGCTCCGGGATTCCTGTGGCTCGTGATCGGCGTCTGCCTGGCCGGGGCGGTCCAGGACTTCGTGATCCTGGTCGCGAGCACGCGCTCGGGCGGCCGCTCGCTCGCCGAGCTCGCGCTGGTCGAGATCTCCCCCCGCGCGTACGTCCTGTGCGCGGTCGCGATCCTCTTCATCGTGGTGATTGCACTCGCGGGGCTCGGGCTTGCGGTCGTGAACGCGCTCCATGACTCGGCGTGGGGCGTGTTCACGATCGGGATGAGCATTCCGATCGCGCTCGGCATGGGGCTCTACATGTACCGGCTCCGTCCCGGGAAGATCGGCGAGGCGACCGCGATCGGCGTGGTGCTCCTGCTCCTCTGCGTCGTGCTCGGGCGCACGGTCTCCGAGAGCCCGGTCTTCGGGCCCTGGTTCACGCTCGACCGGACCCAGGTCACGCTCGCGATGGCGGCCTACGGCTTCATCGCGTCCGTGCTCCCCGTGTGGCTCCTGCTCTGCCCGCGCGATTACCTCTCGAGCTTCATGAAGGTCGGGACGATCGTCTTCCTCGCGATCGGTGTGATCCTCGTCAATCCGCGTCTCCACATGCCGGCGTTCACGGGATTCGCCGACGGCGGAGGGCCGATCGTGCCGGGCACGCTCTATCCGTTTCTCTTCATCACGATCGCGTGCGGCGCCGTGTCGGGATTCCACGCGCTCGTCGCGTCGGGGACGACGCCCAAGATGCTGAACCGCGAGACGGACGCGCGCATGATCGGCTACGGCGCGATGCTCATGGAGGGGTTCGTCGGCGTGACGGCCTTGATCGCCGCGACCTGCCTCCACCCGGGCGATTACTTCGCGATCAACGTCTCGCCGGAGCGCTTCGCCGCGCTCGACATGGCGCGCGTCAACCTCGACGACCTCGAGCGCCAGGTGGGGGAGACGCTCGCCGGCCGCACGGGCGGCGCGGTGTCGCTTGCGGTGGGCATGGCGCAGATCTTCTCGGGGCTTCCGGGAATGCGCGGGCTCATGTCGTACTGGTACCACTTCGCGATCATGTTCGAAGCGCTCTTCATCCTGACCACGATCGACACGGGAACACGCGTCTCACGTTTCCTCGTCCAGGAGTTCGGTGGACGCGTGTACCGCCCGTTCGCGCGCGTCGACTGGCTCCCCGGGACGCTCGTCTCGACCGGACTCATCGTCGCGGGCTGGACGTACTTCATCCTGACCGGGACGATCTCGACCATCTGGCCCATGTTCGGGATCGCGAACCAGCTCCTCGCGGCGGTGGCGCTCGCGATCGGGACCACGCTCCTCGTGAACGCGGGCCGCGCGCGCTACGCGTGGGCGACGGCCGTGCCGATGGCGTTCGTCGCCGTGACCACGCTCACCGCGGGGTTTCTCTCGGTGAAGAACAACTTCCTGCCGATGACGCGCCTGCCGGACGGGGGCAAGGCCTTCCAGGGGTGGCTCAACTCCGCGGTGACGATCGTGATGATGGCCTGCGTCGTCTTCCTCTTGATCGAGGCGGTGCTCGCCTGGCGGCGCGCTCCCGATCGCAGGCGGGCGCGCGCGGCGGAGGCTGCGGCGGCGGCCGCGTCGGCCCCGTCGATGCCGGCGACCGGCGGGCGCGACGTCTGTTGCTG
>JBOHUC010000067.1:0-9637 GCA_050733935.1 Candidatus Eiseniibacteriota bacterium | reverse complement strand
CAACGGCCGCGACCGGTGCCCGGGGACTTCCGGGACTCGCGGCCGCCGCGCGGGACGCGCTGCGCGCACGGCTCACGCCCGTCGAGCTCGCGCTTCCGCTCCTCGTGTTCGGCGCGGTCGTCCTCCTCGCGATGCCGTACGCACTTCTCTCGCCGCGCGAGTTCGGTTACGGCCTCGGACAGGTCTTCTTCGCTCAGGGCGCGAACCGCCGGGCGCTTCCGCCCTGGGTGTCGTTCCAGTACCTGTTCGACTCGGCGGGGCCGGTCCTCACGCTCCTGCTCGCGGGCGGCGTCGTGTGGGCGGTCCTCAGGACGCTGCGCTGGGACCGAACGCCGACCGCAAACGGCGTCGTGCTCGTCCTCGGCTGGGTTCTCGCATACGGATTACTTCTTCTCTTCGTGTTCGCGCGTCTGCCGTCGTATCTCGATCTCTGGGTTCCGTTCCTTGCGATCCTCGGAGGACTCGCCTGGGCGGGACGCGAGGGATTCGTGCGCCGCCCGGTTCCGGCGACGGCGCTCGTGGTCGTAGCACTCGGGGCGGGGCTGTGGGCGAACGGCGGACATGCGCGCGCGCTCCGCGAGAGCTTGAAACACGACACGCGCGTCGCGGCCGGGCAGTGGCTTGCGGCGCACGCGACGCGCTCGAGCTCGATCCTCGCCGATCTCGGTGTGTTCGTGCCCGATTCCCTGACCCGGGTGCGCTGGAATGCGTGGGGCCAGCCGCCGCGGATCATTTACGACGAGACGGTGACCTGGGGCGACGATCCGGTGTGGCCCGACGACTGGTACGGCGGGCATCGCCAGCTTCTCTTCCGGAACGCGCGCTGGTCCCCCGCCGATTCGTTGCTCGCGCTCGGCCCCGACCTCGTGCTCACGAGCGCCGAGTGGGTCGAGGCTCGCACGGTTCCGAGCCGGAGCACGGCCCTCTCCCCAGCGTACGACCGAAGCCTAGCCGATGGGTCCGCGGGGTATGCTGAAGTCGCGCGGCTCGCGCCCGGCCGGGACGGGAACTCGGCAGGGCCCGAGATCGTCGTGTACGCGCGAACGAAGTCCCGATCGGAGCCGGAGCGCCCGTGAACGTCCTCGTCATCATCGGAACGCGGCCGGAAGCGATCAAGATGGCGCCGGTGGTGCATGCGCTCGCCGCGACTCCGGATCTCGCCCCCGTCGTCTGCCTGACCGCCCAGCACCGCGACATGCTCGACGAAGTGATCGAGGTGTTCCGGCTGCCAGTCCATCACGACCTCGATCTCATGCGCCCCGGGCAGTCCCTCACGCACGTCGCGGTGCGCGTGCTCGAGGGGGTGGACCGCCTGCTCGAAGAGCAGAGCTTCGGCTGGGTGCTCGTCCAGGGCGACACCACGACCAGTCTGGCGGCGGCGCAGGCGGCGTTTCACCGGCGGGTCCGGGTCGGCCACGTCGAAGCCGGGCTTCGCACCTGGAACGTCCGCGAGCCGTTCCCCGAGGAATGGAACCGCCGCGCGATCGACGTGCTCGCGGATCTCGCGTTCGCGCCGACCGAGCGCGCACGCGAGAACCTGCTCTCCGAGCATTTCCCGGACGAGCGAATCCTCGTCACCGGGAACACCGCGATCGACGCGCTTCACTGGATGCTCGCGCAGCCGGCTCCGAGCATGCCCGAGGAGCTCGCGGACGTCGACGCAACGCGGCCGCTCGTGCTCGTCACCGCCCACCGGCGGGAATCGTTCGGCGAGCCCCTCGATCGAGTGTGCCGGGCGCTCGCCGAGCTCGCCGCACGGGACAACGGGCGCGGCGTGAGCGTCGTCTATCCGGTGCATCCGAATCCGAACGTCAAGGCCTCGGTCGCCCGGCACCTCGCGGGGCGGCCCCACGTTCATCTTCTGCCGCCGGTCGACTACGCGCGCTTCGTCCGTCTCATGCAGAGCGCGCGGCTCATCCTCACGGATTCGGGCGGCATCCAGGAGGAGGCGCCCGGCCTCGGGAAGCCCGTGCTCGTGCTGCGCGAGCGGACGGAGCGTCCCGAGGCGATCGAGGCCGGAACGGCGCGTCTCGTCGGAACCGACACGGCGGCGATCATGGCCGAGGTGGATCGCCTCCTCGGCGATCCCGTTGCGTACCGGGCGATGGCGGTCGCGCGCAATCCGTTCGGCGACGGCCGCGCGGCCGGCCGGATCGTCGAAGCGCTCCGGAGGCCGGCTTGAGAGCGCTCTGGCTCGCGCTTCCCGCATACAACGAGGAACGCTCGCTCCCCGCGCTGCTCGAGCGCTGTATCCCTGTCGCCCGCGCGCTCGCCGCCGAGGGTCGCGAGCTGCGCGTGCTCGTGGTCGACGACGGAAGCCAAGACCGGACGATCGAGACGGCACGCGTGTTCGAGGGGAGGCTCGCCCTCGAGGTCGTTCCGCACGGGGTGAACCGCGGGCTCGGCGCGGCGCTCCGCACGTGTCTCACGTCTGCGCTCGCGCGCGCGGGTCTCGACGACGCGATCGCGACCATGGACGCCGACAACACGCACGATCCCGCACTCCTCCCCGACATGTGGCGCCTTCTCGAGCGCGAGCGGGCGGACGTCGTGATCGCCTCGCGCTACGAGCCGGGGGGCGAGGAGATCGGCCTCTCCCCCGTGCGGCGCGTGCTGTCGCGTGGCGCGAGCTTCCTCCTTTCGGTCGTCACCCCCGTGCCCGGGGCGCGCGATTACACTTGCGGCTACCGCGTCTATCGCGCGGGCACGCTCCGGCGGGCGGCGGACGCCTGGGGGGAGCGCCTGATCGAGGAGGCCGGTTTCACGTGCATGGCCGAGGTGCTCCTGAAGCTCGGGCGCGGCGGAGCGCGCGTGCGCGAGTGGCCGCTCGTGCTCCGCTACGACCTCAAGGAAGGCGCGAGCAAGATGAAGGTGCTGCGCACCATCCGGCGCTACTTCGCCATGTCGGCGCGTCTTCGGAGCCGTCCGATGCCGTTCGTCGGGGAAGGCGCCTGATCCGTCCGTGGACGAGCGCGCGTTTCGCCGACACCTCCTCGCCGCACTCGCGGTCGCTGTCCTCGTGCGCGCGATCGCGCTCACGATCCCGGTCGATCCCTTTCTCAATCCCGACAGCTTTGCGTTCCGCGACCTCACGCGCTCGCTGATCGAGCGCGGCCGGCTCGCGTACGTGGACCAGGGCGCGCCGGGCATCGAGCTCGTGGCGTTCCGGAGCCTCCTGTATCCGATCTTCCTCGCCGGCTTCGTGGCTCTCGGCACCGGATTCGCGGGCGCGCTCGTCGCGCAGGCCGTGCTCGGGCTCGGAACGATCGCGCTCGTTGCGTTCATTGCGCGACACGCCTTCGGGAATCGAGTCGCGACGGTCACGGCCTGGATCGGTGCGTTGTACTGGGGCTCGCTCTACTTCGAACGGCAGATCACGAGCGAGGCGCTGTTCGCGCCGCTCCTCGCGCTCGCCGTGTGGCTTGCGGTCCGGGTCGTGAATCCGCACGGCCTTGCCCTGCCGCACGGCATGGCGGTTCCGCGCGGGCTTTCGGTCCCCCAGGCCCTCGCGGCCGCGCACGGCGTTCCAGCTCCTCGCGGTGGTGTCCTGCGCGCCGCCGCCGCCGGCGCCGCATTCGGACTCACGGCCCTTACGCGGCCCGCCGGGCTCGTCGCCGGCGTTGCGCTCGCCGGCCACTGGACCCTGAGCGGCCTGGGCTTACGGATCGTCCTCGGGCTTCTCCTCGCTCTGAGCCTCGTGCTTGCGCCCGCGCTCGCGCGGAACCACGCCCTGATCGGTCAGCCGGCCGTCCTCACGAGCGGCGGAATGAACTTCTGGATCGGGAACGGGCGCGGCGAAGTGGGAGATGCTTGGAAGATCATGGCCCGAACCGCCCCGACACTCGGGGAAAGGGGGATGGACCGCTGGTTCTATGCGGACACGTGGGCCCACCGCGCGGAAATCCTGCGCAGGGCACCCCGGCTTCTGGCCGATAAGGTGTACATGTTCGTCGGCCCGTTCGCGACCGAGGGGTGGTACCTCCCCTACCGCTTTCTCCTGCCGCTCGTTACACTCGGTCTCCTCTGGCCTGCCGCCCGCCGCGCCACAGACCCGGTCGCGTCCGGAGTGCTGGCCGTCGTCCTCGCTTCCCAGGTCGCCCTCGCCCTGGCCACGGTCGCCTGGGCACGGTACCGCTTCCCGATCGAGCCCTTGCTCTGGCCGTACGCGGCGGGTTCGATCGCGGAGCTCGTGCGCCGAGGGTGGCGCGGACGCCTCGCCCTCCTGGGAATCGTCGTCCTGAACGGAGCGTTGCTCGCGTGGCAGATGCGCCGCTAACACCGACTGGCAGGAAGGTTCCTGCTTTCACGTGGCCTAGGTGGCTCGGTCCGCTCGGGCTCCTCCTCGTCATGGCCGCGGTCGCGGTGCTCACCGGCTCGCAGATCGCGGAGCCGAACAAGCGCGTCCTGCAGGTCGTCGCCGCGGTCTTCATCGTCTTCCTCGCGTTCCGGACGCGGCTCATCGACGCGCTCACGCTCTGCGTTCTGTTCATTCCGTTTCCGAAGGCGACCTCCTACGGCAACACGAACGTCGCGTTCGTGCTCCTAATCGCGATCGTTTGGCTGTTCCGCGTCTCGACGGGCCGGGCACAGCGGGTCGGGCGCACGCCGCTCGACATCCCGATCGTCCTCCTCGTCATGGCGTACGCGATCTCGTTCTACAACGTCGAGCCGGAGAACTTATCCGTCGCCTGGGCGCTCTTCCTCGCCTTCCTGAGCTACGTGTTCCTGCTCTACATGGTGATCAACATCGTCCAGACCCCGGAGGACGTGCGGAAGATCCTGCTCGCGCAGGCGATCTCCTGCGCGTTCATCTGCGTGATCGGCGTGTTCGAGCAGAGCCACCCCGGCGGGCGTCTCATTCCCGGCTGGATCGATTTCTCCGGCACCGGAGAGAGTTCGGGTCAGGGCGTGCGCATCGGGAGCACATTCCTCGACTACGAGCTGTTCGGCGAGTACTGCGCCCTGAATCTCGTGATCCAGCTCTTCATGTTCACGCGCGCGACGACCCGTACGCGGAAGTGGCTCCTTGCGGGGCTCATGGTGCTCACGCTGTTTTGCATGTTCGCGACTGTGACGCGCGGCCCGCTCGTGGCACTCGGTGTCGGGCTCCTCTACCTGGGCTGGCTCTCGCGCCGGAAGCTCAACTTCCCGCGCCTCGTGATGACGGTGGGTGGGCTCGTCGCGATCCTCGCCATCGGCAACACGGTCGTGGCCAGGATGTCGAAATCCCAGAGCGTGTTCGACCGGCTGTTCAAGACCGAATTCGTGAAGGGCGTCGTGCCGGATTCGCGCGCCGGAGCGTGGGAATACGCGATCCGCAACATCTCCCAGCACCCGATCGTCGGCCACGGCCCCTACTACTCGATCGAGAAGGGCGTAACCGCGCGCTACTGGACGCACAACGTCTACCTGTACTACGCGAGCATCGTGGGGATCTTCGGGCTCGTGGCCTTCCTGTTCCTCCTGTGGCGGCTGTGGCAGATGAGCCGGCCGCGTGCACCCTCGCTCGGGTCCGGCACCTACATCGAGGGGGCGACGGTCGCCATGCACGTGGTGCTCTTCATGTTCATGGTCGACCAGCTCAAGATCGACTACCTGCGAAACGAGCGCTACTCGTTCTACGTGTGGTTCCTGCTCGGGTTCATTGCGGCGGTCGGCCAGGTCGCGCGCAAGTATGCCGCCGAGCCCGGTTCGTTGCCGGCCGTGCTGCCGCTTCCCGGGACCGGAAGGCGCGGGCCCACGCCGGGCCGCACGCCTCTCCGGCCGGCCGCCGTCTCGGAGCGTCCGGCCGTCCTCGGCAATCAGCGCGGATGAAGGGGCTCGCCTCCGGCGATCTCACGCTCGTGATCGTTGCGGCCGTCCTCGCGCGGGCGGCGTACGTGCTGATCGCGCCCATCGAACAGGTCGCGTTCCGCTCGACCGACGACGCCTACTACTACTTCCAGGTCGCGCGCAATTTCGCTCTCGGGCACGGCCTCACATTCGACGGCCTGCACCCGACGAACGGATTCCATCCGCTGTGGATGCTCCTCCTCCTTCCGGTGTACGGCCTGTGGGGCGCGGATCCGGTGTTGGCGCTCCGGGCCGTGTTCGTGCTGGTCGCGATCGTGGCCGGCGTCGCGGCCTGGTTCGCCTGCCGGGTCTTTCGGAGGCTCGGCGGAGCGTGGGCGGCCGGGCTCGGGCTCTTGTTCCTCGTCCAGCCGTTCGTGCTCTACCCGATGGTGAACGGACTCGAAACGGGCGTTTTGATCGCGTGCCTGTTTGCGCTTCTCGACTTCGCGCAACGGGAGGACCCACTCGCGCCGGGAGCGGCTCCCGGGGCGGCCATCCGACTCGGGGCGCTGCTCGGGCTCACGATGCTTGCGCGCCTCGACAGCGTGTTCCTCGTCCCCGCGATCGCACTCGTGCTCGCGTTCGACGCGCTCGCGCGCGACGGCTCGCGCGGGCTTCCGGGGCTCGTGCGGAAGGGTGTCCTCCTCGGTCTCCCGTTCGTGCTCGTCGTGGCCCCCTATCTCGTCTGGAACCGCGCGACCTTCGGGCACTGGGTTCCGATCAGCGGGGCGGTCAAGTCCACGTTCCCGAGCCTCTGGTTCGAGCCCGGCGAGCTGCGCGGGTTCCGCGCGCTCTACGGCTTCGGCCAGGTCCTGTTCGTGGGAGCGGCGCTCGTGCTCTGCGCGGCGCTTGCCCGACGGGCAGGCGGTCGCGCGGGCACGCGTTCACGGCTCGCGGAGACGCTCGAGGCGATTCCGGGACGCACGTCGTTCGTTCTCCTGCTCGCGGCTCTCGGCCTCGCAAACCTCCTGCACGCGGCCTACACCGTGCTGTTCGTGGCGTGGGGGACACAGTGGTGGCACTTCGCGTCCTACCTCCCGGCCACGCTCTGCCTGGCCGTGCTCGGCGTGTCGTGGGTCGATCGATTAATCGGGCGGCGCGGACTCGCGTACGCGGGGGCCGCGGCGGTGCTCGTCGTGGCCCTCTTCGCCGGAGCCTCGTGGGAGAAGCGCCAGCGCGGCGACGTGCGCACGCGCTGGCACGAGGCGGCGCTGTGGGCACGCGCCCATCTGCCGGGGAACGCGGTTCTCGCGATGACCGACTGCGGATACTTCGCGTACTTCTGCGGGCGTCCGGTCGTCAACCTGGACGGAATCATCAACGGCTACGAATACCAGGACGCACTCGCGACGCATCGCCTCGAGGAGTTCCTCGCGCGCTCGCACGTGACGCACGTGGGCGGACATGCGGTTCACTACGAGGCGGACCGCTATGTCATCCGACTTCCCGCGTGGCTTGCGCGCGGTTCCGGTTCCGCGATTGTGGCGCGCCCGGAGGCCGAGATCTGGCGGTCGGAATCGTTCCCGCGCTTCACGGGCTCGGGGCGGCCCGATGTCGTGCGCTACACGTTCTGGGACGCGTCACGGGTCCACGTCGTGGCCGACATGGACACGCTCGACAAGTATCTCAGTTCGATCCAATCCGCCCGCCCGTAAGGTTGCGATACTTCCCCCGGATCCTCCTCGCAGACCGCGGCAGAATGGCTACGGAACTGCACGGTAGAGAACAAAGTGAGTGGTCGAATCGGCGCGCGGCCACGCGAGCGGTCCCACGAGTCGTTCGCGTAACACAGTATCCGCCTCCGCAGCCGTCGCCTCCCTCGCGAACAGCGCGAATCTCATTCCGCCGGCGTGCCAGCGCTCGAGATCCGCGCGCTCGAGGGGACGGACGCGAAAGCGCGGCGGAGGGACCTCGATCGCCGTAAGTCCGGTTGCGGAGCGAAGCGCGTGTCCCGCGTCCGTGAGCACGGGGCCTTCGACGTTCGCGGCCCGAACGAGCGCGCGAAGCTCGGCGTGTTCCGCGACACGGGCCTCCGATGCGGGCGGCGGAATCGGATGGGCGCGGAGGAACCGCGCCCCGTCGAACAGGACGAACGCGACGAGGGCTCCGCCGGCGACGCTCGCCGAGAGCGTGCTGTGGGTTCCAGATCGCAGCCCTCCGAACAGAACCGCACACCCGCCGAGCCCGGCGATCCAGAAGAACGGAAGGGCCGGAGCGAGATAGCGGCCGAAGAGATCGTTGATCCCGTAGAACTGAACCGAGAGCGCCATGAGCGCGACGTGGAGGAGCGCGTAGGCGGCACTCACGCGAACGGCCGGCGATGGCCCGCGCGCGAACGCCACCACGAGGGCGAAGCCCGCTGCGAGAAGGGCAAGCGAAGCGGCCGGCGTGAGTGCGGCGAGCGGCCCCGGGAGGAACTCCCAGCGGAGCGCGCTCACGAGCGCCCGGGCCGCGGCTCCCGCACCCGTCTCTCCCGCCGCCACGCCCGGCCCGAAGGGTGCCTTGAAATGCACCAGGTTGTGAACGAGCCACGGCACGACGGGAAGGAGCGCACCTACGACGAAGAGAACGACACGGCGTCCCCGCGCGCGTGCGACCAGCAAGGCAACGACACCGAGGGCGACCGCGGGCACGCTGACGTAGCGCGCAAGCCCCGCGCCGCCGAGCAGGAGTCCGGCGAAGAACGCGGTCCACGGGCCGGATGACCTCGCCGACGTCGCGCCGGATTCACGCTCGAGGAGTCGCGCGAAAAGAAGGAGCGCCGGCGTGAGAAGCGCAAGATAGAGCGGCTCGCTCCAGGCCCGGGTCGAGAGGCCCGCCACGGCGGGCGAGAGCACGCCGAGAAAGAGAGCGGCCAACGCCAGCGGTGGCGGAAGCGCCCGGTGGGCGAGGCGGCCGAGGGCGATTGCGAACGCTCCGAACGCGAGCGCCGACACGATCCGCGCGGCGAGCTCGAGGGGAACGCCGGTGAGCCCGAAGCCCGCGACCACAAGGGGATAGAGCGGCGGCCAGAGCCCGAGCGGATCGGGCGCCGACGGGCGCCAGTAGTCGACGATGCGCTGAACGAGGCCCTCGCCCGCGAGCACGTTACGGGCGACGTCGAGGTACGCCTCGCTGTCGGTCGTGAACGCGGGCACGCGCGCCCACGTGACGAAAATCGCAAGCGCCGCGAGCGCGGCGGCAAGAAAGTCCGACGTCCGGAGCGCGGGAGACCCGGCGCGTTCGCGGTTCATCGGCGCGCCGCGTCGAAGACCTGGTCCCAGAGCGCGAGCACGCGCGCGAGCCCGAATCGCTCGCACACTTCGGGGGCGCGGGCCGCGAGACGCGCACGCGCTTCCACATCCCCCATCAGGCGATCGAGCGCGCTCGCGAGCGCGCCGACGTCCCCCGCCGGGACGAGCAGGCCGTCGACCCCGTCGCGCACGATTTCGCGTGGTCCCGTGCGGCAGTCGAACGCGACGACGGGAAGCCCCACGGCCATCGCCTCGCACAGCACCATCGGAAACCCTTCGTAGCGCGAGGAGAGCACGTAGAGATCGGCCGCGCGCAGGACTCCGTACGCATCGTCCGTGCGGCCCGGAAAGCGCGCCCGGCCGGAGAGGCGCCAGCGTTCGCGCACCCGCTCGAGCTCGGACCGGAGCGGACCCTCGCCCCAGATCTCGAGCTGCCACTCGGTGTGGCGTGCGGCCACACGCGCAAACGCCTCGAGCAGGAGATCGAAGCCCTTCTGCTCCGTCATGCGTCCCATCGCGACGAGCGTGCGGGCGGGGCGTCCGCCGGCGCCGCGCACGGGAAGGGCGAAGGG
>JBOHUC010000066.1:0-8543 GCA_050733935.1 Candidatus Eiseniibacteriota bacterium | reverse complement strand
CCTCGAGGCCGCGCTCGAAGTCGCGGGGACGCTCGAGGCCGGCGTCGTGGTGGCGCTCCTGGCCGACGGCGGCGGCCGCTACGCGAGCGAAGGCTTCTGGCTCGGGGGGGAGGAGTGACGCGACGGGTTCTGCTCGACGCGGAACATCGTGCGGCGATCGTCGCGCACGCGCGCGCGACTTATCCCGAGGAGTGCTGCGGGTTCCTGGTCGGGACGCGCGAAGACGGGGCTCTGCGCGTGGTCGAGCTCGCACGGGCGACCAACGCGCGCGAGGACTCGCCGGCGAACCGCTATCTCATCCCGCCCGAGGAGTTCGCACGCGTGCAGCGCGACGCAGACCGGAGGGGGTACGACATCGTGGGCTTCTATCATTCGCATCCGGACGCGCCGGCGCGTCCCTCCGAGTTCGACCGGGCGCACGCCTGGGCGGATTACGCGTACCTGATCGCAAGCGTGCTGCGGGGCGAGCCGGCGGAGCTCAACGCGTTCGAGCTCACCCGCGGCCTCACGGGAAACGACACGGGCTCGGCGTTCGTCCCGATGGAGCTCGGGGGAGGAGCCGCGTGAGCGTGCGCATTCTCATTCCGGGTCCGTTGCGCGCCCACGTCGGACGCCGCGCGTCGGTCGAAGTCACGGCGGCAGACGTCGGTGCGGCGCTCGAAGCGCTGTTCGTGGAGGCTCCGGCGCTGCGCGAGCAGGTTCTACGGGGCGACGGCCGCGTGCACTCGTTCGTCAACGTGTTCCGGAACGACACCGACGTGCGCGAGCTTTCCGGGCTCTCCACTCCGCTTGCGCCCGGCGATACGGTTTCGATCGTGCCTTCGATCGCCGGTGGCGCGGACACGAAGGATGGCCCGGAAACGAAGGAGGAGAAGGTCGCGGCCGCGCAGGCCGCGATGCGGCGCGCCGGGGTCCGCGACCTTCCGCTCACGAAGGAGGAGGTCCGGCGCTACAGCCGCCACCTTATCCTTCCCGAGGTCGGGCTTGCGGGGCAGGTGAAGCTCAAGAACGCGAGCGTGCTTCTGGTCGGAGTGGGCGGGCTCGGCTCGCCGCTTGCTCTCTATCTCGCCGCCGCGGGGATCGGGCGCCTCGGACTCGTCGATGCGGACGTGGTCGACGAGACGAATCTCCAGCGTCAGGTCGTGCACGGCACGAAGGACGTCGGGCGCCCCAAGCTCGATTCCGCGACCGATCGCATTCGGGACATCAATCCCAACGTCGAGGTCGTCGGTCACGAGACCATGCTCTCGTCCGAAAACGCACTCGACATCGTGCGGGGTTACGACCTGGTCGCCGACGGGACCGACAACTTCCCGACGCGCTATCTCGTGAACGACGCGTGCGTGCTCACGGGGCGGCCGAACGTCTACGGCTCGATCTTCCGCTTCGAGGGCCAGGCGTCCGTCTTTGCGACGAAGGGCGGTCCGTGCTATCGCTGCCTGTATCCGGAGCCGCCGCCGCCCGGGCTCGTTCCTTCGTGCGCGGAGGGCGGCGTGCTCGGAATCCTGCCCGGGATCGTCGGGCTCCTGCAGGCGAACGAGGTCGTGAAGCTCGTGCTCGGAATCGGCGAGCCGCTCGTCGGACGCCTGCTCCTGTTCGACGCGCTCGCGATGTCGTTTCGCGAGTTGAAGCTCAGGAAGGACCCCGAGTGTCCGGTGTGCGGTCCCCATCCGACCGTCACCGAGCTCATCGACTACAACGAGTTCTGTGGCATTCGTCCGGAGGTGGATCTCTCGATGACCGGCGTCCAGGAGATCAGCGCAAAGGAGTTGAACACGCGCCTCGAGCGCGGCGACGACGTGGTCGTCCTCGACGTGCGCGAGCCGCTGGAGTTCGAGCTGTGCCGGATTCCGGGATCGAAGCTCATCCCGCTCGGCGAGCTGCCGGCGCGGATGTCCGAGCTCGACTCGGCCAGCGAGATGGTCGTCCACTGCCGCACGGGAGTGCGTTCCGCGCAGGCGATCGCGTTCCTCAAGCAGGCCGGGTTCTCGGGCGCGCGCATGTGGAACTTGAAGGGCGGCATCCACGCGTGGGCCGACGACGTGGATCCGAGCCTCGCCAAGTACTGATCCCGCGCGCGCGGATCATGCGTGGGCCGCTTCGCCCGGTGTTTCAGCCTGAATCGGGTGTTCGCGCGCGCTGGAGCGATTCCGGCGAAGGACTTGGAGTCGCCCGCCGATAACACCGGCATGAGTCCCGAGATGCAAGAGTCGCGCGACTTCCACGCCATCCTCGCGAACATGGTTGCGATGGGCGCCTCCGATCTGCACATCAAAGTCGGCGCCCCGCCGACCATGCGGATCGACGGCGTGCTGTTCGGCGTCGACCAGCCGCCATGCTCGCCGGCCGAAGTCGATCTCCTCATTCAGCAATTCCTGCCCGCGGAGAAGCAGCTCGCGTTCGCGGAACAGCTCGAGTGTGACGTCGCGATCGGAGTCCCGGGACTTGCGCGCTTTCGGGTGAACCTCTGCCGCCAGCGCGGCACGATCGGCGCGTCGTTCCGATTGGTTCCGACGCAGATCCCATCGCTCGAGGGTCTCACCCTGCCGCCGATCCTCGGGGAGCTCATCCAGCAGCCGCGCGGGCTCATCCTGGTTACGGGTGCAACCGGCGCCGGAAAGTCGACCACGATGGCCGCGATGGTCGACTTCCTGAACCAGCGCGAAATGAAGAAGGTCGTCACGATCGAAGACCCGATCGAGTACCTGCACCGGGACAACCGCTGCCTCATCTATCAGCGCGAAGTCGGGGACGACACGCACACGTTCGGGAATGGCCTCCAGCACGTCTTGCGCCAGGATCCGGACGTCATCCTGATCGGCGAGATCCGCGACAAGGAGACGCTTTCGACCGCGCTCACGGCCGCGAACACCGGTCACCTGGTGATGACCACGCTCCACACGATGGATGCGGTGCAATCGATCCAGCGCATCCTCTCGTACTACACGCCGTACGAGCAGGACGAGATCCGCCGCGTCCTCTCGAGCAACCTGCTCGCCGTGATCTCGCAGCGGCTCGTGCCGCGCATCGGCGGCCAGGGGCGGGTCGCGGCTGTCGAGATCATGATCAACACGCCCACGATCCGGGACCTCATCATCGACCCGGACAAGACGTCGCAGATTCGCGAGAAGATCCAGGAGGGCGTGACCCAGTACGACATGCAGAGCTTCGATCAGGCGCTTGCGAACCTGGTCAAGAACAACGTGATTTCGGAGGAGGAAGCGATCCGGAACGCGACGTACCCGAACGAGCTCAAGCTTCTTTTCTCGGGGATCGCCGACGCGTCGAACCGCGCTTGGGCGTCGGTCGAGAGGGGCGCGCTCGACAAGAAGCAGGCGCCCGAGATCTGGAAGCGGGATACCGCGGCCTAGTTTTTACGGAGTCGCTCGCTAGCCGAAACGCACCGCGAGCATCGAAATCGAACCCCCGTCGAACCCCTCGACCGGATAGCGAATCGCTTCACCCTTCCGCCGTGCCCCCAGCACGTACAGAAACGGCAGGTAGTGATCAGGCGTGGGCGCCGCGAGCACCGCGTCGCGGCCGAGCGATTCGATCTCGACGAGCGGCCGGGGATCGTCCGCCTCGAGATACGCCCGCGCGCGTGTTTCGAAGCGCTCGGCCCAATCGTAGGCCTCGACGTCGTGCCGTCCCCACGCGTAGGCGTGCAGGTTGTGGACGAGGTTCCCGCTTCCGAAGAGGAACACGCCCTCGTCCCGCAGCGCGCCCAACCGCTTCCCGAGCTCGAAGTGGAAGTCCGGGTCCTGGGTCTCGTCGATCGAGAGCTGAACGACCGGCACGTCCGCGCCGGGAAACAAGTGAACGAGAACGGACCAGGTTCCGTGGTCGAGTCCCCAGCGCTCGTCGAGCTCGACGTGGACCGGGGCCAGAAGATCGCGGACGCGGGCGGCGAGAGCGGGATCGCCCGCCGCGGGATACGCGACCTCGTAGAGCTCGCGTGGGAATCCTCCGAAGTCGTGAATCGTGCGCGGCTGCTCCATCGCCGTGACGCGCGTTCCGGTGACGTACCAGTGGGCGGAGACCGCGAGGATCGCGCGCGGGCGCGGAAGGCTCTTTCCGAGAGTCGCCCAGGCGTCCGTGTACGCGTTCTTCGCGATGGCGTTCATGGGGTTCCCGTGGCCCACGAAGACCGCGGGAAGCGGCGCGTCACTCATCGCGGGGCATTCATCGCGGGGCATTCATCGCAGGGCACTCATCGCGGCGCGCCGGATTCGGCCGGCGCGGCGAGAAGCTCCGCGAGCGTGAACGTCTCCGTGCGCAGGCTCGTCGATTCGTCGCCCAGGCCCGAGAGATTCGCGAGCACGCCGACCAGGTAGCGGGGGAGCTTCGCGATCGAGGCCGGGCCCGGCCTGCCCGCGCGCCGGGCCTCACCGGACAGCCACTTCTCGACCTCCTCGAGCTCCTGCACGGTGAGCGGCTTCAAGGTCACGTGGACGATCGCGTAGTAGCGCTCGTCGGGGGAGAGGTTCGCCACCCGCGTCACGCCTATCCGCATGGGACGCGTGAGCTCCCGCTCGACGCTCCCGATGTCGGGCAGCTCGATCTCGGGTTCGAGATGGCGGGCCAGACGGTACTCGTCCGACCACGCATCGCGGTAGAAGCGCATCATGATCGCGCGATTCTCGACCAGCTCGTCGAACCAGCCGCCCCGATGGCGCCAGACGTCGAGGCTCACGATCACGGTCGCGGGCATCCCGCGCTCGAGCGTGCTCTTGATCCGGTCCGACAGCACCTTCTCCATCCGGAAGGAGACCGCGACGTATCCCTGGCGCTCGCCCACGCGGACGTTCGTGAGCTCGAGCGCGTTTGCCTCGCGCGGCATTCCTGCCGCACAGAGGGCAAGCGCGATCGCCGCGCCCAGAGCCCCGATGGCCTGCTTCGCGGTCACGCGCGATCCGGTCAGTAGGAGCGCGCGATTCGGACGGTGGTGTGGATGGCCGCGTGCTCGGACCTCAAGTCGCGGGCGAAGTAGACGCGGATGGTCTCGTCCGTCGTGCCGATGCCGAGGCCTGCGTCCCACGCGGGCTTCTGATGTGCGAGATCCCAGCGCGGGGCGTCCCACGCGGTTCCGAAATCCGTGAACAGGACGAGCGAGAGCCCGGTCTTGATCGCCGCGTTCTTGCTCGAGCGGCGAAGGACCTCCCAGCTCCAGTCCCCGTTCAGGAGGAAGAGTTGACGCCCGCGGTACTGGCGGAACGGCGTGGCCCGGAGCGTTCCAATGCCGCCGATCGCGAACGTTTTCTGAAACGGCAGGAAATCGCCCTCGGAGGTCGTGCCGAGCATCGCACGCGCCTTCACGATGTGCGCCGGCGAAGGCGAGATGTAGCCGCGCAGCTTCGCGAGATAGCGGCGGTAGCCGAAGTCGCCGCCCAGGTCGCCGCCCGCGGTCTCGAACTCGAGCTCGTGCCACATGCCGCGGCGGGGGAGCCTCCGGTCGCTCCGGCTGTCGTAGCCGACTCCGAACGTGAGGCCGTGGATCACGCCGTCGTCGACGGCCGGGTTGTCGCGCCACGGCTCGCTGCGCCGGAACAGGCCGTTCGCTCCGTAGCCGATCTCGGTGATCGAGCCGTACGTGTCGTCGTTGTAGCGCACTTCCGCCGACCACACGTCCGCGAAGTCCCACTTGAGCTTCGCCTCGTAGCCCGACAGGTCGTACCAGTCCTGGTAGTCCCACTTCCAGAACATCGAGGACAGCGTGTTCTCGATCGTGCCGACCTGACCGAAGTCGTCGTGATCGGTCTTGTCGTACTGCGCGAGCCCGAGGCGGAGGCTTCGATCCTTGAGCAGGGGCTGTTCGAGCCGCATGTCCCACACCCATGCGCCGTCGCCCTGGTCGCCATCCCGGGTGCCGAAGGCCCGCGCGAAGCGCACTCTGAACTCCGGCATCCATCCCTCGTCGGGCGAGTACACGAGGTCGAGCCCGAGGGTGAGCGCGTCGACGCGGTTGTACTCGAGATAGGGGACAATGCGGCCGCCTTCGGGCGGAATGGCGAGCGACGAGTCCGGAGGAAGATCCGCGAACGGATCGTCCGCGCCGAACTCTCCGCCGCCTCCGATCTCGACCCAGCCCGTATCGGGAAGGCTCGTCGGGAGGCCCCCCGAAGGAGGCGTGTCCTGGGCGCGCGCGGGAGAGGCGACCGCGACGAGCGCGCTCGCCGCGACCGAGAGGACGAAGACGAAGGCCAGAGCGACGAATGGGATCCGTGCGGATCCGGTCGGGTCCCTGCGCGGTGCTCCGCTCACGCGTTCTCCTCCTTTTCGCTTCGACGGATCCCGTACTTGCGCATCTTCCGGTGCAGGTTCGTGCGATCGACGCCGAGCTGGGCCGCCGCCTGCGTCACGTTCCAGCGCACGTCCTCGAGCACTTTGACAATCGCTTCGGCCTCGCGTCGCTCCATCTCCTCGCGCAGCGTGGCCGGGCCCTCCGCGGAGAGATCGCCCGCGTCGGCGGCGAGCGCGCCCGGGGCTTCGCCCTCGCTTCCGCCGCGCGCACCCGCACCCGCCATGCCAGCGCTCGCGCCGCCCGGGCTCCCCGCGCCGCTCGCGATTCCCCCGGCGCCGCCTCCGCCCGCCGTGCCTTCGCCGGCGCGCGCGCGCGTCACGGGAACGAGCCAGTCCGCGAGGTCGGCCGCGCGAATCACGGGGCCGTTCACGAGAATGACGGCACGCTCCATGAGATTCCGGAGCTCGCGTACGTTGCCCGGCCAGCTGTAGCCCTCGAGCATCGCGAGCGCGTCCTCGGCGAGCTGCTTTTCCGAAAGGCCTTCGGCCTGCGCGAACTCCTGCACGAAGTGCTCGGCGAGCGGCCGCACGTCCTCCTTGCGCTCGCGCAGGGGCGGCACGTGGATCGGGAGCACGTTGAGGCGGAAGTAAAGGTCCTCGCGGAATGTGCCGTCCCGCACGGCGTTCGGCAGGTCCTTGTGGGTCGCCGACACGATGCGAACGTCGACGGTCGAGGTCCGCGTGCCGCCCACGCGCTCGACCTCGCCGGTCTCGATCGCGCGCAGGAGCTTGGCCTGCGCTTCGAGGTTCAGGTCGCCGATCTCGTCGAGGAAGAGCGTTCCGCCGTGCGCGAGCTCGAGCTTCCCCTTCTTGGCCTGCATGGCGCCGGTGAACGCGCCCTTCTCGTAGCCGAAGAGCTCGCTCTCGACCAGGTCGCGCGGGATCGCCGCGCAGTTGAGCTTGACGAACGTCGCATCCGCGCGCCGGCTGCCGAGGTGGATCGCGCGCGCGACCAGGTCCTTGCCGGATCCGTTCTCTCCCGTGATGAGCACCTTGCCCTGCGTCGGCGCGACGCGGTCGATCTCGCGCTGAAGCTTCCTGAGCCCTTCGGAGCGGCCGATCATCGCGAGCCCGGCTCCGCCGAGCGCGGCCGCGCGCGCGCGGCGCTGGAGGCCGGCGCGCTCCGCGAGATGGCGCAGGATGAGGTCGAGCCGCTCGTCGTTGAACGGCTTCTCGAGGAAATCGAACGCTCCGAGCTTCGTCGCTTCGACCGCGGTCGCGATCGAGCCGTGCGCGGAGATCATGATCACGGTGAGGTCGCTCGCCTCGGCGGGAACCTGCTTGAGAAAGTCGAGGCCGCTCATCCCGCCGCCCAGGTTCACGTCGACGAACGCAACGTCGTACGCACGCTCGGTCAGGGCGGCGAGGGCGCGCTCACCGGTGCCGACGGTCTCGACCGAGTGGCCGTCGATCTCGAAGCGCGTCTTGAGCATGTCACGGATGCTCGCTTCGTCGTCGACGACCAGGATGCGAAGCCGCGTCTCGCTCATGCCGGATTCTCCCTCGAAGGTTCCGTCGTCGCGTCGGGATCCGCGCCGTACTTCGGAAGCGTGACGGTGACGCGAGTGCCCCGTCCCTCGGCGCTCTCCATTTCGATCGTCCCGCCGTGCTGCTCGATCACGCGGCGTGTGACGGTGAGGCCGACTCCCGATCCGCGGTCCTTGGTCGAGAAGCCGGCTTCGTACACGTGGGCGAGCACCTCCGGGCTCATGCCCGGACCCTCGTCCTCGATCGCGATTTCAACCCTGTCGGCCCGGCCCGCGGTCGTGATCCGCACCCTTCCGCCGTCGGGCTGGGCCTCGCTCGCGTTCTTGATCAGATTCCTGAGCACTCGTCGAAGCTGCCGCTCGTCCCCGCGCGCGACCGGCCGATCCGGATCGACGTGCTTCTCGACCGCGACGTGCGGCCACGGCCACACGCCGGACACGCTCTCGACGAGCGCGTTGAGATCCACCGGGCCGGGCCTCACGTCGGGAAGCGTCCCGAGCATCGAGAACGAATCGGCGAGCTCGGCGAGCGAGTCGAGCTCGCGCTTCATGATCGACATCGTGTGCGCGACCCGCTCGCGTGCGTCTTCGGGCAGCGTCGGAGTGTCCCGCCCGATGATGTAGAGCGCCTGACCGAGGGCGGTGAGCGGGTTTCGGATCTCGTGCGCCACCTGGCGCGCCACACCCTGCCAGGCCGCCGCCCGCTCGGCCCGCGCGAGCTGCTCGCGCGCCCGGACGAGGCGTCCGGTCATGGCG
>JBOHUC010000065.1:0-5758 GCA_050733935.1 Candidatus Eiseniibacteriota bacterium | reverse complement strand
AGCTCGCTCGAAAGCCCGGCGAGAAATTCGAGCGACTCGGGCGGGGCCGCCGAGGCGCCGCCCGAGCCCCCGGTGCCGCCGATGCCGCCGGTGCCGCCCGCGCTATCGCGTCGGGCGTCGGCCAGCGAGGTCCGCGCCTTCTGCGCCGCGAGCCAGCCCGCGTACGTCGCACCGGCCGCGAACGCCGCGCGCGTGCGCGTGTACGCCTGGATGCGGCGGAGCATCGGACCCGAGTCCGCGAGCGTCGAGTCGCGCTCGAGGAGCGCGAGCCGCTCGCTCCACTGCTTCCACGACTCGTAACCGGGCGCGCCCGTGCCCAGGGTCGCGTTCGTGATCGAATCGGCGGTCACGATCGCGAGCACGATCTCGCGCACGGCGGCTTCGGGGCGTGCGGCATCCACGGTCGGCGCCGGTGACAGGAAGCGCGTGCGCTCCGAATCGGTGAGATAGAGCGTGAACGCGGGCGTGACCGGCGGCGGCGGCGGAAGGCGGAGGAGCGAATCCGCAAGCAGGGAGTCCGAGAGGAACGTCGGGGACGGGAACGCCGCGGGCGGGAGCGTCGCGCTCACGAGCGGCACCGTGGTGCCCGGCTCTCCGATCGCCGATTCCGGGGGCACGAGTCCGACGCCGTCTCCATCCGGACGGAGGGGAACGAGGAGCCACTCCCCGGTGTCGACGACCGGCTGGTCACCCACGATGAACCGCCCCTTGAGCGGCTCGTATCCGACGGCGAACAGCTGAAGCTCGTAGGAGCCGGAATCCGCGGACCAGAATTCGAACCGTCCGAGGCTGTCGGTCTGCGCGTACTGCCCGTTCTCGGGCGCGAGGACATGGACGCCGCCGAGCGGCCTGAGGGCTGTGCGAACGACACCGGTGACGCGCACGGCCGCCTCGGCAACGCCGGCCGCACCGGCAACACCGGCAAGACCGGCAACACCGGCCGGCTCCGCCGCCGCGATCCACGAAGCGAGGATCACGGCGAGTGTGGCCCCTTTCAAATCCCGGCCTCGTGCCAGAACGATTGCCACGCTGCACGCGGGTCCGCGGCCGCGGTCACGGCGCGCCCGACGACGAGCTGATCGGCTCCGGACTCGAGCGCGGCCTTCGGCGTGACCACGCGCGCCTGGTCCTGAGCGTCCGCTCCCAAAGGCCGCGTCCCCGGAACGACGAGGAGCGTGTCCGTGCCTGCGTGCCGGCGAAGGGCCGCGACCTCCTCCCCCGAGCACACGAGCCCGGCCGCGCCGGCCGCGAGCGACTCGGCCGCGAGATCGAGAACCATCGCCGAGAGCGTGCGATCGGTGCGGAACGACGCGGGGAGACGATCCGGAGCGAGGCTCGTGAGCACGGTCACGGCGAGCACGCGCGTCCGTCCCCCGCTCGCCTCGCGCGCGGCTTCGACCGCGGCGCGCACCATCTCGGTTCCGCCGGACGCGTGCACGGTGAGGAGCTCGACACCGAGCCGCCCGGCCGCGCGCGCGGCGCCGGCCGCCGTGTTTGGAATGTCGTGCAGCTTGAGATCGAGGAACACTCGCTTCCCGCGGCCCGTAAGCTCGCGCACGACGGCGGGACCCTCGCTCGTGAAGAGCTCGAGGCCGACCTTGTAGAACGACACGGATTCGCCGAGGGCCGCGATCAGGCGGTCGGCTTCGTTCCATCCCGGGCGATCAAGCGCGACGATGCCGATGTCGATCGGAGTTCGCGCCGAATTCGTCGGCGTCGTCGGGGTCGTTGGGGGCGTCGGTGCCGTCATGTCGCCTCGCACGTCGGCACGGGCGGCGGCTCGCCGGGCGCCTGGCCGGAAAGGCGAACGGTGCGCACGAGGTCCGCGACGCGCGCGATGCCGCGCGCGCGGCACCACTCCGCGACGCCGCGCGCGATCGAAACCGGCGCGCCCGGGCTCGCGAAGCTCGCGGTTCCGACCTGGACGCACGACGCGCCCGCGACCAGGAACTCGAGCGCATCGGTCGCCGACATGATTCCACCCATCCCGATCACGGGAATCCGGACCGCGCCGCTCACCTCGTACACCTGGGCGAGCGCGAGCGGCTTGATCGCGGGCCCCGAGAGTCCGCCCGTCGGGCGCCCGAGCACGAACTCGCGCTTCTCGAGGTCGATCGCGGTGCCAACGAACGTGTTGACGAGCGAAACCGAATCCGCGCCCCCCGCCTCGCACGCGCGGGCGAGCACGGAGGGATCGGTCGCGTTCGGCGTGAGCTTCGCGATGATCGGACGCGCGGTGAGCGCGCGGAGCTTCCGGGTCGTCGCCTCGAGACGCCGCGGCTCGGCCCAGTAGCGCGCGCCGCCGCGGGCGATATTCGGACACGAGAAGTTGATCTCGTACGCCGCACACGGTGCCGCCTCGAGTGCGCCCACGAGACGCACGAGCTCGCCCGGAGTCTCCCCGCCCACGCTCGCGACGATCGCTGTCGGGACGACTTCGGCGAGCCGCGGGAGCTTCTCCGCCGCGAACGCCTTGAGGCCCACGTTCTCGAGCCCGATCGAGTTGAGCATTCCGGACGGCGTCTCGACCATGCGATGCGCGGGATTCCCGGCGCGCGGCTTGAGCGTGACCGTCTTCGTGACGATGCCGCCGAGCTCACGCAGCGCGTAGCGGTCGCCGAATTCGTCACCGTAGCCGTACGTTCCGGACGCGACGAGCACGGGACCGACGAGCGTCCACGAGCCGATCCGGACCGAGAGATCGGGAGCGGTCAAAGTCGCGGGACTCGCGGCACTCGCAGCGCTCACAGCACGCGTCCTCCGGTCGTCTCCCGGTCGCGCGCCCAGTCCACGCACGCGGCCGGAACGACGGGCCCTTCGAGACAGGCGATCACGTAGTCGGGATTGCCGCGCTTCGGCACCTTCGGACCGTTTGCGGGACGCGGAACGACGCACGAGCGGCAGATGCCCGTGCCGCACGCCATGTGCGCCTCGATCGAGACGTACGCCGGCACGCGGTGCGCGGCGCCCAGCCGTTCGCACGCGGCCAGG
This sequence comes from Candidatus Eiseniibacteriota bacterium, assembly GCA_050733935.1. GTDB lineage: Bacteria > Eisenbacteria > RBG-16-71-46 > RBG-16-71-46 > DASYSL01 > JBOHUC01. The sequence continues at coordinate 2,767 of JBOHUC010000065.1, read as the reverse complement.
AGTCCGTGCGGACCGCACGCATGGAGCGCCGCCCCGGGCGCACGCAGCGCCTCCGCGACCGCCGGCTCGCGCTCGAACAGGTCGAGCACGCGTCCGCGCGTGCCACGCGAGCCGTCCTCGCTCACGGCCCAGACGCGCGAGCGCGAAAGCACAGCTCCCATTTCGGCGGGGCCGGCCCAATCGGAAGCACTCCTCGCGCCCACCAGGAACTCGACGCTCCGCCCGCGCGCTTCGAGGGACTCGGCGAGGAAAACCAGCGGGGCCGTGCCGCGTCCCCCACCCACGAGGAGTGCGGGCCCCTTGTGATCGAGCGGAAATCCGCGGCCGAGCGGTCCGAGAACGCGCCATGCGCCGTCGCATCCCTGGGTCATGAGCCCGGTCGCACGCCCCACCTTCGCGTACAGGATGCCGAGCCGCCAGCCGTCGCCGTCCTGGATCGCGCGCGCGATCGAGAACGGCCGTCCGAGCGGGATGCCGCCGGTCGCCGCGGCGGGCGGCGTGAGCATGACGAACTGCCCGGGCACGGGCTCCGGAAACTCGGAGCCGACACTGAGCTCGATCCAGTACAGGTTCGTTCCGGGAAGTCGTTCGTTGCGCCCGACCCGGGCCTCGGTCTCGACGAACGGAACGCGCAGGGCTTCGGGCGCGCGCAGAATCCTGGGCGTGCGCGTCGCTTCAGGCGCTCGAAGGGCGGTGCTCATCCGGCGGTGCTTGCGCCTTCGCGCGACGTATCGGCGGGTGCGCGCTGGCCCGTGTCGGCGGGCGCACGCGAGCCGGTGTCGGGCGGCGCGCTCGTGCGAGTGGTGTCCTGACCCGTGACCGCGCGGCGGCGCGCGGAGCGCACCGAGTCCATGTACGCGCGCAGCGAATCTTGGTGCGCCGTCGGAAGGCCGGGCCCTCCGGCCGCCGCAGCCGCCTGATCGGCCGCCTGCTGCGCGTTCTTCGGCACGCCCGTCGTGTCGCCGGCGGCGGCGACCGCACCCGGAGTCGCGCCCTTCACGGGTGCTTTCCCGGGCTTCGGCGCGGGAAGCGGCGGCGGCGGCACGTAGAGCTGGTTTCCCGGAACGAGCGGCGTCTGGAACGTCGTGAGCGGAAGCGGATCGAGCGCGTACGTGCTGTCGGACATCGAGCCCAGGAATTCGCGGGCCGCCGTCGAGTACTCGGAGTCGGGATAGCGCTGGATCACGGACTCCATCGCCGCGCGCGCCTCCTCGCCCTTCCCCAGCCGGCGCGCGAGCACCCATCCGCGCGCGAATGCGGCCTTGGGCGCGAGCGGGCTCTCAGAATGATCGCGCTCGACCTTCTCGTACTCGATGACCGCGCGGTCGGGTTTCCCGAGCTGGAACAGGAACAGCTCGGCGGCCTGGAACGCGACTTCGGCTCCGCGATCGCCGCCTGCACTGTCTCCTTCGGCGGCACGGAATTCGGCGAGGCGGGCCAGGTTTCCGCGGCGCTGCGTCGCCTGGATGACGAACGGGGAGCTCTGCTGCTGTTGCGCGACCCCGTCGTAGGCGATCGCCGCCGCGTCGAAATCCTCGCGCACGACCTCCTCGAGAAACCCGATGCGGAACATGGCCTCGGCCGCGTACGGCGTGCGCGGCCGATCCTGAACGACGTTCCGAAGCTCGGTGAGCCCGCGATCGGTCTGGCCCGAGAGCGCGAGCGCGGTCCCGTAGCGGAGCCGCGCGCGAGCCTGCGCGTCCTCGGTCTTCGATTCGCGGAGGAGCTTCAAGTACGTCTCGGACGCGCGCGCATAGTCCGACATCGCCTCGTCGCAGTCGCCGGCCCGGAGCCGCGCCTCGAGCCGGAGCGGCTCGGTCGGCGCGCGCTCGGCCACGCGGTCGAACTCGGCGCGTGCGCCCGCGTAGTCCTTGTTCGCAAACAGCGACTCCGCGAGTTTCAAGCCCGCGTCGTAGCCCATCTGCCCGGGCCGCGTGGAAAGCTCCTTCAGGTCCGTCGTCGCGCGATCCGGATCCTTCATCGCGAGGAAGAGGTTCGCGCGCCGGAGAATCGCGTCATCCTTGTGCTTCGAGTTCGGGTAGTCCGTGATGAGGGAGTCGTAGAGCGCGAGCGCGAGATCGCGCTCGCGATCCCGGTCGGCGGCGACGCCCGCCCAGTACGTCGCCTGGTCGAGGAGATCGCTCTTCGGGAAGTTTTGTGCGAGCTCGTCGAACTTGACGCGCGCTTGCACGTACTCGCCTTTCGCGAGCTGGCAGCGGCCGATCATGAGCACCGCGTCATCCACCCACTTGCTCTTCGGATAGTCCCGGATGACCTTGGTTGCGCCCTGGATCGCCTTGTCGTAGAGGCCGGCCTGCGCCGCGCCGGCCCGCGCCTCCGGATCCGGGTTTTGACGGAGCTGGCTTTCGGCCTCGTTGAAGTTCTTCTTTGCGGAATAAAACGTATTGAAATACGCACAGCCACCGCTGACCACCACCGCCCCGACGAGCGCGAGAGTCGAGAGAACCCCGATCCACGAGGGTTCGAGGAGAGTCGATCGACCCTCCGCGCCCGCCGTCACGCCGAGGGGAGCCGATCGACCCTCCGCGCCCGACGATCGCGAAGCCCGCGTGGCTTTGTACCGGTGCGAAGAGGGTGCGGAGGCTTCGCTCCGAGGGCGCGTCGTGTCGATCGACTCCCCTCTCGAACGCTCGAGGAATTGAGCCACTCTCCCGACGAGCGCGAGAGTCGAGGTGACCCTGAGCCACGGCGTTGGACGGGACGGGCGGGAGCTCACGCGCCGCCCTCGAAGCGCACGCATGGTGAC
>JBOHUC010000064.1:0-3657 GCA_050733935.1 Candidatus Eiseniibacteriota bacterium | reverse complement strand
GCAACCTCGAACGGCGATCCGAAGGCCAAGGGTCTGGCAGTCCAAAATCTCACCCGCGAGGACCGCTGCAGAGTCGTTGTTCTGTAAACTCACGATGCGAGTGTCTCAGAGTCGTTGACAGGTTCCGCCTCTCCATGCTTTCGGATAAGGACGGCGAAGCATCGAAGCCCAAGCGCGTCGTGGAGGCGCATGAAGCTGCGGTAGATAGCGGTCCTTCCAGACTCGCTAACGCTGAGATTCCTGAACGGCCCGTCATTGTGAACAAAGTGACTGGCTTTCAACTCGGGACGGATCGGCATGCCATGACGATCTCGGAGGACTCGCCTTTGATCCAGGAGGCCATCCAAAGCGGCTGTCCACTTGGACGCTTCCACCAGAACGCACGCGAGACAGAACGACACGGAACCATTAGGCCCGTCGTCACCGGACTCATCAACGTAGGCGAAATGCACCGGACCTCCGAAGTGCTAGGATGAAAACGGTTGCGGGGGAGGGGACTTGAACCCCCAAGGCGAGATTCGCCACCCGATCCCAATTCGGGCGCGTTTGCCGTTTCGCCACCCCCGCACACCCCCTGAGAGGACCCGCATGAAGCGAGCCCCGAAAACCAACCCTGGACCCGAGCCTGAGACCCTCTCCATCCCCGGCCCATGGGAAGATGCGGTCAACCGCGCACTCCGAACGAAGAAGCCCGCGAAGGGCTTCCCAAAACGAGCCGCCACAAAAAGAAAGCGCCCCGCGAAACGCGCCTCAACCAAAAGCCGCTGACCGGACGGCCAAGGCCGTCTAAGTCCTGCGGTTCCCCTTCGGTTCGGGACACGGTCTCGCGGGGTGCTCAATGCATGCCCAGCGGCCCATGGATGTGTCGCGTGGAATCTACCCGCGACACCGTAACGGCTGCAATTCCTTTCTGTGCGTCAAGGTCATAGTGTCCTTTCATATTGACATCGTGTCCTGTTTACCAGACACTCCTCCCAGTCGCAAAACGGCCGGCTCGCGAAGCCGGCCCGACTCGAGACCGGAGGTTTCCAATGTGCCTGCAAGAGAAGCGAGCGTGGATCTACCTGACGATCGCGGGGATCTACATCCCCTACTTCACGTACGTCTACCGCCTGCTGACGGGGAAAGCCGACCAGGTCGGCGCGGTTCTGGGGACGCTGATCGGAGCGACCGTCTCGGTCCTCCTGGTGCTGGTTGAGGTCGGCGTTCGCCTCTTTCGCTTGCTTGGTGGTGTCCTGTAAACATGACATTCTGTCGTCTGTACCAGACCCTGCGCGTGATGCGCCAGACCCGAGGTGCCCGATGACCACCCGAGAGAAAAGCGCGTGGATCTCGCTCCTGATCACCGGATTGATCTACGTCCCGTACTTCACCAACGCGTACGACATGCTGCGCGCGGAAACGATCGACCCCGGCGACATGCTGGGCCTGTTCATCGGAGCCGTCGTGCTCCAGACGCTCCTCCACATCGTGTTCGAGATCGCCCTCGCGATCATCGCGCGGAAGGAGCCCACGGACGAGCGCGACAAAGCCATCGAGAACCGGGCCACGGGCAACGCGTACTGGTTCCTCTCGATTTCGACGTCGATCACGCTCCTCGTGGGTCTTTTTGCGCTCGTCCTCGCGGTGACGCCGCTCGAAGCGCGCTTCCACGTTCTCGCGTTTGCGACCCAGCTTCTCCTGCTTTGCCTCGTAGCCGCCGAAGTGGTGCGGTACGTGACGCTCATCTACTCCTACCGGCACGGAGCCTGACATGGCTCCCGCCCGCGTGGTGAACCAGGTCCGAAGGCTTCGATTCGAAGCCGGAGAGATGACGCAACAGCACCTGGCGGACAAAGTCGGCGTGACCCGCCAGACGATCGTCGCGATCGAGGGCTCCAAGTACGCGCCCTCGCTCGAGCTCGCGTTTCGCATTGCGCACGTGTTCGGGAAGCCGCTCGAAGAGGTCTTTCAGTACGAGCCGGAGACGCGGCCGTCCGTGGACCGCAAGGCGCCGCTCGGTTAGAGTTCGGATCGCCCATGACGACCCCCGCGCCCGATCCTGATCGGCCGTCCGCGACCGCGACTGCGACCGCCACGTCCGCGGCCTCCTCCTTCCCCGAGGACTTCCTCTGGGGTGCCGCGACCTCGGCGTATCAGATCGAAGGCTCGCCGCTCGCCGACGGCGCCGGCCCGAGCAACTGGCATCGCTTTTCGCACACGCCGGGACGGATCAAGAACGGCGACACGGGTGATCTCGCGTGCGACCACTACCGTCGCTGGCCCGAGGACGTCGCACTCATGAAGCGGCTCGGGTTGAACGCCTACCGCTTCAGCATCTCGTGGTCCCGGGTCCTGCCGCTCGGGACACGAATCGGCGGGCTCAACGCGGCGGGGCTTGCGTTCTACGACCGGCTCGTCGACACGCTGCTCGAGAGCGGAATCGCCCCCAACGTCACGCTCTATCACTGGGATTTCCCGGCCGCACTCGACGACCGCGGCGGCTGGCTCAATCCCGATAGCGCGTCCTGGTTCGCCGACTACGCCGAGATCATGTTCAAGAAGCTCGGCGATCGCGTTCCGATGTGGGCCACGCTCAACGAGCCGTGGGTCATCGTGGATGCGGGATGGCTCCACGGCGTGCACGCGCCCGGACACCGGAGCGCGTTCGAGGCCGTGCGGGTGGCGCACAATCTTCTGCTTGCGCACGCGGCGGCGGTCGAGCGCTTCCGGGAGATTGCGGGAGAGCGTCGTGCGGAAAGCGGGCCCGGCGCGACCCCGGGCAAGATCGGCATCGTCATCAATCTCGAGCCCAAGGATCCGGCGAGCGATCGCCCCGAGGACATCGCGGCAACGGACCGCGCCGAAGCCCAGATGAACCGGCAGTATCTCGATCCTCTGTTCCTGGGCCGGCCGGCGGAGGGGCTCGCCGCGATCTACGGCGAGGCCTGGGTCGAGCAGGCCGCGGAAGACTACGCGCGGATCGCACGCCCGATCGACTGGCTCGGGATCAATTACTACACGCGCGGCGTGACCCGGAACGACGACTCCGTGTGGCCCACGCGGTCGCGTACGGTTCCCGTGCCCGGCGCGACGTACAACACGATGGGCTGGGAAGTGCACGCCCCGAGCCTCACGCGCGTTCTCCTCTGGATCAAGGAGCGCTACGGGGACGTGCCGCTCTACGTCACCGAGAACGGCGGCGCGTTCTACGATCCGCCGAAGGCGATCGATGGGCGTATCGACGACCCTTTGCGGGTCGCCTACCTGCGGGACCACATCGCGGCCCTGGCGGCCGCGCGCACGAAGGGCGCGGACCTGCGGGGCTACTTCGTCTGGTCGCTGCTCGACAATTTCGAGTGGGGTGAGGGATACGGCCAGCGGCTCGGCATCGTGCACGTGGACTACGAGACGCAAAAGCGCACCGTGAAGGCGAGCGGCGAGTACTACGCGAGCCTGATTCGCTCGCGGGCGCGCTTGCGGTAGAACATGCAAAGCCCGGGGCCGTGTGGGTGCCCGCGGGCGCTTGTACAATTTGTACACTCTTGTACGAGTGTACGTCCGCGTACAAAACGTACGCACCCGTGAGAGAGACCACCGGACCCCCGGGCTTTACAACTCACCCTGGCCAGGACCCGCCAACTTGCCCCGGGGCAAGTTGGCCTCCCGCTCATGAAC